>JBBRMR010000005.1:0-115396 GCA_038230735.1 Cytophagales bacterium
AAATTTCTATTGAGTAAAATTACAAATAAGTTTTGATTTCGAGAGTGTGCAATTGGAACACGGATTTAACGGATGCTTCGCAACAAAGATGAAAACGGATTTTTAAAAACATATTTTAAGTAAAAAAACGTTTATTGAGAATATATGTATGCATTATCGACAATTCAACAATTCAAATCTCAATAATTATTTTCTTTGCCGCCACGAACTTTAAAACAACCATATAATCTCTTGAAAAACTTACTCAACACATCGGCTTTTCGTCTTCTTTTTGTTTGTACTTTTTTGTGGCAAATAGATTCTACTTTATATGCTCAAATCCATTCTAAAACGGTTTTGAAACCCGCAAAAGTGGGTCGAGATACGTTGTATGTCAATATTTCAAACAATGAAAAGATTGAAATAAAACGTAAAATTACGGGCAATACCAAAGTAATTATTGACAAAAAAGTCCATGAATATAGGGCTTATCGTATCGAATTCAAGAACCCGAAAAATGTATCGCTCAAATTGAAGGTGGAGGATTTATTACCTTCCACCAAAGACCCCGCTGTTGAACTGGAAATCTTGGAAAGTTCGGATGCTGAAATGGATTTTACCCGTGGACGTTTGGCTTGGAATTTCAGACTCAGACCGAAGGAAAAGAAAATTTTAGAAGTAAAATACAACGTAATATACCCTAAAAACAAAGTCATAATTAGTATCGAAAATGTCCTTCAATTACAAGCGAATATCCGCAAAACTGTTTAGTTTTTTTGTCAAAGGTTTACTCTTGCTCGCTCCCGTTTATATTACGGGCTACATTATTTTCAACCTTTTAGACTCCCTCGACCAAAACTTTTACTTCTATTTCAGGGGTACGGGTTTGTTATTGATGGTTGCCATTATCATGATTGTGGGCTTTTTGGGAGCAACGTTTATTTCTGTACCCGTTCTCAAAATCTTTGAAGATACACTTGCCAAATTACCTTTGGTTCGTTTGATTTATTTTTCTTTAAAAGACCTTGTAGAAGCATTTGTTGGGGATAAAAAGAAATTTAACCAACCCGTCAGGATTACTTTGAATAAAGAAAATGGTATCCAAAAGATAGGCTTTATTACTCAATCCGACCTTAATTTTGTGAACATTGAAAGTGGTTCTGTCATGGTTTATTGTCCACATTCTTACGCTTTTTCGGGCGAAATGTTTATCGTGCCAATAAGTAGCGTAACGCATTTGAATATGCCAACTTCTGACGTGATGAAAATGATTATATCGGGGGGCGTTTCATTGAGTCAGGAGAAGATTTCGGGCGAAAAAGATTGAGTTTTTTAAAATAAAATATTTTAAAATTGGCAAATTTCAACAAACCAAAATAATTATGATTTACTGGCTAATAATTCCCATTGGGTTAATCATTTTGGCAATTCGAGACGTTTTGCAGACCCGACACACCATTCAGCATAACTTTCCCGTAATTGGACATTTACGGTATATGCTCGAAAAAATTGGTCCTGAAATTAGGCAATATTTGGTGGCTAATAACCGTGAAGAATTACCCTTCAATCGGGGTGAACGAGCTTGGGTTTACGCCTCTGCCAAACAGGAAAATAACCTTCAAGGCTACGGCTCTGACCAAGACTTTAATTCGGTGGGTTATATCTTCATCAAGCACGCCATGTTGGGTCATCGTTTACCCGACAATCATCCGAATAAAAAAGACCCAAGTGCCATTCCTTGTGCTAAAACCATCGGCGAATATCACAAACGTAAACGCCAATACAAACCATTTTCTGTGGTCAATATTTCAGGGATGAGTTTTGGCTCATTGTCTGCAAAAGCCATTGAATCGCTCAATAAAGGGGCTTTGAAATTTGGATGTTATCACAATACGGGCGAAGGTTCGCTTTCTCCTTATCATAAATACGGCTCAGATGTTATTGTAAATATTGGTACGGCATACTTTGGCGTGCGGGATGACGATGGTAAATTTTCTATGGAAAAACTGATGAAAATGACTACTGATAATCCATTTGTAAGAGCCTTAGAATTGAAACTTTCTCAGGGAGCAAAGCCAGGAAAAGGAGGTGTTCTTCCTGCCGCAAAGATTACCCAAGAAATCGCTGATATTCGCCATATTCCGATGGGTAAAGATGCTAATTCTCCCGCTTTTCATTCGGAATTTTCGACTATCCCAGAAATGGTACATTTCATAGAATCAATGGCTGAAAATACGGGCTTGCCAGTAGGAATAAAGTCGGCAGTTGGAAAAATGGAAATGTGGGAAGAATTGGCTCAGTATATGGTCAAAACGGGAAAAGGTCCTGACTTTATTACCATTGATGGGGGAGAAGGAGGCACGGGTGCAGCTCCCCACGCCTTTGCCGACCACGTGTCTTTACCTTTCAATTATGGTTTTACGAAAGTCTATAGGATTTTTCAAAAATATGATTTGGCGGATAAGATTGTTTTCATTGGTTCGGGCAAATTGGGTTTCCCAGAAAAAGTAGTAATGGCATTTGCGATGGGTTGCGATTTGGTAAATGTGGGCAGAGAATCAATGCTTTCTATTGGCTGTATTCAAGCCCAGATTTGCCATACTAATAATTGCCCTTCGGGAGTGGCGACTTCTAAAAAGTGGACACAAAATGGCATCGACCCAACTTTAAAGAGTGAGCGTTTTTATAATTACGTAAAAAACCTAAACAAAGAAGTTCTTGAAATCTCTCATGCCTGTGGGTATGAACATCCTTGTCAGCTAACGATGCACGATGTTGATATGGTGATGGGCGATAATAATAAAACTCATTCATTATCAGTCACCTATGGTTATAATAAATCGGTTGTTCCATTTGAGGGTGTTCAAAAATTGCTGGATAGTCCTTTTTTGGGCGGAGGAAAAGCGAAAAAATCTGATGTTTGACATTTGTTTTTTGATGTTCGGATTTGTGAAATGATTTTTTCCGAACATCGAAAAACGAATTTTGATATTACTTCTGTACACTATTAGCCTTAATCCTAATTGCCTCCAAGTCTTTACAATTCTGCGTACATTCTCCTTGTTGGTTAAGCGTAAAGCGATTATCATTATTGTCGGTAACAACATATTCTTTCGTAACGTCAGAAAATTTGACCTCTTTGAAAGTAAAAGGAAGAATCTTAGCGTTAAATTTATTGATAAGTCCCACTTGATTTTCACCTTTTGAAGCAACCGCTAAACCATTTTTGAAATGTTCAAGTGTTTGATAATCAGGGGTTATTTGTATTTTACCACGTGGGTCAAGGTATCCGTATTTTCCGTTTTCGTGTTGCACTAAATAATAGTCTTCTGAAGTGGGTAAAATTGCCTTGAACTGGCATTTTGCTAAGTATCTGCCCGTAGTGTCCAACGTTCCCCACAATGCATTTTGACGAACAATAAAGAATTGATGTTTGCTTACGGCTTGCACAAAATCAAAAGGTTCGGGCGTGATTACTTTGAAATCTTCACCCCGCACGAGCATGAATTTGGCACTTTTATTCTTATCGTTGTTTTTATAAGCACGGACAACTATGCAATTATGAACCATCGAATCGGTAACGGTGTAATTGATTTTTCCTGCATCTGGGTATTTAGTAATGGGTAAAATAACGGTGCTTCCATTGACATCAATTACTTTATCGGCTTTGCAAGGGCTAATTCTTTTACCTTTTTCATCTAAATTACAATTAACGGCTTCTTTTACGACTAATAGACCTTTTTTATTAATTTTACCCACTGATTCATATTCTAAGGGGATAATTTCAACGCCTTTTAGATTGATAAAACCGTATTTAATGCCCTTCCCAGCTACTTCTTTGCTCACAGGCACTAATTCAAATTCACCAATGGCACCCATCGTGTTGAATTGGGGTTCTAAAACCGTCTTTAAATCTTTATCAATCAAGCCAAATAATTCATTATCACCTCGGATGATGCCAATACCACGACCATCAAAATCACTAATTTGTTTGTAAATTTTACTAACCCTAAAATCGTTAATATTAATTAATTGTTGCCTCGTTTCACTGATTCCTTTCACAAAGCCATAAGCATCAACGTCCGTAATGACATTAAATTCGGGTTTCCAGAGAATCTCACCGTTGGTATTTATCAATCCGACCTTTTTGTTGAGGTATATTTTGAATAAATTATCTTTCCCCGAAGGCTCAATTAAATCATAATTTGCTTCGGCGATTGCTCCCTCTCCTAATTTGAAAACGCCCCATTTTGCATTGACTTTTACGGCTAAGGTATTGTCATTCAAGACGATAATATCATCGTAGAAAGCGGAAACTGGTTTTAAGGTTTTATCAAAATTATTATCAATCAAAGCCATTAAATTGTTTTTGAATTTAACTAAACTCAAACCTTTTGAAAGGGCTTTAGCATCAACGATATTCTGAAATTCATCGCTTTCGTTTCCAATGGTATTAATAAAAAGCCAATTCTGACGTTTCACTAATGCTTTTCCATCATTATAAGGTTCAGCTTTTTCGTATTGACAGGCAATGGCTTCGTCTCCACAGAGATTCAAATAACCCCAAACGCCATCTTTTTTTATCCGAGAAAAACCTTGTTTGTAATTCTCCACAAAACCGTAGCGTACATTATTACGAAGTCTGTCCAAAGGAAAAGCCAAGACATCACGACCTTCTAAATCCTTACTTTGCACAAGACCAATGCCCGATTTGTTATTGAAACAAGTTACGGTATTTGCATTTTTGGTTGGGTCGAACGGAGTTTTAGAAGACTCTACTTTGAGTTTTGGTAATTCGTCTTGTTCTTTGGGTATTTCAACTTTTGCGGTAGGCACTTGCTGATTGAATTTGAACATTCTATCAGGCTCATTTTTGGCATCGTTGGCAGTTAATTGAATGGGAAAGGCGTTGGCATAGCCCGAGTATGCCAGCAAGCTAATTGCTAAACATAGTTGTTTCATAATTTTACGGATTATTAAGTAAGGGAATTCCCCAAGATATTTTGCTCATATTTCGTGCCAAATTATAAGTACACAAATTACGAAATATTTAAGGAGATAGATTTTTCTTTTAAATCCTTTGGCGGGCAGATTTTGGGCGTTTATCAAATAGTGGCGGGCGTTTGATATTTACACTTTCAAAAATAACTGAAAGTTTTGTAATAACCTAACTTTTAGGACTTAATATTCAAATATTAGCATTAATTTGAGCCGCTGTATGTTAATCCAACGGTGGCATTTACCTGAGAATTTTGAATCCCAACGATGTTAAAATTTTCATAAATGGTATCTAAGGAAGCCAAAAAAGCTATGTGTTTACCCACCTTATAACTCAAAGATGAAAGTGAATTCCAACGGAGATAATTGTCATTCAAAGAAGGTTGAAAGAATATTGTACTGTTGAAAATTAATTGGTTAGGAATTAAATCAACACTGATTCTCAGTCGAGTAGAGTTTCTGAAAACTTCTCTGTCTTGTTTGATTATAAAATCTGTTTTTTCGTGTAAGATGGCATTACTGACACTCAATTTAACGTGCGATTTAGGGGTTCTTTTGCCACCCAAAATCCGCCAACCAATGCCAATACCTACGTTGGTACGAGTATTGATTTTACGAATATTGCTTTGTTCAAAATTTCCAAAAAGTAAGCCATAAACATCACTTTGGGAATAGAAAAAGGTATTATTGAAATCAAGAAAAAGCTCTCGTTCCTGTAAAATATCGGAATTTGTACCATACTGAAACTTTGGAGAAGTGAAAAATCCCCAAATAGTTTTCGGATTTTCATGGTTCAAAGTCATGCGTATATTCAAAAGTTGTCGATTAACATTTCCTGAACTCATTGTGCCGTCTAAACCGATACTATAAAAATAATGCGGTAGTTTTGAAAGAGAATCTGTGGAAGGGAAATTGGCATCATCATCGTCAGGAACGTTGTTACCAGTAGTATCGACACCTATTTTCGGTACTGTAATCTGAGTGCTATCAGGCGTTTGAGCTATCAAATTATGTGTAATAAAAAACAGTATTATTGTGGAAAGGATAATTTTTTTCATGAAATGTATGCTTAAATGTGGATGGACAAAGATAATAAATGGATTGAATTAAAAATAAGTTTGTTAAGCATTTATTTACTTGACTCGGTTATAAGTAACTGATAATCAGTTAACTAAATGATTATTTTTTAATCTAAATTCTGGATATTAGGTAATTAGTCTAAATCTGGAATCCTCAATATATTTTGTTCCCATAGACCATTGTATTATTTTTGAGTGCAAAACAGATTTAAGAAAATGTTTTGATAATTGATAACTGTTAATTGATCACTGAAAAAATGTTATTACAAAACAAAGTAGTATTAGTTACGGGTGCTTCACGGGGCATCGGTCGGGCAATTGCCCTAAAAATGGTTCAACAAGGGGCAAATGTTGCTTTTACTTATCTTTCATCCGTAGAAAAGGGAGAGGCATTAGTGGCTGAATTGGAGGTTTTTGGCGGGAAAGTAAAAGGTTATCGCTCGGATGCTTCCGACTATAAACAAGCCGAGGAATTGATGGCATCGGTGGTGGCAGATTTTGGCACAATTGATGTATTAATAAATAATGCGGGCATCACCAAAGATGGTTTGTTGATGCGGATGTCGGAGGAACAATGGGATTCTGTCATTCAAGTAAATTTGAAATCAGTTTTCAATTTGACCAAAGCTGCCATCAAGCCCATGATGAAAGCAAAATCAGGTTCAATCATCAATTTGACCTCCGTTGTAGGGATTCGTGGCAATGCTGGACAAGCCAATTATGCGGCTTCAAAGGCGGGAATCATTGGTTTTACGAAATCAGTAGCCCTTGAATTAGGGTCAAGAAATATCCGTTCAAACGCCATTGCACCAGGGTTTATCGAAACCGAAATGACCAGCGAATTGAAACCAGAGGCAACGGCAGAATGGACAAAATCTATTCCTTTGAAAAGAGGAGGACAACCCGAAGAAGTGGCGGATGCTTGTGTTTTCTTAGCCTCGGATATGTCAAAATACATCACTGGACAAGTGCTTCAAGTGGATGGTGGAATGTTAACTTAATTTTATGAAATTCGATTTTCTTTTTCAATCTTCTCCTTGGTTTGTGCCACTTTGTTTGTTGGTTGGAGGGCTTTATGCTTTTGCATTATATCAAAAAAATACAAATTGGACTAAAACGCAAAACTATCTAATGAGTGCCTTTCGGTTCTTGTCGGTTAGTTTGTTATGCCTTTTACTATTGAACTTTTTGATACGCCAATTAACGCAAACTACGCAAAAGAAAACCGTTGTTTTTGCCTTGGATAATTCACAATCAATTTTGGTTGCGGGTCAAAAAACTTTGACCGATTTGACGACAGGTTTATTAAAACTGAAAGAGGAATTAGAATCAGAGAAATTCAATGTTTCATTTGCTTCTTTGGATGATGAAACTAATCAAAGCCTTGATAACCTGAAATTTAACAAGAAAATATCCAATCTTTCGGGTATGCTTTCGGGGGTAAAAAATGCTTTTGAAGGAGAAAATCTTACGGATGTAGTATTGATTTCAGACGGTATTGCCAATCAAGGACTTTCACCCGCTTCTGAGAATTTTAGTTTTGCCGTTCATTCCATTGGTTTGGGTGATACCATTCCTAAAAAAGACATTGCAGTTAAAGCTGTTTATGCCAATAAAGTAGCGTATTTAGGCAATAAATTTCCAATTCAAGTTGATGTGTCTTCTTTTGGTTTTTCTGGAAAAAGTGCAAATGTGTATTTGATACAAGGCGGTAAGATTTTAGAAAAACAACCATTAGTTTTCAAGCGAAATGATGACTTAAAAACGGTATCTTTCAATTCAACTGCTAATCAAATTGGGGTTCAGCATTTGGTGATTGAGGTTGATTTTTTGAGTGGAGAATTTTCAAATCGCAATAATCGTCAAGATGTTTATGTGGAAGTGATTGATGGTAAAGAGAAGATTCTTTTGCTCGCCCTTGCACCGCATCCAGACGTGAAGGCTTTGAAAAGTATTATTGAGAAAAATGAAAATTATGAGTTAAATATCAAGGTTTTGACGGAAAATTCAAGCCCTGATATTTCATCCAAAAATTACGATATATTAATCCTTCATCAACTTCCAGATTATTTCAATACGTATGCCAGTGTTTTCAAACCACTGATTGATAAAGGTACGCCAACGATGTTTGTTTTAGGCAATCAGTCGGGGACGAGTTATTTGAATCAGCTGAATCAAGTGATGCAAATAAGTTCGCAAGCGGGGCAAAATGATAAGGTAACGGCGGTCTATAATCCCAACTTCAAAGCCTTGAATTTCGAGCCTGAAAAGATGGAAATTATCAAAAAGTTACCCCAAATCTCCGTTCCATTTGGTGAGTTTAAATTACTGCCCAATTCAGAGGTTTTATTGTACCAAAAAGTAGGGGCAGTTCAAACGCAAAAGCCACTTTTAGTCGTGAATACGGGCGTAAAAAAATCCGCTATTTTCATGGGTGAGGGTTTATGGTCTTGGCGTTTGGAAGAGTTTCAAGTATCTGATAAACAAGAAGTTGTGGATGATATTGTCTTGAAAACCTTGCAATACATTTCTGCCAAAGATGACAAACGTAAGTTGAGAGTTTATCCAATAAATACCGAATTTGTATTGGGTGAAAAAGTAGTTTTTGAAACCGAAATATATAATGCCATTTACGAAAAACTCTATAATTTACCCATCAAATTAGAAATAAAAGATGAGAAGGGAGTAGCTCGAAATTTTACTTATACAACAACCGCCGACAATACAAAATTTGAATTGAGTTCGCTTCCTGCAGGTGTGTATCGCTACCGTGCGAGTACGACAGTTTTGGGTAAAGCGGAACTTTCAACGGGGGAATTTGTGATAAAAGATGTGCAATTAGAAAACCAAAATCTGACTGCCGATTTTGATGTTTTGAGACAATTATCCAATAAAACGGGCGGTAAGTTTTTCAAGAATAATCAATTAGAAGAAATCAAGAAAACAATTTTGAATCACCAAGTTCCCGAGAAAATTGATGCCACCGAAGATTTAAAAGAAATGATAAGTTTACGTTGGTTTTTCTTTCTGATTTTGGCGTTGATGACCGTGGAATGGGTTATGAGGAAGTATTTGGGTGGGTATTAATAAACAGAAAATATGAACATAGGAGACAGAGTACGCCTCATGCGAGGTCGTGAGGAAGGAATCGTTACGAAAATATTAGGCAATGGGCTGATTGAAATAGAGATTGAAGATGGTTTTTCGATTCCTGTAAAATACTCTGACGTGGTGGTTATTCACGAAATGGAGCAAAAAGTGTTTAACCCAACACCCGCATCTCGGATTGAACCCCAGATTATGGACAGACGTTCGCCCGTTTCGGAAATCTTAGCAAATCGGGGAATTTACATGGCTTTTGTACCAAATAATGACCGTGAATTATCGCAATATCTCATCAATAATACGGATTGGGAATTGCCTTTTATGCTCTCCGTTGGCTCAGACCCGCATCACAAAGGCTTGGCGGCAGGTACTTTGAAAGCTAAAACAACGCTAAAAGTTCAAAATATTTTAGTGAAAGATTTTGAAGAATGGGGAACGTTTACTTTTCAAGCTTTCTTGTTTCGTTTAGCATTCATGAAACTGCCCGAACCTATTATCAAAAAGCTCAAATTTAGGGTAAATACTTTCTTTAAAAATAAATCGAAAGCCCCTCTTTTGAATCAAGATGCCCATCTTTTCCAGTTGGATGCTGAGGATTCGGTTACACCCGTAAATCTTAATATTGACCCTGCGAAAATTGTGGAACAAATGTTTGAAAAACAAACACCAATTCCAGTAATGACCTTGCCCATAAAGCCCGCTTTGACGGTTGATTTACACATTGAAATCCTTACGCCAGACGCTTGGGCGATGACAAATTCCGAAATAATGTCGCTGCAAATGTCCACTTTTGAACGTCAATTTGAAGCCGCCATTGCCAACGGCATGGACGAAATTATTTTTATTCACGGAGTTGGAAACGGAATTTTGAGGGATGCCATTCATAAACGGCTTTCAGGGAATAAAAATGTTCAATACTTTGAAGATGCCCAAAAAGAGAAGTTCGGATATGGAGCGACAAAAGTAAAAATTAAGTAAAATTTTTGTTGCATAAGTCATTGATTATTAGTAATTTTTACTCATACTGTAACTAAAAAATCAATATAATGAAGACAACATTTTTACTAATGATGTTGCTCTTGGTCTCGTATGTTGGACAAGGAGCAACAGACACTTTTATTGCAGCGGGTACAAAATGGAAGTACCTTGATAATGGATCTGACCAAATGACGGCTTGGAGGGCAACGGCTTTTAATGATTTGACTTGGGCAGCGGGAAATGCAGAATTGGGATATGGAGATCCCGCTGGTCCAGACGGTCAAGTAACCACAGTAAGTTATGGGATGGACTCCCTCAATAAATTCACCACAACTTATTTCCGAAAGGCATTTAACGTGGTAAATCCAGCCAATTATTCAGCCATTACTTTTGATTTATTGGTTGATGATGGTGCGGTAGTTTATTTGAATGGAATTGAAGTGTATCGGCAAAATATGCCCGCAGGAACTATTTCATACACTACATTCGCCTCTTTTGCCTCGGGAAGCGGAGGAACTCCCGCCGAAAATGCTTGGACAACCATTCCTTCAAGTCCAATCTTACTGGGTGCATTACAAACTGGTCGAAATGTAATATCCGTTGAAGTTCACCAAAATTCTTTAACGAGTTCCGATATCAGTTTCAATTTTAGATTTTTTGGACAAACAACTTTGACTTCCTACATCGAAGCCAATAATGTTGCTTGGAAATACCTTGTTTTCAATACAGACCAAGGAACAACGTGGCGAACAACGGCTTTTAATGATGCAAGTTGGGCATCGGGAAATGCGGAGTTGGGATACGGAGACGATGATGAAGAGACCGTAGTAGGTTTTGGAGGTAACGCATCTTCAAAAAATATAAGCACTTACTTCCGAAAGGCATTTACCCTCGCTTCAATTCCATCAGCACTTTCCTTAGATTTAGTTTGTGATGACGGAGCCGTAGTGTATTTGAATGGAGTTGAAGTTTATCGGCAGAATATGCCCACAGGAACTATTTTATTCTCAACCTTAGCTCCTTTTGCATCGGGAGACGGAGGAACCCCGACTGAAACCGCTTGGACTGCGGCAGCTCTTAATCTTGCACCCTTGGTGGTTGGAAATAATGTGATTGCCGTTGAAATACATCAAAATTTGCCAGGTAGTTCTGATATTAGCTTCAATCTGAGGCTAACTAATAATAACATAGCAGGTCCAACGCCCGTTGTACTCAGAGGGGCATACCTACAAATGCTTTCTCCCAATTCAATAACCGTCAGATGGCAAACCGATATTGCCAGTAACAGTCAAGTTGATTTTGGAACTACATTGGCTTACGGGACACTTGCGAGTAATGCAACGGTTTCAACCGAACATGAAGTGCAAATAACAACTGGACTTGCTGCAAATACAAAGTATTTTTACCGAATCGGGACGAGTACTACACCTATTCAGGGTGATGGCAATAATTTCTTCAAAACGGGAGTTGCATCGGGTTCATCCAACTTTAAGGTTTGGGTAACGGGTGATTATGGAGTGTCTTCGGCTGGTCATCCCGATCAAATTGCAGTCCGAAATGCTTATCAAACTTACGTAGGGGCAACACCCGCCGATTTTTGGCTTTGGCTCGGTGATAATGCGTATGGTTCTGGAACGGCAACTGAATATACTGATAATGTATTCAATGTACACACCCAGCTTCTTAAAAGCCTTCCTTTCTTCCCGAGTCCTGGCAATCATGATTATGGTAATCAGCCCTATCAATCTGCCGCCACCTTGACTACAGCTTGGGCATATTTTGATGCTTTTACCATGCCCACCACGGCTCAATTGGGTGGAATCGCATCAAATACCGAGAAATACTATTCTTATGATTATGGAAATGCCCATTTTGTGGTTTTAGATTCTTGGGGAGCAAATACTAATGCTGCCATGTACAGTTGGTTACAATCTGATTTACAAGCTAATATGAAAAAGTTTGTAGTCTGTTATTTTCATAATCCACCCTATACAAAAGGGACACACGACAGCGATGACAGTGTAAATGACCTTCCTTCATTCGATGTCAGGCAATATGTACTTCCCATTCTTGAAGCCAATAATGTTGATTTAGTGTTGTCGGGGCATAGCCACGTGTATGAGCGTTCCCTACTATTGAGGGGGCATACAGGTGCATCAAGTACGTCAGGTACATTTCTAAATACAATGGTGTTAAATAATACCACTGGGAATATTACCCCTTACTACAAAAAATATGCCACTGGTGGCGTGGGAACGGTTTATGTTGTTTGTGGTAATTCAGGTCAAGGAGGAGTTATAACGCCAAAGACACCGTGGCCTCACCCAGCGATGACGGCAAAATACTTGGCAACAACTCGTGGTTCATTAATCTTGGATTTTACAGCCAACTTCCTCACCGTCAAGTTTTTAGACATCAATGGAGTAGTTCAGGATGATTTCAAGATTTACAAAGAAGATTGCCCAACGGTTAGCGGCATACAATCTCAACTTACTGGCGATTGGACAACTCCCTTGACGTGGGGTTGTGGCGTTATTCCGTCAGCTACTACCAATGCTACTATAAATTTAGGGCATACCGTTACGATAAATGCCATTACACCCAATGTGAAAACATTAACTGAAAATGGACAACTTAAATTTTTAAATGGTGGAAAATTAAAGCTCAATAATTAGAAAGGAAAATTAAATTTATACTTGGTAAAGTTTAGCCAACTCAATTGCTGAACTTTACCACGTATTTATTTTTAATGAATTTTTCAAAACGAAATTATATTTTAGTCTGACTATACACGTTAATAAAATGACAATTTAAGTATATTTGTAAAAAAGCAAAGCCGATGATGGTGCTTCTCATCGCTCATTACCCCAAAATGAAACAAACCCTAATAATCCTAACCGTAGCCACCATCTTACAAGGCTGTGCCAGTTCAAACCCAAGTACAAATTCTTCGAGTGGAGTAGGAGGAGGTGCTTCAACAACCGTTACTCAGTCTAATCCCGAAGCTCCCAAAGAATCTTATCTTTATAAAGGAAAACAAGTGGAAAAAAACGTTTCGACTATCGGAATCCCTTTTGAAATATCAATGGCAGACGTGGAACGTCAGATAAATGCAAACGTCAAAGATTTGGTTTTTGAAGATAATTCAATGGACGATAACAATTACGACAACTTTATGTGTAAGGTCTATAAACGGGAGAATATTGTCGTAACTACTCAGGATCAGGCTTTTACCTTTACCGTTCCTTTGAAAGTTTGGGCAAAAGTTGGTTATAAAGTTATGGGTATGAGTATCACTCCGCAAGAATTAAATTTTGAATTCAACGTAAAATTTGGCTCAAAATTCTCCATTGCTCCCAATTGGGAAGCCAACGTTCAGAGTTTTCCCATTGGTTATGATTGGATAAAAAAACCAACCGTTAGATTAGCTGGTTTTGATATTTCAGTGGCAGGTTTAGTGGAAAGAGCCTTAAATTCAAAACAGGACGCTATTTTGAAGGCTTTAGATGATGCGGTTCGCAAGAATGTTGAAATCAAAAAGTACATCGTTCAGGCTTGGAATACTGCCATGCAACCTTATTTACTTTCTGAAAAATATCGTACTTGGTTGAAAATAACGCCCACCGAATTACAAATGACACCGCTGACATCGGTCAATAATAAAGTAAAAGCTACCATCGGAATTTTGGCATATACCGAAACCATCACGGGAGCAAAGCCTTTATTTACGCCCGTTGTTACCGTTCCCAATTTAAAATTAGTGAATCAAATTGCGGATGATTTCAAGGTAGGAATCATCGCAGAAATTCCATTGAGTGAAGCCGCAAAACTGACGGGTGATACGTTAGTGGGACAAAATTTCTCTTTCAAAGATGGAAAATACAATGTCAAAGTAACCGATATTGATGTCTATGGCGATGGTGATAAAATGGTAATTAAATCAGGGTTGGCGGGCAATATCAACGGTAAAATCTATTTCAAAGGTACACCCGCCTATGACCCCGCCACCAAATCAGTTTTTTTAGAAAATTTCGATTACGACCTCAAAACCAAGAATTTCTTGGTGGGTACAGCCAGCTGGTTATTTCAAGGTATGTTCACAAAAAACATGAAACAAGCCATGACTTTCAACATCGGTGGACAAATTGATGATATGAAAAAACAGGTGCAAGCCAATTTGAATAAGCAAGTCTCAAAAGGTGTAACACTTAATGGAAGTATCATAGATTTGACTCCTGATAAGGTTTACATGACTCCCAATTCAATCATTGCGGTAATTAAAGCAACGGGAAAATTGGATATAAAAATTGATGGATTATAGAAATTTGCCACAAACTAAATAATAGCTCAAAAACTAGGTAACAAATTGAATAATAGTTGTTTAGTTGGATAAGTTTGTAAGGAGAATGATATGGTTCATTCTCCTTTTTTATGTCAAATTTTAAATTCCAATAATTATGAAAAATTATTCTTTTATTTTATTAAAAATAGTAACAGCCTTGCTATTGATTTCTCAGTCAGTATTTTCTCAAAATTTTAACCGTGTTGATGTTTCTGATAATGCAAATCTTATAGGCTATTACAACGTAAGATATGGTTACAGTGCAGGTTCTTCGATGGTGGCAACTGGCGGTTCGACTGCGTTTAATTCTTCAAACGCCTTTATTGGGCATTATGCAGGAGGAAGTTCTAATGGTACTTTAAGTTTTCAGAATTATGGCAATACATTTGTAGGAGTATCGGCTGGTACTAATAACACAACTGGCTCAAACAATGCCTTTATGGGCAATTCTGCTGGATTTTATAATAAGGCGGCAATTAATAATGTTTTTATAGGCTCCAGTGCTGGTGTAGGAAATGCAACAGTTTATACAGCAGGAAGCTATAACACAAGTATTGGTTCAAGTAGTCTTCAAAATGTTACTACGGGAACCAATAATGTTGCCGTGGGTTATCTTGCTTTAGCTGCCTCTACAACCAATAACTTATCGGGGACTTATAATATTGGCATTGGAGATAATGCTGGCAGGTATACTTCTTCAGGAGATTTTAATATATTTATTGGCAAAAATGCTGGACTCTCCTCTTCAGTAACCTCTGTTTCAGGAAATAATAATATTGCCATCGGTCAGGAAGCAGGTTATAAATTAAGCACTTCACTAAATAATATTCTTTTAGGCGAACGAAGCGGTTATAATCTTACCACAAGTAGTGAAAATATTTTCATTGGTAAGTACAGTGGTTATAATCAGACAACTGTGGCTGGAGCTAATAATACTTTCGTAGGTAATTCCTCGGGTCTTAATAATGTTTCGGGTATTAATAATACCTTCTTGGGACAAAGTGCGGGGTTTTATTATAAATCCAATCGTAATACATTCGTTGGTTCAAATGCTGGATTCGGTAATTTCTCAAATCCTCATGGCGATGATAATACCTATCTCGGATTCAATGCAGGGGGAAGTAATTACGGAGATAGCAATACGCTTTTAGGTTCATACGCAGGTTTTGGTCTTGGAGCAGGAACTTCAAATATTTTTATTGGTAGAAGTACAGGTACAACGGTTTCATCGGGCAGTAGTAATGTTTTCATCGGAACTTATGTAAGTACATTAGGAGCTAATGCTGCTAATATTAGTGGTTCAATTGCTATTGGTCATAATGCTAAATCAGTAAGAAATTTTACAGTTTCTTTGGGAGATACTTCCGTAAATATGCAAGTTGGTATTGGTACGAATTGGCCCACTCAAAGATTAACCATCAAAGGTAATTTCGCTTTTGTTGCTTATAATGATGGAATGTTTTACAAAAATAAACGTTTCCTTTTTCAAGACGACCAAGAAAATATTGCTTTGGGAACAGAATATGACAACCAAATTAATGGAAAGAGAAATTTGTTAATGGGAATAGGAGCAAGCATACAACAAGAAAACATAAAAAATGCTACTGCCATTGGACATGGAGCAACGGTAGCAGTTTCCAACGGTTTTGTTATGGGAAATCAGGATGTTAAAGTTGGCATAGGAACATCCTCTCCAACCGCACGATTAGAAGTAGCATCAGGCAAAGACGGAGAAAGTGGACTTTTATTTACTAATCTTAAAGACAAAATTCAGAATCAATATTTAACCGTGAATGAGAAAGGGGAGGTTATTCTTCAAAAATCCAAAATCAGAATTAGTACATCCCACGAATGGTCAGATAAAGTTTTTGAAAATGGTTATACTTTAAAGCCTTTGAGTGAAGTAGAGACTTTCGTGAAGACAAACAAACATTTGTTCAACATTCCATCGGCAAAAGAAATGACCGAAAAAGGTATTGATAGCGATAAATTTTCTGCTAAATTATTGGAATAAATAGAAGAATTGACCTTGTACTTAATAGAAATGAAGAAGGAAAATGAAGATCTCAAAAATAGAGTTTCTGTGTTAGAATTTAAAAAATAAAAGCTACTAAAACGGCTCAATGAAAATTCCACTGAGCCGTTTTGGTAAAAACAAATCTATAAGCCGCATTCTGTATCTTCAATTATTATTGCTAATAATCAAAAACTCTTATCATTTATCTCGACGTACTGTTACCAATACGCTCTATCGACCTACCCGCTAGCATCGGGCGAGCAACCCTAAAACATCCAGCTTATTTGGTCTTTCAACCCATGAGGTTTACAGTTGCCCCTGATGTCGCCACCAAGGCGGTAGGCTCTTACTCTACCTTTTCACCCTTACCACGCCCAAAGCGTGGCGGTAATTTTCTGTTGCACTGGCTGTTACGGCTTCGTCACCAAAACCGTACCTTCCCGTTAGGAAGCATGATGCTCTACGTTGTGCGGACTTTCCTCCCCCATACACAAGGCATGATGGCGATAAGACGATTTGTTTTCGTGGGCAAAGGTATAAGATTATGAATCAATTTTTAATTATTAACTTTTAATTTTTAATTCACACTTGTCTTCTGCCAATAAATCACTATCTTTGCACTCCAATTTACAAATACCATAACCGAAGGACGGGTTCCTTCATTAAATCGTAAATAACAGATGGCTGTTAAAATTAGATTAGCACGTCGTGGACGTAAAAAATTAGCGATGTATGACATCGTAGTTGCCGATGCCAGAGCTCCACGTGATGGTAAATTCATCGAAAAAATCGGTACTTATAATCCAAACACAAACCCCGCTTCAATCGTTTTGAACGAAGTTAATGCTTTGAAATGGATTATGAACGGTGCTCAACCAACCGATACAACTCGTGCCATTTTATCATATAAAGGTATATTGTTGAAAAAACACTTACAAGTAGGTGTAAACAAAGGTGCAATCACACAAGAAGCAGCCGATGAGAAATTCGGAGCTTGGAAAGAAGTTAAAGAAACAAAAATCACTGGTAAATCTGATGGTTTAGATGTGAAAGCAGCCGCTGAGAAAGCAACTCGTATGGCAAGAGAAGTTGAGATTAATGCAGCACGTGCCGCCGCAATTGTCAAGAAAAATACAGTTGAAGTTCCAGTTGAAGAAGTAGAAGAAGTTGTAACAGAAGCACCAGTTGCGGAAGAAGTAGTAGTAGAAGCCCCAGCAGTTGAAGAAGTAGTAGTAGAAGCCCCAGCAGTTGAAGAAGTTGTAGCAGAAGCCCCAGCAGTTGAAGAAGTTGTAGCAGAAGCCCCAGCAGTTGCACCAGTTGCAGAAGAAGTGTCAGCAGTTGAGCCAGTTGCAGTAACACCATCAACCGAAGAAACAAAAGCAGAATCAGCTGAATAATTTCATTAGAAATTTAGCTTTTCAATAAGATTTAACAATGATACAAAGCAATAATATGTGTTTTGTATCATTTTTTTTTAAAGAATATCCAAAACCGTTTACCGTTCACCCTTTACCGTGAACCGCTGAATAATGATAAAAGACAATTGTTTTGAATTAGGAAAAATCACCAAAACCCACGGACTCAAAGGCGAAGTTGTGTTATGGTTGGATGTTGATTTTCCAGAAGATTATGAAGATTTAGAAAGTATATTCTTGGATGTGAAGGGTGAATTAGTACCTTATTTTATGGAATCATATCGACTCTCGGGCAATCGTGCCATTGTGCAGTTTGAGGATATTGACACCTTTGAAAAAGCCGAAGAAATGGTGAATCTGGAAGCATTTTTACCTTTAGAAGAATTACCAGAATTGGCAGATGACCAATTTTATTACCATGAAATCATCGGTTTTCAGATAAAAGATAAAAATTTAGGTGATTTAGGAACTGTCCAAACCGTTCATTCTATGCAAGCCCAAGACCTTTTGGTGATGGATTATAAAGGTAAAGAAGTATTGATTCCAGTTATTCCAGAGATTGTCCTGGAAGCCGATAAAGAGGCTAAGATTCTAAATGTAAATTTACCAGAAGGTTTGTTGGAGGTTTATTTGGAAGATTAATAACTCAATAATTGAAGTATGAGAATCGACATAATTTCAGTAGTACCAAAATTGATGGAAAGTTTTTTTGCTCATTCCATTTTGAGGCGTGGGCAAGAGGCTGGTCATGTGGAGGTTGTCTTACATGACCTGCGTGATTATACCATCACCAAAAGCCGACAAGTGGATGATTACGCCTTTGGCGGCGGGGCTGGAATGGTGATGAGTATTGAGCCAATTGCTCGTTGCATAAGAACTTTACAATCACAAAGAGAATACGATGAAGTTATTTATATGACTCCCGATGGGGAATCTTTTAATCAACAAACTGCCAATGCTTTATCGTTGGGAGGAAATTTATTATTTCTCTGTGGGCATTATAAAGGTGTGGACCAAAGAGTGCGGGATATGTTTATTACCAAAGAAATCTCGATTGGCGACTATGTTTTGTCAGGTGGAGAATTAGCCGCTGCCGTTTGTGCTGATGCCATTATCCGTTTGATTCCTGGGGTTTTAAATGATGAAACCTCCGCTTTAACCGATTCTTTTCAAGACAATTTGCTTGCTCCACCCGTTTATACACGCCCAGCGGTGTTTGAAGAAATCGGTATTCCAGAAATTTTGTTATCGGGACACGAAGCCAAGATAAATGAATGGCGTTTTGAACAATCAATTGAGAGAACGAAATCACAAAGACCCGATTTATTTAAAAAATCAGGTTTAGACGTTTGAGATTAAGTATATAAAAAATTTTCAAAAAAAAGTTTTTATTTCACAAAAATCTATTATATTGCACCTCCAAACTGAACAAATCTTGTTTTTTGGGGTATAAAGCACTACAAATGACATTTTGCTGGGGGTAGTGAACAAGAAAAAATGTTATTATTGAAAAAGAAAAAACAAAGTAAGGATTATAATTCGGAAAGCTCAACGTTAATAACGTTGGGCTTTTTTGTTTTGGTACCTTCTGATAAATATCTTACAAATTTTTAAAAAGTTGATGTGTCAATTTTGCGGCTTTATCTTCTTGATATGGCATTTGGCATTATGAGTTAATCGCTTATAATTTCTCCGAAAGTAATAATTGTTGTCGCACGGGCAGAAGTTTATTTTTATGCTTGAGAATTCTAAAATTTGTCAATTTAGATTAAATGCTATTAATCCTCATAAATAGGTAGAATACATAACAAAAGATTCGCTTATGGATAATTTTCAAATTAAATAATTTCAAATATCTAAATTGTGCATATTTTGGCATAGCTTTTGCCAAATTATGTTTATAAGTCGTTTCGATACCGTGCCAAAGTAGTATTTTTCAAAAAAAACTTTTATCGAAACCAAAATCCCATCTCATTTCCCGCCAGAAGGAAGATGTTTTTATCAAATCAAGCGTTTAAAAACGTTTTTTGTGAAAATTTAATCGTGTATTTCCTTACAATTAATCACTGAATCGCCTAAGTTTTAAGAATTTCTGTTTAATCACAGTTTAGACTTGATTCTTTTATTCAGTTCATATAAAACCCATAAAACAATGATAAAATCCTTACGTCTTCGGATGGTCAAGGCTTTAATTCCTTGCTTTTCCCTACTGTTATCAGCATCGTTTTTTTTAGAAATTAACGCCAAATGCGTTTCTGGGAGTAACTCCATTGATTTTATTGCCCTTGTGGCTGTTCCAGTAGCGGGTGCTGACCAGTCAATTTGTTCACCCGCAACAACCGCAATGGTGAACTCCTCCGTAACTGGTCAAACTTGGACGGTATTTTCTCAACCATCAGGGGCGGATGCTAAAATTGCAGTTGATGGTTCAATAACTGATCTTACAAAAGATGGTGTATATACTTTTAGATTAACGGAGGGGACTGTTTTTGACGAAGTCCAAATTACGAGAAAAGCAAAACCCAATGCTGGAAGTGATTTGACAATTTGTTCACCTCAAACAACTGCATCCTTATTTATACCAACGGGAACCGACTCTTGGACAGTAGTAACGAACCCTCCGAATCCATCCCCTGCCACAATTTTAGCAGATTTTGGGGATATTTCTGGTATGATTAATACAGGAACTTATCAATTTGTCTTAAATTCAGCGGGATGTACTGACACGGTAAAAGTTGTCAAGAAAACGGGGATAACTGTATCCGTAACAGATACCATAAGAACTTGTATTGGAGGTAATTTTACAATTTTAACAACTTCGGATGCTGGTGCAGGAGCAACTTATTCTTGGAAAGGACCAAATGGTTTTATGTCTTCACAAAAAGATGCTACTCTGGCAAATTTAGTTTCGGGAAGTGTGGGCGTTTATACCTTAAATGTTACTTCTACTACGGGATGCAGTGCCACGGCTACATCGGTTGTTATTTTGAGTGATATTTCAGTCTCTTTGATTGCGGGTAAATTGAACTATTGCGTTGGTGATATTATCACACTAAGAACATTTAATCCAGAAATTGGCTATTCGTATGACTGGACGGGTCCCAATGGTTTCACGTCCACGAATACCTTAAATATCACTCGTCAAACTACACCAGATAAATCGCAAGCAGGGCTTTACAGTATGTTGATTACCTCTCCAAATGGGTGTAAGGCAGTTACTACGATAAATATTTCAGTAACAGATTGTTTGAGTATTGGAAATTTAGTTTGGGATGATGCGAATAATAATGGTTTGAATGATATTAGTGAAGTTGGAGTAGGTGGCGTTCCAGTAAGATTATTTGTAGCGAAATTAGATTTAGCTGGTTTCCCTACTGATGTTCCAGACGGAATAGCTATTCAAACGACCACGACTTCAACGGTTAATGCTACTTTGGGTAAATATTTATTTTCGGGTTTGATTCCAGGCTATTACATCGTAGAAATTGATGCACCGACCGGTTACAAAACCAGTACGGGTACAAATGGTTCATTGACAGGTATTTATGAACCAGCCGTTAATCCCAATAGTGATGTAAATGATAATGATGATGGCACTAAAAAAATGGGTCAGACCATCACCTCAAAAGCCATTGAATTGGGAAACTATACTGAGCCAACGGGTGATGGTGATTCTGCACCAACGGGTTCGGATGCGGATAAAAATTCAAATTTAACCATTGACTTTGGTATTTTTAAACCTGCCAACATCGGTGATTTTGTTTGGTCAGATACTAACAAAAACGGAATTCAAGAGGCGGGTGAAGCGGGAGTTGCTAATGTTATTGTAAAATTATTTGCAGGAACAAGCACAACACCATTAGTAAGTTTTACAACACTTGGAGACGGTAAATATTTGTTTGATAACTTAGCTTCGGGTATTTATACCGTTGAATTTGTAAAAGCTTCGATTGGTTCTGGAAATAGTTTCTCTCCGCAATCAGCCACGGGTTCAACCCCAGCAAATGATAGTAATGCAGATATTACCACGGGGAAATCATCGCCTTTTACTTTAATTGTGGGTGAAATTAACCAAACCATTGATGCGGGTATTGTTGGGGATTGTCCAGGTTCAACCGTTGGCATAATTACCGTTCCAAATCTTTGTGTGGGAAGTTCACTAACGATGAACGCCACAAGTTCAGACCCCTTGGCAAAGTATTCTTGGACTTCAACTAATTCATTTACTGCCACCACGCAATCGGTAACGATACCAAATTTAGCAACCACTAATTCAGGGACTTACACCGTTTTGATAACTAATTCAAACCTTTGTACTGCTGCTTTGACGGCAAATGTGGTGGTGAATCCATTACCGACTTTGGCAAACGTTTCTGGTTCAATGGTTTGTGAGGGAAGCAGTGCAACATTGAGTGCTTCGGGTGCAACGACCTATTCTTGGGTTGGTCCTAATAACTATACATCAACGCTCCAAAATCCGATTATACCAAATGTAGCTTCAATAAATGCAGGAGTTTATACAGTAACGGGAGCAACAAACGGATGTTCAGCCATTGGATTAGCAACCTTAATGATTGATAAAAAACCAATTCCAACTGCCACGGGTGCCACTATTTGTTTGGGGGGAAGTGGGACAATTTCAGTTCTGCCTGCGGGTTTAACTTACGCTTGGTTTGGACCTGCCACTTTTACCAGTAATCTGCAAAATCCAGTAATTATAGGTGCAACTAATTCAAATGCGGGGACATACACGGTATTTGTAACCGATTCAAAAGGTTGTACTGCCACGGCAACAGCCAAAGTAACCGTTGGAAATTCTCTTGGCATAATTGCAACGAGCAATAGCCCCGTTTGTGCAGGAACAAGATTGGAACTTTCAGCCAATGGCGGAACGGGAGCAACGTATTTGTGGACAAGCCCAAGCGGAGTAACGTCAAATTTAGCGAATCCATTTACAAATACTGCTACCTCGGCTGATAATGGTACTTGGACAGTTGCCATAACAAACAGTGATGGTTGTAAAGGAACGGGTTCAACGAATGTGGTTATTAATCAGGCTACGCCAACATTTGAAGTAACCTCTTTACAAGCAACTTGCTCAACAGGGACTGCCAATGCCGATGCTAAACTGAATATTTCAGGATTGGATTTGACCAATAAATACGATTATACCGAAGGCACAACTTACACAGGGACGAAGACTTTTGCCACGGCAAGTACCATTACTGCCACCACGATAACGGTTACATTAGCCAACCCAACGGCAGACAAAAGTTATACCGTGCGAGTATTCAACGCCAACGGATGTTACATAGACAAAACAGTAATCTTGAAAACAAGAGTATGTGAATGTAAAGCAGATGTTTGTATTCCGTATTCATTCAAAAAGACGAAATAACAATACTAATAAAAACAAAGTAAGGAATAGAGTGCGGAAATCCCAGTCTCTTTGAGGCTGGGACTTTTTAAAATCTCATTCAGAAATGTACAAGACACTAATAAAACAAAGTAAGGAATAGAGTGCGGAAACGACAGCTTCTTTGAGGCTGTCGTTTTTTTTGACTATAATTTTAAAAGCAACATTGTTAAAATCTTTTTTTTGTCAATTTCTATCTCTAAATTTGTATTAGACTTTAGGGGTGCCTTAATATACGGGCTGAGACTATACCCTTCGAACCTGATCAACATAATTGTTGCGTAAGGAAAAAGCATGCAGATTTTGAGAGAATTCTCAATAGTTTTTATCGTCAAATTCAGACGAAATTTGCAAAACTTTTTTTATTCCATCAAAATAATTCATCACGAACCGTGTTTGTGAAGGTCTATTTTTGGGGTATTTTTCTTCTCTAAGGTTTTTCTATTTTCAACTAAAAAAAATAGCAATGACCGTTTTTATCAATCACCAACTTACCGAACTGAGCGACTGTCTAACAATTCCTGATTTAATCAAAAAAAGGCAATTAGAGCATCTAAAAGGTATTGCTGTTGCCATCAATGATTCCGTAGTCCTAAAAACAGCTTGGGAAACAACTCGTTTCCAAGAAAATGACCACATTACCATTATTCGTGCCTCAATGGGTGGGTAATTTCTGTCATTGAACCATTAAAATTGATTATTGAAAAACATCCAACATATTGATATGAAAAAACAACCAGAACATTCTCCTGAAAATGAGGCTATTAGCCGTACTCCATTTCCAAATTCTAAAAAAGTATTTGTGAAAGGAGCAATTCATGATATTGACGTAGCGATGCGTGAAATCTCTTTGAGTGATACCAAAATTAATGGTAAATCGGTTTGTAATCCTGCCGTTACCGTTTATGATACCAGTGGATCTTATACCGATACTAATGCCGAAATTGACATCAAAAAAGGCTTGCCTCGTTTGAGAGAATCATGGATTTTAGGGCGTGGAGATGTGGAACAATTAACCGATGTTTCATCTGATTATGGGAAAGAAAGAGCGGAGATGGAATCGTTAAATCACCTTCGTTTTGAGCATATTGCTAAACCAATGCGGGCAAAATCTGGCGAAAATGTGAGTCAATTACACTACGCCAGAAAAGGAATTATTACCCCAGAAATGGAATATATTGCCATTCGTGAAAATCAACGGATGGAAGAACTACCGTGTATTGGACATCAGCATAGAGGGCAATCTTTTGGAGCAAATACACCTTCTGGTGCTATCACAGCAGAATTTGTTCGCTCAGAGATCGCCGCTGGTCGTGCCATTATTCCTTCAAATATCAATCACCCCGAAAGCGAACCGATGATTATTGGTCGTAACTTTTTGGTAAAAATTAATGCCAATATCGGTAATTCTGCCGTGTCGTCAAGCATTGAAGAAGAGGTAGAAAAAGCCGTATGGGCTTGTCGTTGGGGTGCCGATAACATCATGGATTTATCGACAGGGAAAAATATTCATGAAACTCGTGAGTGGATTATTCGTAATTCGCCCGTGCCAATCGGGACTGTACCGATTTACCAAGCCCTCGAAAAAGTGAATGGGAAAGCCGAAGATTTAACGTGGGAAATTTACCGAGATACGCTCATTGAACAAGCCGAACAAGGCGTTGATTATTTCACGATTCACGCAGGCGTATTGTTGCGTTATGTACCGATGACGGCAAAGCGTGTTACGGGAATAGTGTCTCGTGGAGGTAGCATTATGGCGAAATGGTGTTTGGCTCATCACAAAGAAAACTTTCTTTACACGCATTTTGAAGACATTTGTGAGATTATGAAGGCGTATGACGTAGCGTTTTCTTTGGGAGACGGACTTCGTCCAGGTTCAATTGCGGATGCCAATGATGCCGCACAATTTGCAGAATTGGAAACGCTGGGTGAATTGACAAAAATTGCTTGGAAACACAACGTTCAAGTCATGATTGAAGGGCCTGGTCATGTGCCAATGCACTTGATTAAGGAAAATATGGACAAGCAATTAAAGGAATGTCACGAAGCCCCTTTCTACACACTTGGACCATTGACAACCGATATTGCTCCTGGTTATGACCATATTACATCTGGAATTGGGGCAGCCATGATTGGGTGGTTTGGTTGTGCGATGTTATGTTATGTTACGCCAAAGGAACATTTGGGTTTACCAAATAGAAAGGACGTAAAAGACGGAGTAATTACCTATAAAATTGCGGCACACGCAGCCGACCTTGCCAAAGGACACGTGGGTGCTCAAATCAGAGATAATGCTTTGAGCAAAGCACGCTTTGAATTTCGTTGGCAAGACCAATTTAATTTGGCACTCGACCCCGATACAGCCCGTGAATTTCATGATGAAACTTTGCCTGCTGAAGGAGCAAAAATTGCTCACTTTTGTTCGATGTGTGGACCAAATTTTTGTTCTATGAAAATCACGCAAGAAGTTCGTGAGTATGCTGAAAACCAAGGCATTGAAGAAAAGGAAGCCCTCGAAAAAGGAATGGCAGAGCGTTCAAAAGCCTTTATGGAAGTTGGGGCTGAGATTTATTTGTAATGAAAATAGTTCTTTCAAATCCAACCGAAATTGAAAATGAATTCAGACAAGTAAATGCTTTGTTTGAAGCGGGTTTGACGCATTTTCATCTCCGAAAACCCGACTTTTCAACGCAGGAAATGGAGGAATATTTAAAAAATATCAAACCGACTTATTTAATAAGGGTTGTATTGCATGCACATCATGATTTAATTAAGAAATATAATCTAAAAGGAATTCATTTGCGGAGTACAGACCTTCATTCATTATCGAATGATGCTCTAAAATCATTAGTAAAAAATTTACAGAAAAGAGGATTTACCGCAAGTGCATCTTTACATTCTTTTGAAGAAATTGAAAACTTACCTTGTCGCTTAGATTATGCCTTTTTGAGTCCCATTTTTCAAAGTATTTCTAAGCACGACTATCCATCTGCCTTTACACAAGATGAGTTAGTAAATTTCTTTCAAAAGCGAAAAAACAAAACCCCAATTGTGGCTTTGGGAGGCGTTAGAGAGGTGAATTTAGAACAATTACAGCAGATTGGTTTTGCAGGAATAGCACTTTTAGGAAGTATTTGGCAATCATGAAAAAGACTTACGCACTCAGCATTGCAGGTTTTGACCCTTCGGCAGGTGCTGGAATTTTAGCCGATATCAAAACCTTTGAAGCCAACCAAGTATATGGTTTAGGAGTATGCTCTGCCTTAACTTTTCAGAATGATTTTCAGTTTGAAGGGGTAAAATGGATAACTCTTTCGGATATAATTCGGCAAATTGAAATCTTGTATCAGGTTTATGAAATAGAGGTAGTAAAAATTGGGTTAGTCGAGAATTTAGAAACGCTTGGGGGCATTATTGATTCCATTTTAGGGTTCAATCCAAAAGCAAAAATCATTTTCGACCCAATATTGAAAGCCAGTGCAGGATTCAACTTTCATGATGAAATGAATGTGGGGACGTTATCGGATATTTTACAAAAAATTTATCTGATAACGCCCAATATTATAGAACTCAATCGCCTTGTAATTACTGGAGAAAGCACTCAAATAAAAGCTCAGAAATTGAGTGAATTTTGTTCTGTGTATTTGAAAGGAGGACATTCTGAAAGTGAAAAAGCGGTTGATATCTTGTTTTACGAAGGACAAAAAGCCTTTTTTGAAAGTGCAAGAATTAAAAATGGTGAAAAACACGGTTCTGGCTGCGTATTATCCTCTGCCATTGCGGCCAATCTTGCCAAAGGTTATGACTTGGAAAAATCTTGTGAAGCAGCCAAAAAATATATTGGCAAGTTTTTAGGTAGCACTGATAATTTATTGGGCTATCATTTTAACATTTAACATATTATGGAAATTTCAAAATTACATTATATCACCCAAAATCTTACTACTATTCCTCACTGGGAACAAGCCGAAAAAGCGTGTTTGGGAGGTGCAAATTGGGTACAATTACGAGTAAAAAATACACCTTTTGATGAGTGGAAAGCCATTGCAATGCGTACACAAGAGGTTTGTAAACACTTCAATGCTACCTTGATAATTAATGATAATCCTTTGATTGCCAAAGAGATAAATGCTGATGGCGTTCATTTGGGCAAAACAGATACCAATCCATTCGAAGCTCGTGAATTATTGGGTGATGGTTTTATTATTGGAGCTACGGCAAACACCATTGAAGATTTGCGAGCATTGCATAAAATGCCCATCAATTATGTTGGTTGTGGCCCCTATCGTTTCACGAAAACTAAAGAAAATTTGAGTCCAATTGTGGGCTTGGAAGGTTATCAAAAAATGATGGCACAATGCAGAGCGGAAGAACTAAATCTGCCCGTTGTTGGAATTGGAGGAGTTTTACAAGCAGATGTTCCCTTCCTTTTATCAGCAGGATTATACGGAACTGCCGTTTCTTCGGTGATTAATTGTGGTGAAAATCCTACAGAAATTACGAAAGAATTTTTGACATTACTAATCTCTGAATCTTAGATACCAAACCCAAAAATGAAAATAGCAGATAAAATATTTACATCAAGACTTTTCACGGGAACTGGAAAATTTAGTTCGCCTGCTTTGATGGAAGAAAGTCTTTTGGCATCGGGTTCCGAATTGGTAACGGTTGCTCTCAAAAGAGTGGATTTGAAGGAACAAGAAGACGATATCCTATTTTCATTACGTCATCCCCAGTTCAATTTATTGCCCAATACTTCTGGGGTAAGAACTGCCAAAGAAGCCATTTTTGCGGCACAATTGGCTCGTGAGGCCTTGGAAACCAATTGGTTGAAACTTGAAATTCACCCCGACCCAAAATACCTTTTACCCGACCCCATCGAAACGCTAAAAGCGGCTGAGGAATTGGTAAAATTGGGTTTTGTCGTCTTGCCTTATATTCATGCCGACCCAGTTTTATGCAAGCGTTTGGAAGAAGTTGGCGTGGCGGCAGTAATGCCACTGGGTTCGCCCATTGGAAGTAATAAAGGGTTAAAAACGATTGATTTCTTGGAAATTATTATTGAACAAAGTCGGGTGCCTGTGGTGATTGATGCAGGAATTGGCTCGCCCTCGGATGCGGCTTATGCGATGGAAATTGGGGCGGATGCCGTCTTAGTAAATACTGCCATTGCGGTTTCTCAAAATCCAGTTTTAATGGCGAAAGCTTTTAAAATGGCAGTTGAAGCGGGCAGAATGGCTTATGAAGCCAAATTAGCCAAAAGGAGTTCCGTAGCAATTGCCAGTAGTCCATTGACCGAATTTTTAGTGAATTTGTAAATTACCCAACATGAACGATAATTTTGAATTACTTTTTGATAAATATTCTTGGCAAGATGTAAAGCAAAGCATTTTGAGTAAGACAGCCGATGATGTTAGTTATGCTTTGAATCGTGGTGGGAAACGTGATTTGGAAGATTTTAAAGCCTTGATTTCGACCGCTGCCATGCCTTTTTTAGAAGAAATGGCACAATTGAGCCATGTACTTACTCAGAAGCGTTTTGGCAAAACTTTACAGATGTACGTACCACTTTATCTTTCCAATGAATGCCAAAATATTTGTACTTACTGTGGATTTAGTTTTGATAATAAAATAAAGCGAAAAACACTTTCTGATAAAGAAATTTTAGAGGAGGTAAAAGTTTTAAAAACAATGGGTTATGAACACATTTTGCTTGTTACGGGCGAAGCAAATCAAACCGTTGGCGTACCTTATTTGAAGAAAGTTATTCAATTAATTCGTCCTTATTTTTCACATATATCAATGGAAGTTCAGCCCTTAGACAAAGAAGAATATGATGAATTAATTGCCGAAGGGTTAAATACGGTTTTGGTTTATCAGGAAACGTACCATCGAGAAGACTATAAATTGCATCATCCCAAAGGGAAAAAATCTAATTTTTCTTATCGCATCCAAACGCCCGATCGATTAGGTGAATCTGGTATTCATAAAATGGGTTTGGGGGTACTGATTGGCTTGGAAGATTGGCGAACAGATTGCTTTTTTACAGCGTTACATCTTAATTATCTCGAAAAAAGATTCTGGCAAACTAAATATTCCATCTCATTTCCAAGGCTTCGCCCATTTTCTGGTGGACTTGAACCCAAAGTTGAAATGAGCGACCGTGAGTTAGTTCAACTTATATGTGCTTACCGAATTTTTAATGAAGAAGTAGAACTTTCAATTTCTACCCGTGAGCATGAAAATTTCAGAAATAACATCATTAAACTGGGCGTAACTTCAATTAGTGCAGGGTCAAAAACGAATCCAGGAGGTTATTCAGTTGATTTAGAATCATTAGAACAATTTGAAATTAGTGACGAAAGAAGCCCCAAAGAAATTGCCGAAATGATCGAAAACCAAGGTTATCAACCCGTTTGGAAAGATTGGGATTGGTCGTTGAGGTAATGTTTGTTCAGTGGTATCTGCATCATAATTTTTTGAAAATTAACTAATGGTGAATTTAATCTCTTTTTAATAGTTGATAACGGCATAATTTTTGTAGATTTTAATGGTATAATGACTCAATGCCGCTCCGAAATTAAAGAATGTTAAAAATTCTTTTTTTGAAACAAAATCTCAACTTCTATCCTGCAAATTAGAGGTTAATTTATCAAATTATAGTTCCAAATTAATGGACTTTGGTAAATTCAGCAATTTTTGATTTGTTATTTAATCACAATTAAAGCTAAGATATGATAAATAATCGTTTTATGCGGTTCAAATTAAAATTTTCTGCTTAACTAAACTTAGTCCATGAATAAATCCTTCCGCCCTTGGATTTTGAAAGCAATTTTCTTTTTGCTTTCTTCGCTTCTTTTCATTAATTCTAAAACTAATGCTCAAATTGTTGTTTCAATCCCTGACACCATCCGAACGTGCTTAGGGGCTGATTTTAAAATAATCTCAACCATGAATGCGGGTGTTGTGGCAACTTACGCATGGACAGGTCCAGACGGATATACTTCAACCGAAAAAGATGCTTCCATTACCAATTTAACGGATAAAGGTATCGGCGTTTATTCCCTCATAGTTACTGCCCAAAATGGTCAAACAGCTACGGCTCAAACCGTTGTAAAATCCAACGCCATTGAAGTTGCCGTAATTGGCGGTTTCACGAATGTTTGCGTTGGTGAAAGTTTACGTCTCCGAGATATAATTGATAGGTCGGGTACTCAACAACCCCTCTCATATTTTTGGACGGGTCCCGATAATTATACCTCAACGGCTTTTCAAACCAATATCCCCACCACCGAAGATTTACGACAAGCGGGAGAATACAGTTTAACCGAAACATACCAGAATGGTTGTAAAGTAACCGTAAAACTGACTCCAACGATAACTAAATGCCTCAGTATCGGTAATTTAGTTTGGGAAGATACTAATAATGATGGACTCAATAATAATGGTGAAGTAGGAGTGGGGAAAGTTTCGGTAAGATTATTTAGGGCAAAATTAGACGAAACTAATCCTAATAATCCCTTTTATTTTCCAGACGGATTGCCTCTTCAAACCACTAAAACAGATTTGCTAACGGGGAAATATATTTTCTCCAATTTAGTGCCAGGGTTTTATATGGTTGAGATTGATGCACTAACTGGATATGGCTCAAGTGTAGGTGTAAACAGTTCATCAACAGGACCTTACGAACCTTCTTTAAACGCCAATAATGATGTAAATGATAATGACGACGGCACTACTATTTTAGGACAAATTATCCGAACAACTTTTATTGAACTAAGCAACTATGGTGAACCACAAAACGATGGCGATACAACCATTGGAACTCCTGCCGATAAAAACTCAAACTTAACGATTGATTTTGGACTCCGTAAAGTGGCTGAGTGTAAGAAAGATGTATGTTTGCCTTACGTGGCGAAGAAGTCTAATTAGAGATTTTGTAACTACAAAAACGCCTCAATTTTATCGAAAATATCATTCAATTTTACTACCATTGTGTCAATCAAAATATCTGGATTTTCTTCGTCATAAATCGTTTCCGTCCACACTTTTCGGTTTTCGGTTTTCTGAAATTTCACTACCACTTTATCAAATCTATCAATAAATATCACTTCGTGAATACTTTGCATACTTTGATATTTGTACAGTTTTTCATTCAAATCATACTGGTAAGTTCCTTCCGAAAGCACTTCAATTACTAAATAAGGATTCAGAATAATGGCAGATGATTGATTATAAAATTCTAATTTTCCTTTCACAACAGTTACGTCGGGGTTGAAATATCCTTTTTGGTCGTTAGTTTTAACCCCAAGATTGCTACTAAAAACAGTAAATCCGTTGAATTGATAGTGAATGTTTAGAAGAGTAATCATGTACCCTACTAAATATTCGTGGATGGCTGAGGCAAGACCCATAATGATAATTTTTCCGTTATTATATTCGGCTTTGTAGGTTGTTTCTTCTAAAAAATCCATTAATTCATCCCAAGTGGCTTCGATTCTTACGATACCACCTTTTTCAATTTTCTGGATTTGACTTTCTGATAAAGTGATTTTTTCGAGTAATTCCATGATTTGATGAATTTAGATTTTTTAGTAAATATAGAGAATTTATTTTTGTAACTTAGTCTGAATTTGGATTCGCCCGATTTATCAGATTCATTGGATTATTTTTAGTTCTAAAATCTCATAAATCTGCTAATCTGACACGGTGCAACGTTTCACAATCCAAATTCAGACAAAAATCATGAACAATTTATTATACTCCTTTCATACTCAACGCCACCCGCTTACGGACAATATCCACTTCCATCACTCGCACTTGTACGTGTTGTTGAAGTTTAACCACTTGATTTGGGTCTGAAACGTATTGATTCGCTAATTGTGAAATATGTACTAAACCATCTTGTTTCACGCCCACATCCACAAAGCATCCGAAAGCAGTAATATTGGTAACAATTCCTGGTAAAATCATACCTTCATAAAGGTCTTCAACCTTCTTGACGTTGGGGTCAAATTCAAAAGTTACTAATTGCTCACGGGGGTCTCTGGACGGCTTTTCGAGTTCCTTCATAATGTCTTGAAGTGTCAGTAAACCAACGGTTTGTGTAACATAATCTTTTAAATTGAGACGTTTGCGTAGTTCTGCGGAGGTCATTAGGTCTTGAACGGTGCATTTTAAGTCCTTTGCCATTTGTTCAATGATGGGATAAGTTTCAGGGTGAACTGCCGAATTATCTAAGGGGTTTTTAGCATTTTGAATCCTCAAAAATCCTGCACACTGTTCAAAGGCTTTATCGCCCAAACGAGCCACTTTTTTGACCTGTGAACGTGCCGTGAAATTACCATTTTCCTGACGATATTTCACAATATTTGCCGCCAAAGAAGGACCTAAACCTGCCACGTAAGCCAATAAATGTTTGGAGGCAGTATTTAGATTTACGCCCACCGAATTTACACAACTTTCCACCACCGAATCCAAAGAATTTTTCAGTAAATTTTGCTCAACATCGTGTTGATATTGCCCAACACCAATGGATTTTGCATCAATTTTCACTAATTCTGCCAATGGATCCATCAATCTTCTGCCAATAGAAATTGCTCCTCGAACGGTAATATCTTTATCAGGAAATTCTTCACGGGCAATGGGCGAAGCGGAATAAATGGATGCCCCTTGTTCAGAAACGGCAAATATTTGGGGCATATTTTTGAAAGGTAATTTCTTGACGAAATCCTCAGTTTCTCGTCCCGCTGTGCCGTTTCCGATGGCTACGGCTTCGATTTGGTATTTTTCAGAAAGGGTTAAAATCTTATCCTGAGCTTCCGAAGGTTTATCGAATGGATAAATTACGGTGTCTGCCAACAAACTTCCTTGGGCATCCAAGACTACGGTTTTGCAGCCCGTTCTATATCCTGGGTCAATGGCGAGTACCTTTTTTTGTCCCAAAGGAGAAGCCAATAATAACTGCCGAAGGTTTTGAGCAAATATCTTAATCGCCTCTAAATCAGCTTTTTCCTTGGATATTCCTGCAAATTCGTTTTCAATGGACGGCTTCATTAAACGTTTATACGAATCGGTAATTGCTTCCTCAACAATTTTTTTGGGTTCGGGTAAACCACGTAAAAAAACACGGTCTAATGTACCGAGGGCATTTTCTTCATCGGGCGAAATACTTACCGATAAAAATCCTTCTTCTTCGCCCCTTCTGATTGCCAACAATCTGTGTGAAGGAACCCGTTTCAGCGGCTCATTAAAGTCAAAATAATCACGATATTTTGCTCCTTCTTCGTTCTTGCCTTTTTTGACTTTTGAATACACAACCGCCTCACGTTCAAATACCTTACGAACTGCATTTCGAGCCGTAACGTCCTCATTCATCCACTCCGCCATGATGTCTCTTGCCCCTTGCAAAGCCTCTTCAACATTGGCAACTTTGTCATTCAAATATGAACTTGCTTTTTGTAAAATATTGCTTTCATTTTGTTCAAAAATCAACTTTGCCAATGGTTCAAGCCCCTTTTCAATGGCAATGGAGGCACGAGTTTTACGTTTTTGTTTATAGGGTAAATAAAGGTCTTCTAATTCTTGTAAATAATAAGCATTTGTGAGTTTATTCAGCAATTCAGGGATCATTTTGCCTTGCTCCTCAATCGACTTAATAATACTATCACGGCGTTTATCAGCATCTTTTAGCTTTGTCCAGAGTTCTTTGATGTCTAAAATCTGTACTTCGTCAAGACTGCCAGTAGCCTCTTTTCGGTATCGAGCAATGAAGGGAACGGTGCCGCCTTCGTCTAATAAATTGATGGTACTTTGGGCTTGGTGGGTCATCACGCCCACACTATTTGAGATGATTTGGATTTGAGATTTGTTCATTGGGTAAGGTTAAAATGATTTTTCCAAACTTCTCGAAAGTAAAACAAACTTTCGGGAAGTGTTTGGATTTCTCAACTTCCCGAAAGTTACTTCTACTTTCGGGAAGTTCTTAGGTTTTTGGTCATGCAACTGACGATATTTTACTAAAAATTATCAGAAATTTGTTACATAAATTAAATAAAATACAAACAACATTATGACAACTTTCAAATATACAATCATATTTTTGATTGGCATTGGTTTAACGGCTTTGCTTGCCTTTTCTTCGGAAAAAAAAGATAAAAATGCAATGAATAAATCTGAGAAAGCCGATTTTGTGGTTTTGGAATTATTTACTTCGCAGGGATGCAGTAGTTGCCCATCGGCGGATAAATTATTGGCAAAAACTTACGAAGAAACTCAGAAAAATCATAAGCAATTGTTTGTACTTTCTTACCACGTGGACTATTGGGATAGATTGGGTTGGAAAGACCCATTTAGTCAATCACTTTTTACTAAAAGACAGTATGAATATGGGGAACATCTGGGTTTACAGGGAGTTTACACTCCCCAAGTGGTTGTGAACGGAACAAAGGAATTTGTAGGTTCAGATGCCCAAAAGCTAAGTTCCGCCCTTGAAAGTAATACAAATCCGAAAGCTAAAATTGATATTTCGTTGGAAGATATGAAATGGCAAAACAGCCAAGTCAGTTTTGGATATAGCTTGAATGGAGATTTCAAAAATAGTCAATTGCAAATAGCAATTCTTTCCAAAAAAGAAGAAACTAATATCCCAAGAGGTGAGAATTTGGGCTTGAAATTATCGGGGTCGAATGTTGTGAGAGTTTTACAGACGGTAAAATCCACAGAAAAATCCACATTTTCAATGACTGTTCCAAAAGATTTAGCCAAAGAAAATACTCGAATTGTGGTGTTTGCTCAGGATTCAAAAAGCAATCAAATTATTGGGGTTGAGGGATTTGATTTTTAGTTTTGCGATTTTAATAGACATAGGTTCGCCACTACAATTTATCCATCAAAATATGTTCTATGCCATCTTCCAAATAAATCTCCTCAACTTGCTGAAAGCCAAGTGATTCATAGAATTTTTTGAGATAATATTGAGCCCCAATTCTGATGGGTACACCGCCATAAAGTTCTTCTAATAATTCGATTGATTTCTGCATCAAAACCTTTCCAATTCCTTCTCCACGTGCTTGTACAGATGTAACTACTCGCCCGATTGATGCGTCCTCATACGAAATACCTGCGGGTACAATACGAGTGTAAGCCAAGATTTTCTGAGAATCCGTATCAAAACCCATCAAGTGAAAACATTTGAAATCTTTATCGTCTAAATCTTGAAATGGACAGATTTGTTCCACGATAAATACCTCATTTCTGAGTTGTAGAATTTGGTATAATTCCTTGGTTGTGAGGTCGTTGAAGTGTTTATGATACCAATTAATGTTCATTTTGTGGAGTTTAGGAGAAAATAATTTATGCCATTTATGCTATTCTAATAAACTTTAAACTCACAAATTCACCGACTTTAATTACGTTTTTTTATCTTTGCATAAAACAGTCAATATTTCAAAATTATGTTCCAAAAGATAATTTATGCTTTGTTATTTTTGAGTTTCATTTCAACCGCAAATGCTCAAAAAAACGCTTCTGACTATGAAATAGCCTACAAAGAGGCTCAACAAACTTTCAAAAACAATGATTTTGAAAAAGCTCAATCAGAGTTTGCTTCGCTTTGTAATAATCGAATAGAATCGCCATTCGTTCCTTACTCTTTCTATTTTAATGCCCTTGCTTCCACAAAATTGCAAAAATATTTCGAGGCAAAAACAACTTTGAAAAATTTATTGCTTTTATATCCAAATTGGTCTCAAAAAGATGAAGTTATATACCTTTTGGCAAACATTGCTTTTGAGGAAAAAAATTATGAAGATGCTTTCAATTATAGTAGTTCCGTGCAATCTGAGAATTTGCAAGATGATTTATCGGAAATGAAAGCCCATTTTGTCCATCAAATTCAGTCGCCCAAAGTATTGCAAGATTTGTCAAAAAAATTTCCAAATGAAAGCATTTTAGTCAAAAAAAGAGCTAAAAAGCCCGAAATTGTTCAAACGACTTCAACAATTAATAATATTCAAGTAACCAAAGGATATTTCAACTTTGGCTTACTTTTACCTTTTGAAATTGAAACCATTGAACCCGAAAAAACTCGCAGAAATCAATACGCTTTGGACTTATATCAAGGCATGAAAATGGCAAAAATGGCATTATTGAAGGAAGGTATTACGGTTAATGTTTTTACGTATGACATTGCAAATGATGCCGATGAAATGCTGGAACTGGTTAATAATCAATCGTTTAAAAAAATGGACTTATTGGTTGGACCGTTATACATGAATACCAATAGAATTGCGATGGCGTATTGTGAAAATAATCAAATTCCGATTGTCAATCCGATGTCGAATAATAAGATGTTGATTCAAGACTATAATCTCTCCTTTTTAGCTCAACCCTCCACGGTTACACAAGCCATAAAAGCATCTGATTTTGTGAGAAGCCAACCTTTTATGGGACGAAACACTGCCATATATTATACCGATTCCGAAAATGATTCTACGATGGCAGAAACCTATCGTCAGCAAATGCAAAAGGTTGGCTATGAGATAGTTAAGTTTGAAAAAGTGATACCCTATTCCGATGATATTAGTAATAAATTACCCGACCGAAAAGTAAGTCATATCTTCATGGCAACATCGGATAAAAAAGCGGGACTTTCGATGTTGGCAGCATTGAATAAAAAATCCGTTGATGCACCACTCATTACCACTGCGGAGGCTTTCAATTCTTCAAATTTGAGCAATGGTTCGCTTTCGGGCAGAGAGGTTTATTGCCTCGACCCTGAATTTGTGGATATTGAAAAGCCAGAAGCGGATATTTTTAGGAAAGATTATCTGAATAAATATGGCGTTTTGCCTTCCTATTATGCCTTTCATGGCTACGATTTAGCCCTTTTTTGGGGACGATTATTCGGAAAATATGGTTATAATATCAGAAAAGGACTTGACAGTAGAGATTTGAATAAAGACGGCTATAATTTTTCGGGTTATAATTTTAACAAAGCCCAAGACAATCAGGTTTTACCAATAACTACTTTTCAAGGCTATAAATTTGTATTAGCAAAATAAATGACCAATTCACAATTACTTTTTGAGAGAGCAAAAAACTTTATTCCTGGCGGCGTGAACTCGCCCGTTCGTGCGTTTCGTGCGGTGGGAGGAAATCCAATTTTTATCAAATCTGCCAAAGGTGCGTATTTGTACGATGAAGATGGTAAAGCGTATATCGAATTGATCAATTCTTGGGGACCCATGATTTTGGGACACGCCCATGAATTAGTAGAAAAAGCCGTTTCAGATGCTATTCAATCGGGTTTTTCCTTTGGAGCTCCTACTCGTCGAGAGGTAGAAATGGCTGAATTAATTACTACCATTGTTCCATCGGTTGAGAAAGTCAGGATGGTAAATTCGGGTACGGAAGCCACGATGTCAGCCCTCAGAGTGGCTCGTGGATATACGGGAAGGGACAAAATGATAAAATTTGAAGGCTGTTATCACGGACACGGCGACTCGTTTTTGATTGCGGCAGGTTCGGGGGCAATCACTTTCGGCACACCCGATAGTCCAGGCGTAACCAAAGGGGTTGCCAACGATACTTTGACAGCTCCATTTAATAATTTAGTCGCTGTTCAGACCCTCGTGGATGCCAATAAAGGACAAATTGCTTGTATTTTTATTGAGCCAGTAGTCGGCAATATGGGCTTAGTAAAACCAGCCGAAGGATTTTTGGAAGGACTCCGAAGTATTTGCGATAAAGAAGAAATTGTCTTGATTTTTGATGAAGTAATGACGGGTTTCAGACTATCAAAAGGTGGTTTTCAAGAACGTTGTGGCGTAATTCCAGACATGACCACGATGGGCAAAATCATTGGTGGGGGTATGCCGGTGGGAGCGTATGGAGGCAAAAAAGAAATAATGGATTGCGTGTCGCCACAAGGTCCAGTTTATCAGGCGGGGACACTTTCTGGAAATCCAATTGCCATGGCAGCGGGAATAGCCATGCTGACTCATTTAGATTCGCACCCCGAAGTATATCATCGTTTGGAAGAAATTGGAAATACTTTGACCAACGGCATGAAAGCAAATATGCAGAAATTAGGATTGAATTATACGCTCAATCACGTGGGTTCGATGTTTACGCTCTTTTTTACAGACAAACCAGTAAATAATTTTGAAGATGCAAAAACCTCCAACACAGCACTTTTTGGCAGATATTTTCAAGCGATGTTAAAGCGTGGAATTTACCTTGCTCCTTCTCAATACGAAGCAATGTTTTTGTCCACTGCTCTTACTGACGAACATATTAAAACGATTTTGCAGGCTAATTATGAGAGTTTGAGGGAGGTTTTGTAGTGTGGTATTAATTTGAAAAGATTTCTTTAAATTTAGCCATTATTGTTTTTCTAAATTCTGTACCACCAAAAGACAAAGGCTTATCAATATTTTTTAAATTTATGGTATCTGCCTCAACATTATTTATGTAACATAAATTTATAACACAATTTTTTTTTATTTTTCCAAAAAATTGTAACTGCTTGGCACTTAGGTTTTTATTCTCATTTATTATTCCTAATAAAAAACCGTCTAATGTTGTGAAAAGTGTATTGGTAGTCAAGATGAACTCTCCAGAAGGTTCAGAAAGATGTATTTTAACTTCATGATTGTTAGGCACAGATTCTATATAGACGATATTACTTAAATCTATAAATTTATATATTTTACTTATTCCTTTTTCTTTTATTGCAATTCTTCCAAGCGGAGCAAATTGATTTTTTTTACTATTTTCTTGATAGCGTTTTATTTCTTCTTTATCATCTATAATTCCAATAACACGGTTAACCTTTGTTTTAAAGTTTTCCTCAAGGATAGGCTTTGAAATGACGCCCCATACATTGAGGTCAATAGCTTTTTGATAATCTTCTGAATATTGCGATATGGAAATAACGTAAGGTAGAGGATTGGTAGGATTGATTTTTGTGAGATTTATCAAAGTTTCAAAAAAAGCAAGTCCTTGATTTCTTTGATGTGGAGCTCTACCAAGTTCATTGTCTAAGAAAATTATATCTATTTTTTCTGAGCCAACTATCCTTGAAAAATCTATTATATCAATAGTAGCTCCTACATATTCTAATCGCTCATGATTATCTATATATTGAGAAATAATATCAATATCATTTTGTTCGTCCTCTACCAACAAGCATTTTAAAGGTCTAAAATTAGTATTAGTTTTCATAGTTCAATCTGATTTTTAGTACTACATTATATCTTCCCATTCCATCCACAGAACCATACTCTATTTGATTGTCAGGATAAAGGTTTGCTAATCTTTCTTTCACTATTTCTAATCCACTATTTGAACTATGTGGATTTTCTATGGGTTCATCAGTGATGAGAGTCGTATTTTCAACACAGAATACTAATAAATTATCTTCTTCTAAGGACATTTTGAATCTTATAAAGGGTCTTAATCCCTCTACAACATCAATGTAAGCGTATTTAAAAGAATTTGTGATAAATTCATCTAAAATTCCTCTTTCAATTTTTAATATTGTTTCGTTTTTTACTTGTTCAGTAATTTCATGATGATAAACATCCAGATTGTCGTTGTAGGTTAAACGATTTAACGAAATATACTCTAAGATATGTTCAACATCCTCACTTAGTGAAACAACATCGTTATTATTAGAAGTTAGTTTTAATAAATATCTAAATAAGTTTGACAACCTTATTATTATATCAGCCGCTTCTTCATGTATAGGGAGTATTCTTTGATGAGTATTTTTTAAAACATTGATAATCAAATGTGCATCAAATCTACTTTTAAAAATCCGTTGCTGAATATCTTTGGCTCTATTCTCTTCCTCTAATTTTTTAACTTCAATATCTTTACTCTTATTTTCTTCCTCTAATTTTTTAACCTCAATGTCCTTGCCATTATTCTCTTCTTTTAATTTTTCAAATTCGCTGTTAAAAAAATCAATATCTGCTCTAAACAACTCTAACTCTTTTGCTATTTTTTCATTAATTGCTACAGTCTGGCTCAGTTCAAGATTTTTTTCTTTTAGTAAAAGTTCTCTATTTTTATTTTCTCCTTCTCTTTCCTTAACTTTGAGTTCTCTTTCTTTGACTTTAAGTGCTTCTTCTTCCTTCATAGCAGTAACCCGTCCTAAATTAAACACTGCCAATTTTAAAGCAAGTTGCCTTTGCTCATTCTCTTCATGTACTCCATCATTTTCAACTTTTTTATTATTGATTTCAGCATTAATTAGAGCCATTTTTTGTCTATCTAATCTAAAGTCCATCTCCATCTTTTCCTTCATGTCTCTCCACTCCATTTGTCCTTTTATACTTTTTAAATAAAAGTCAAACCCTAAAAAAGACCACATAATTATCAAACATTCAGGCATTTGACGAAGCGGTGTTGCAAAATTTACATTGTTTAAGTTACCAAAACTAAATAAAATTCCTTTGTTGAGATTGATATAATTGTGTGCAATGATTGACATTGCGAGAGAACCGGCATAGCCTAAAATAAAAAATAGCAATAAATAATAAATGAACCGATGCGAACGAGAAAAATTATAACCAGGCAATCTTTCATAATCCAAAGGTTCATCAAAGTGCTTCATCCAATTAAAAATTAGCAAGTTGACATAACTACATACCCCTCCCATTATGATGGTAAAAAAAGTAAACTTAATGCCTTGACCTGGATTGTCTAAGCCTTGCCTATAATATTGTTTTATGACTTTGAGGCTATCAATATTATAACCAAAGCCCTGTAAAACAACAGTATCAATCAAATAAATAAATGAAATAGTTAGCCAAAAGAATACTTGAGGTGTAAAGTTTTCTTTTTTTAAAGTGCCTTCCCAAATGTCAGTTAATGCTGAACCAAGGCTACTTCCGAGGAGATTGATAGTTCTATTTTCAAAATTTCCATACAATTTTAACAGTTTTTTCATTAGTATAAAATTAAATTTCATCAAATATTTATTTCGTTTCACCAAACAGTAATTATGTTTCATCAAACTACCTTTTGCTTTTACAAAATCATAAAAATGCCTTCCTTTCAAAGACTTAATTACCGTCCTTTTCAATTGATTATTTCATTAAAATACTTTCGTATGAATACAAATCGTACAAATTCTTTCACCAAATCATAGCGTATAATTCTCAAAAAATAATTAAAGTTTGAATAAAAAAAACTCACGAAAAAAGTTTTTATATCATTGTAAAATCCTCAAACTTTACATCAACAAAGGGGAAAAGGCAATCGAAAGTGTCCCCCAATTGTCCCTCGCTCCATTTTCGATTGCCTCGCAGTGATGGTTTTATGAATCCATAAATCCATCATTATAGTGAAAAATTTACAATTTATTACTGGTCGAACTTTGCAGGAGTTTGACCAATATGGTTTTGCTTACAATGGTGCAACCAAAGGAACGTTGAATATTGATTCAAATTTCCTAAGAAACTCATACCGTGTGGTGTATGTAGTGGATAGTAAAAGTCCAAACGAAATTTTGGCTGGATTTACCATTAATACAGAGTGCGAGAAGAACTGCCGTTACCTTTCCGTGCTTAACGAATACAGTAGAAACAAATGTATTAACGACTTGAAGATATTGAATATCTCCTTGTCAGACTTGGCTGAGTGTGTCGCTATATTCTGTAGTCCAAAACTTGATTTAATTGAACATATTAGAGTATTTGTTCAAGCGATAAATATGAGTAAAGAAACAGGTAAAAAAGCAACCTTAGCGGGTAGTTATATCCCTTCATTCAAAAAATCTTTACATTCTGTTTATCATAAAGAATTATTTGAAGGAGATGCTAATAATGGTAAAAACTGTGGCTTATACGTTGATTACAATAATCTTGTTATTCAGCATTTATTGACTGCGATTCCATTGTATTTGGTTAATAAAATTAGTCGGCAAACTTCAAAAGTGGCAACTCGAATAGCGGCAAGTTTATTCTTCTGAATTAAGTTAAAATGTCATTTGAGCAATTGGATGGCATTTTCCTTATATCACACACTGACCACGCAGAAAATTAGCGACACTCAAAGCTGTCTTAAATTCGATGTTAAAAATAGTTTCAGCTTTTACCATTATTCGTCTATTCCAAGTTAAAATAGCGGTTTCTTTATACTTTAACTTTTTACTAATTTCATGGATTCCGATTCCTTTTTCATAAGCATAAAGTCTCAAAATATTAAGTTCTTTTGAAGTGAAGGGTGTAGAAAAATTTTTAGCTGTAATAGTTCGTAAGGTCTGTTCTAATTTATTATCTCTACTGTAAAAGTCTTTCATTATCATTGGGGAGAAAGTATCTTTTTCTTCGTCATAATCTCCTAACAATTGAAATTCATTGATGTAGGCAACGGGTCGATTATATTGATCTAATTGCCAGGGGGATAGCGTTCTTACCACTGTTACGTATTTTTCCTGTTCAAGTCCTTCTTTTCTTGAAAGTATTGGCAATTTTATAATGTATTTATTCGCCATAAAACTCATTATGTTTCTATCATTATTGGCAATACTATGAGCACTATTCGCTAATAAATATAACGTTTGTAAATATCCCGGGTGAATTACTGAAAGGTAAGATTTGAAAGAAAAGGTCCAGTCATCTATACCAAGCCACTCTTTTAGTCCGTAGGCATGACTAATTTCTCCGTGTTCAAGCACATCGACTACAAAAAAAAATTTCCCATGAGGTATAGTTTGTTTAAGGATTTCAATTTGCTTGAGTTGTTGGCTTTGAGATACTTGAAGTTTGAGGGTTGCTTTCTCGGCGGGAGGGAAAATTTTATCCATCATAGCGATGGACTGGATATAGATTTCTTGCAGGTCAGGTTGTTTTGTCATCAGCGATTATTGTGTCAAAATATTAATTTTTCAAAAATACAAGATATTTTTCTATTAATTGTACTCTATGCAATGACAGTTTTACTTTGGAAATCATTAGAAATTTAGATATAATATATTTAAGCAACATTGATGCTAACTATTTGAAGATAAACCACTTATCTATGAGAATCAAAATAATTAAAAATACTTAGAAAATACGTTTATCCTGTCTTACCCTATATCCTAAAGTGAAACAAAAAATAATGAATTGATAAAAAAGCCAAGTGAAACAAAGTAAGTAATTAATATAAAATCTTATCTCAAACAAATATGACCCGTTCAGAATATCAGCAAGTTACCGTTAGGAATAACTATTTGTACCTCCTAAAACAAAAACTCCCCATCCACCTGAGTAACATCATATACTTGGAAGCCCAAATCAATTATACGAATATTCATCTGATAAGTGGAAAATTGGTGATTATTGCCAAAACTTTAAAATCTTTGGAAACAATATTAACACCACATCAATTCCATCGGATTCATCGTGGATTTTTGGTTAATACCAATCATATCCAGAATTACAGCACCGCCTTAGGTGAATTACGATTAACCAACAATCACGTATTAAGCACTTCGAGACGAAGGAAGATTTCTTTTGAGGGGCGGCTGGATGGAAACATTTAAAAAAATATAATCAATAATATTCTTATTATCATGAAAAAATCATACTTAATTATTATGGCAATATTTGCTCTCTTATATTCATCAAATACTTTGAAAGCACAAACCTATACCCTAACTCGTGGATTACCTTTGGCAGAAATTGCTGGTACGGGTACTGCTATTACTGGTTTGGGGGATGATAATTCCGTGGGTCCTTTCAATGTAGGATTCACTTTTACCTTTATAGGTTCTGCTTTCACTCAATTTTATTTAGGTTCAAATGGGATTATTACTTTTGGTAGTGGTAGTGTTGCTTCAAACATTACAATTCCTACGGTTAATTTTGGTAAGGCTTTGGTTGCTTTTGCTTGTACTGACCAAGTTCCTAATCTTGGTACACCAATTGTTAATTATTTTACTTCTGGAGTTGCTCCCAATAGAATTTTAGTGCTGAATTATAAAAATGTTCAACGGTATCAAGCTGCTTCAAATATTACTTCTGTGCAAGTTCAACTTTACGAAAGTGGTGGGAAAATCGAAATACATAGCACCTTGAATGCTGGGAATGGAAGTCAAAGAACTATTGGTATTCAAAATGCCAGCGGAACAGAAAGTTACACATCTGCTACTTTAAACAATACCACAACAATGAATGCCAATAATGAAATGATAAGATTTTCATTACCTTCTCCTTGTTCACACAGCGTAACAATAGCCTCAACTTTGACTTCTTTATGTGATGGACAAAGTGCTTCTTTAACTTCAACGGTTACCCCTGCGGGAACTTACACGTACCAATGGTTTAAAGATAATGTTGCGATTGCTGGTACAACTTCTGCCAATTACACAGCGACAGTGTCTGGTGTCTATAAATTACGGGTAACCAATACCAGTAGTTGTGAAAGTTTTAGCACGACAGAAAATATTACAAAACCCTTTACGCCAATAATACCAACGTCTTCTTGGTACACTTGCGTTTCAAAAACTGCAACCGTTTCTCCAACTGGTACATACACTTATCAATGGTTTAAGTCGAATGCACAAGTTTCTGGGGCTAACACAAATTCTTTTACACCTTCCACAACAGGATATTATAAAGTGAGAGTAACTTCTGGTAGTTGTAGTATTACCTCTGATAGTGTAAATGTCCTGCAGAATAATTTGACGGTTACGGGTGGTACTGGTTATACTTGTACGGACTTTCAATTGCTTGGTTCATCTCTGACTCAGAGTCCATCAACAGCACCTTTATATGTTTGGTCTGGACCTAATGGTTTTACAAGTACCTCACAATATCCAACCGTAAATAGTTTAACACCAGCAAAGCAAGGAACTTATACCGTTAATGTAACCGTGCCAAGTTGTCCCTCATTTACTGGTACATCAACTCTAACCGTTCAACCAAATGTTTTAACTGCAACTGGTAATACAGGTTACGCTTGTGCAAACTCAACATTATCCTCATCACTTTTAGGTAGTAATTCATCAACCCTTAGCTATTTATGGACTAGTCCTAATAATTTTACAAGTACCTTACAAAGCCCACAACTCACAAACCTAACAACGGCAAGTCAAGGAGTTTATACCGTTAGAGCAATTTTTGCTGGTTGCAATACGCTCACGGCAACTGCAAATTTAACGGTTGTGCCAGTCAGTTTATCAACGAATGGCGATAGTCGTTCCTCTTGTGGGAATGCTAATTTGTATGCTTTTGTCCCTGGTTTTTCATCTGGTATTAGTTATTCATGGACGGGTCCGAACAATTTTACAAGCACATCATCAAACATTTTAATAACCAATCTATCAATTGCTCAACGAGGAATTTATACCGTTGTTGCCTCTATTGCAGGATGTGCTACTGCTACTCTCACATCAACGGCAGGTCTAACAGTTAGTCCAATAACGTTGAATGCCTTTGGAACGAATACTTACACTTGTCTAAACGCCTCTTTGAGTAGTAATCTATCAACGACTCCAACTAATACACCAAGTTATTTATGGACAGGTCCAAATGGATTTACTAATACTAATAGAAACCCAACCATTCCAATTACAAACTTAAATCAACAAGGAATATATACTGTTCAAGCAGTGATACCGAGCTGTGCCAATGTAACGGCAACGGCTAATGTAACGGTTCAATCCCTTACCTTGACTGCTACTAACCAAACAGGGTATATTTGTGATAACGTATCACTAAATCCGAATATCCCATGTTGTTCTAATCCTTCACCCATCTTTTTGTGGTCGGGTCCGAATAGCTTTGCCAGTACAGATAAGTATCCTACAATAAGTAATTTGACACCTTCCCAACAAGGTATATATACTGTAACTGCAACTATAGTAGGCTGTTCAACGTTAATTGCTACCTCTAATGTAACAGTATTACCTAATACTGGAAATATTAATTATTCGGGGTCTCAATATCTCTGTGGCACCAGGCAATTAAATTTTTACCCTTCTGGAACAGTCAGTCCTACCGCTTATTTATGGACTGGTCCCAATAATTTTTCAAGTACCCTCAGCAGTCCTCAAATAGCTAACCAAACTTTAGTAAATAGTGGTGTCTATACTTTACAAGTTACATTTTCTTCTTGCGGAACTGCCACTGTCACGTCCAATCAAACCGTTCAACTAAATTCCGTAAATATTTCAAATTCTGGTGGTGCATTTTGCCCTGGTCAAACGGTACAATTGCAAGCAAACGAATATAGCACCCCAGGCTCATCGGTTACATTCACTTGGGCAGGTCCGGAAGGATTCACTTCTACGTCTGCAACTCCAAATTTCATATTTAGTTCGACAAATGCTGGTGTTTACACTGTTATTGCAAGTTTCGCTGGTTGTTCTACTGCAAGTGCCACTACGTTGATTACTACTCAAAATTTCTCTGTTGATGCTGGAATTGACCGAAGTTTAGTCTGCCCCTCAAATACTGTAACTCTCTTAGCAAGAATTTCAAGTTCAAGCATTTACATTCCACCGAGTCCAACTACGGTATCATACCAATGGACGGGTCCCAATGGGTTCAGTTCCACCGACAGAAATCCTAATCTGTCAAGTGTAGTAATGGCTAATTCAGGCTTTTATACACTCAATGCTGTTTTCAGCAACGGGTGCGTGGGTACAAGTTCAAGTATTATTGCTTTGAATGTCAGAGATAATCCAGAAATGTATGTGAATGGAGGAGGAGCATATTGTTCAGGAGAACCCGCAAATATTTCAGCAAACTTCATTAATTATCTCGGCAACACGAATGTTTCCTATCAATGGACTGGTCCCGATGGCTTTTCGAGTACCCAAATAAATCCCACAATTTCTTCGGTTAATTCGGGGGGTGTTTATACAATATCTGCTACTTTTAGTAACGGGTGTACCGGAACTTACACCAACTTAGTTCATATTTTTTCAAGGAAAAACCAGCTCTTTTAATTTCCAATACCACTGTTTGTCTTGGAAACACTATCTATTTACGTAGCTCAACGGACGGCTCCACAAATAGTTCATTCTCTTGGCAAGGTCCAGATTCATTTAGGAGCAACGTAGAAAATCCTATTATTGTAAATGCAACAAATGCTAAATTAGGAATTTACACCGTTTCACTAACCAGAACTGGTTGCCCCGAAACTTCCTCTGCAACGGCTACAGTTAGTTTATCAAGCGGGTGTGGAAATACTGGAGGAAATATCTGTTCTATAAGTGCGAGTAATGATGGTTATTTAAAATGTCCAGGTAGTTTAGTTAGTTTAAATGCATATTCAAATTCTTCAGGAGCCTCTAATTTATATTATTATTGGGCTGGTCCAAATGGTTTTACCGCAAATACTCAAAATGTTACAATTAACAATGCTACTTCCACACAGATTGGTTATTACACAGTTACCATGAGTGTTACGGGAGGAACTTGTAATGGCGGAGTTTATACTTCACAAACGCTCCTGAGTTTGAAACCAGCTACTAATACCCCTACCTTTTCAGGTAATATAAGTAGAAATATCGGCTGTGAAGATGGCAATTTTTATTTAAGCCGAAATATATCTGACGGTACGATGAAACACTATATTATTACAGGACCAAATGGATTTGTATATTATGGTAAGAGTTCATATTATGATTATTTCTATTCAAATAAACCCTCACAGTCGGGTACTTACACGATAAACGGAATCATGAACGGTGAGTGTCAATCAAGCACAACTGATTTTTCTTTTAGTCAAAGCTATAATCTTACCATCTTGTCCAGACTACAAGCTCCTACAATTTCAAATGCTCAGGAGGGACAAACAATAACCTTTACAGGCAGTGGTTGTTCTAATCAAATTAATTGGTCGGTTGGTACCATGACGGGATTTAATTATAACTATACAACTGCCAATCCATTTATAGATATTCCTTCTACCACAACTACTTATTGGGCAATTTGCAAGAGTATTGATGGATGTTTAAGTCCAAGTTCGAATAGAATTTTAGTATCATTAAGTTGCACATCTATGCAAAGTATTCAGTCGGGTTTATGGACTAATCCGAGCATTTGGTCGTGTGGCGCTGTCCCAACTTCTACTAATGTAACCACTATTTCAGCAGGTCATATAGTTACCATTCCCTCCAGTACGAGTGCTTTTGTACGGAATTTATTGAATTATGGCACATTAGGTTATGGACAAAATGCCAGTTTGAGAATAGGGCAGTAGATATTTTTAAATTGATATAATTAAGCCTTTAACGAAAATTTAAAATCGTTAAAGGCTTAATTACTCTCACTCAATCTTCAACCGAAACTTCCCATTCTTCAACACAATTTTATCCTTCTTATCCTGCTTTTTGTAGCCATTATGTTCAGGGTCAATGTCAGAATCGTAGCCTGATGCTTTGGTGATGGCTTTGTCTTCCATTTTGTTTACTAATCTGCCAAAACCGCCAAAAACGGTAGCAGTGGCTTTTTCTTTCCAATAAAAACCGTCTAATGTTCCACTGAAAGTAGCTTCCAAATAACCATCAGCACTTTTGGTTACTTCAATGGTTTCATCATTATTTTGAGATAAACCACTGTGATATTCCATCCGTGGCGAACGTGTCTCTTCCACATATTTAATGGCGGCAATTCCCTTATATTTCAATAAATCTTGGGCTTTTTTGAGGTTTTCCTTCGTGTCGGGCTTATCAGCATTGACCACTAAATACGTTCCAGGTTCAAGCACATCATTTTTTATCCAACTCCCAAACCAGATTCTTAAAGATTTATCTGGAGTAATGGCATTCGCAGTTATCCATAAATAATTACCAAATCTGATTCTGCGTGGAGGAGTATTGTATTCTTTTCCGTCAATCTGAACGGAAAGAGAATTGTTGTTGGCGGCTTGTCCAAAAGTAAAATTTGAAGTTAGAAGTAAGACGAAAAGAGCGAATTGATTTTTCATTGTTTTCAAGGGTTTTATTTATTTTGAGTAAATATTGCTTAAAATAGTTTTCAAAACCTCTGTGAATTAACAAATGGTATTGATAAATTAGCAAACGGTTTTATTGAGCAATTAAGAAAAACCATTCTTTCTCAATACTTTTGTAAAACCATCTTATTAAAATTATTCAATGCGTAAATTTTCAATCATTATTCCCGTTTACAACCGCTCCGATGAAGTGGATGAGTTATTGCAAAGCCTTGTAAATCAAAGTTATACAGATTTTGAAGTTATTATTATTGAAGATGGTTCTACTATTAAATGTCAAAATATTACCGAAAAATATTCAGAGGAATTAACCATTAAGTATTTTTTGAGGGAAAACGTTGGACAGGGATTTGCTCGAAACTTTGGATTTTCGGTTGCCGAGGGAGATTATTTTATTGTTTTTGATTCAGATGTGGTTGTGCCAAAAGATTACCTACAAATTGTCAATCAATCGCTTGATAATCAATGGCTTGATGCTTTCGGTGGTCCCGATGCGGCTTCGCCAGATTTTTCTGATTTGCAGAAAGCAATTAGTTATTCGATGACTTCATTTTTCACCACGGGAGGAATAAGAGGAAAAGAAAAAGGCATTGGTAAATTCCAACCTCGAAGTTTCAATATGGGCATTTCACCCGAAACTTTCCAAAAAACGGGTGGATTTGCTAAACGAGATATGGGCGAAGATGTAGAATTTAGTTTGAGAATGGAAAAACTTGATTTGAAGGTCGGTCTAATTGCGGAAGCGTATGTATATCACAAACGCAGAGGTGATTTTAAAGATTTTTTCAAACAAATTTTTTCATTTGGCAGAACTCGCATTTTGCTTTCTCAATACGATCCTAAAATTCTGAAAGCCGTTCATTTTTTTCCTATGATTTTTACCTTGGCTTGCCTTTCAATTCCCTTGTGGTTTTTGGTTTCAAAACCAATATTTATACTTTCAATAATCTTACTTTCCATTTATATTTTATTGAACTTCGTGGATTCAACCTTGAAGAATAAAAGTATAAAAGTCGGTGTATTGAGCATTGTAGCGGTTTTTGTACAATTATTTGCTTATGGATTCGGCTTCATCAGCGAAGGTTGGAAAAATGTAGCACGCAGATGACGCAGATGCTACGCAACGCAGATTTACACAGATCTTAGATAAGATTTTAATGAAAAAAACATCTCTGAATATCCGATTTTAAATAAAAAATCCTTTTAAAATCTGCGTTGCGAAGCATCTGAGTCATATGCGTGCCAATCTTTACGATAATTTGGCTAAAATATCTTCAAAACTTAATTTCTCTTGTTCACCCGAAATCATATTTTTTAGTGTCAATATTCCTGTTTGCATTTCGTCAGAACCTACGATACAGGCATAAGGAATTCGCTTTTTATCGGCATATTCCATTTGCTTTTTGATTTTACAAACGTCTGGATAAACCTCTGTATTGATTCCCGCCAATCTTGCTTTTTGGAGCAATGGTAAGGTATATTCTAACTCGTTTTTCCCAAAATGGCAGAATAATAGTTTGGTGGTAACAGATTGATTTTCAGGAAATAAATTCAATTCTTCCATTACGTCATAAATTCTGTCAACCCCAAAAGAAATCCCGACACCCGAAAGCCCTGGCACGCCAAAAGTTCCCGTAAGATTATCATAACGTCCACCCCCCGTGATTGAACCAATTTGGACATCCAATGCTTTTACTTCAAAAATAGCTCCTGTGTAATATGAAAGCCCACGAGCCAAAGTAATGTCTAATTCAATATTGTTTTCAGATACCCCAAACGTGCTGATATACGCCCAAACTTGCTTCAATTCTTCAATCCCTTTTTGACCAGTTTCTGAGTGTTGGAAGAGTTCTTGTAATTTCAAAAACTTCTCTTGGTTGGTGCCTGATATTTCAAAAATAGGGTCAAGTTTTGCTATGGATTCTTCTGAAAAACCCTTTTCTGCCAATTCTTCTAATACTTTCTGTTTTCCAATTTTGTCTAATTTATCAATGGCAACCGCCAAAGTTGCTTCTTCCCCAATCGCTCCAATGGCTTCTGAAAGTCCCGTAAGAATTTTACGATTGTTGATTTTTAGGCTAAAATTGATGCCTAATTTTTGCATTACTTCATGAACCATTAGCACAATGTCGGCTTCGCAAAGTAATGAATCCGTTCCCACAACATCGGCATCGCATTGGTAAAATTCACGATAACGTCCTTTTTGCGGACGGTCGCCTCGCCAAACGGGTTGAATCTGATAACGTTTGAAAGGCATTGCCAATTCTCCACGATTCATCACTACGTAACGAGCAAAAGGTACAGTTAAATCGTATTTTAAGCCCTTTTCCGCAATTTTGGTAGTCAATTTTTTATAGCCTTCATCTAAATCAGGTTGCTCAATTTTTTCCGAAAAATTACCAGAGTTCAAGATTTTGAATAATAATTGATCACCCTCTTCGCCATATTTCCCCATCAACGTTGAAAGGTTTTCCATGGCTGGTGTTTCGATAGGCTGAAAACCAAAATTCTCAAAAACCGAACGAATGGTACTAAAAATATAATTACGGCGAACCATTTTCTCGGGTCCAAAATCACGTGTTCCTCTTACTATACTTGGTTTACTCATGTTGTTTTCTTCAAGATTATTTTTACAAAAATACGAAAGGTGAACGTTTTGATAAGGTTTTTTGTAGGATTAATAGATTTAACCAATACTTCATCAATATTTTATGAGGTATTAGTTAATTTTGTGTAAGAATTTTTAATCAATAAACATGAGCAAGAAAGTTTTAATAATTGGTGCAGGAGGCGTAGGAAATGTAGTGGTGAAGAAGTGTGCCATGAATCCAGATGTATTTTCAGAAGTGGTTTTAGCCAGCCGTACTAAACGTAAATGCGATGCCATTGCTGAGGAATGTGCCAAAATAGGTTTGCCTACGAAAGTGGAAACCGCCCAAGTTGATGCCGATAATGTCCCCGAATTGGTTGCTTTAATCAACAAAGTAAAGCCTTTTATGGTTATTAATGTGGCTCTTCCTTACCAAGATTTAACCATTATGGATGCTTGTTTAGAAACGGGTGTACACTATATGGATACTGCCAATTATGAACCAAAAGACGTTGCTAAATTTGAATATTCATGGCAATGGGCGTATCAAGAACGTTTTAAAGTGGCTGGTATAATGGCATTGTTGGGTTGCGGTTTCGACCCTGGCGTTACCCAAGTTTATACGGCTTATGCCAATAAACATCATTTCGATGAAATGCACTATCTTGACATCATTGACTGTAACGCTGGCGACCATGGCAAGGCATTTGCCACTAATTTTAATCCAGAAATCAACATTCGGGAAATTACTCAAAAAGGTAAATATTGGGAAAATGGCGAATGGGTAGAAATCGAAGCCATGTCCATTCACAAACCCATCAGTTACCCAGGAATCGGACCAAAAGAATCCTATGTTTTATACCACGAAGAATTGGAATCGTTGGTTAAAAATTTTCCTACTTTGAAACGGGCAAGATTTTGGATGACATTTGGACAACAATACATTACGCATTTGAACGTACTTGAAAATGTAGGAATGACCTCTATTAAGCCTATCAAGTTTCAAGGAATGGACATTGTGCCTTTGGAGTTTTTGAAGGCTGTTTTGCCAGAACCAAGTTCTTTGGGAGAAAATTATTCGGGTGAAACCTCGATTGGTTGTCAGATTAAAGGTATTAAAGATGGAAAAGATAAAACTTATTACGTTTGGAATAATTGCAAACACCAAGATTGTTGGAGAGAAGTTCAAGCACAGGGTGTTAGCTACACAACGGGTGTACCTGCCATGTTAGGAGCCATGATGATGATAACGGGCGAATGGATGCAAGCGGGCGTTTATAACTGCGAAGACATGAATCCAGATCCTTTCATGGCGATGTTAAATATTCATGGTTTACCTTGGCATGAGGAGATTAATGGAGTTCTTCCTCACAATTATTGACTTTGAATTTCAATATACACTTCCCGAAAGTTCTTTCTACTTTCGGGAAGTTCTTCGAGTGGTAAAACTTCCCGAAAGCAGAAGGAACTTTCGGGAAGTAAAACAACTTTCGAGAAGTCAGAAATTTATAATTATCAACAAATGATAGATTTTAAACAAGTCCCCTCGCCCTGTTACGTCTTGGAAGACAGGCTATTACGCAAAAATTTAGAATTACTTAAATACGTTCAAGAGCAAGCGGGTATCGAAATTATCTGTGCTTTAAAAGGCTTTTCGATGTTTTCTACTTTTCCGATGGTTCGGCAGTATTTGGCGGGTTCAACGGCAAGTTCATTGCACGAAGCCCGATTGGGTTTTGAAGAATTGGGTGCAAAAACGCACGTTTATTCTCCTGCCTTCTTGGATTCAGAATTTGATGAATTACTGACTTATTCAAACCATATTTCTTTTAATTCACTAAATCAATTCAATAAATTTAAGGACAAAGCAATTGTTGGGGGCGTTAGTTGTGGACTTAGAATTAATCCGCAATACTCTGAGGTTGAGACAGATATGTATAATCCTTGCATTGCGGGTTCTCGTTTGGGCATCACTCGAAATCAGTTGGGAGATACGCTACCCGAAGGCATCGAAGGCTTGCACTCACATACCTTGTGTGAGAATGATTCATACACGTTGGAAAGAACTTTGATAGCCATCGAAGAACGTTTTGGAGGTTTATTGGAACAAGCAAAATGGTTGAATTTAGGCGGAGGGCATTTAATCACAAAGAAAGATTATGATGTAGAACATTTAATTGGCGTTTTAAAAGGTTTAAAAGCTCGTTATCCAAACCTAAAAATCATTATGGAACCTGGCTCGGCAGTGGGTTGGCGAACGGGTTATTTGACTTCTACGGTCTTGGATATTATTGATTCTCAGGGGATTAATGTGGCAATTTTGGATATGAGTTTTGCCGCTCATTTACCCGATACGTTGGAAATGCCTTATAAACCAGTAATCTTAAATGCTCATCAAGAACCAATTGCTGGCAAACCAACCTATCGTTTTGGAGGAATGACTTGTTTGGCAGGAGATTTTTACGGAGATTATTCTTTTGATGAACCCTTGAAAATTGGAGATTCTATCATTTTTGATGATATGATTCATTATACGATGGTAAAAACAACTACTTTCAATGGCGTAAATCTACCTTCAATTGGCATTTGGCGGGAAGATGATACTTTCGATTTAATCAAATCTTTTGGCTATGAGAGTTTTAAGGATAGACTGAGTTAATTAAAAATTATGGATTAAAAATTAAAAATGACTTTACTCGAAAGGTATTTTTATTAAAAATGCTTTTAAAATTCAGTTAGTTATGAATTCTAAAAGCATTTTTAATTTTATCTTTTAACTCTTAATTAAATTAATACCCAGGATTCTGAGGAAATGCAGTTACTCCACCCTCTGTACGATCAATTTGCGTTTGTGGAATTGGGCGTAACAAGTGAATTGCTTTTACGTTAGGAGCAGCTTGAGGGTTATATTTTTGAACTCGTTCAACTAAATTCCCCCAACGTTTCAAGTCCATCCAACGAATTTGCTCGCCAGCCAATTCACGACCACGCTCTTCATAAATCATTTCCATGTTCATTTTGGCTTGCGTAATTTCCATTGCTGTTACTTTACCAGAAAAAGCCGCACGACGACGAATCATATTCACTGCATCAGTAGCTTCTTTTGCTTTACCTTGTAATAATTGAGCTTCTGCCAACATTAAATAAGTATCAGCCAAACGAAAACAGATAAAGTCTCTGCTTCCCGCTTCGTAAGTTCTATCTGGACGAAGTGGGTCTAAGAATTTTTGTAAGGTTGGAAATAGGGCCTCATCGTATCTGCTTGGTACTAATACTTGATAAGGTTTAGCCGCTCTTTCTGCCAATGACATTTCGAACCCTGGAATAAAAATGGTTGTATCACCAGTTTTGAAAGTTACCGATTTTTTAGTGTTGTCGAATACGTTGGTGAACGTTCCTGGATTATTACTGAGCCAAGTATCTTTGAATGTTTTCTTATAACGAGAATCATTGATGCGGTCGGCAAAAACGGTTTCCAAACAATATTTTGTGGGACGTAAACGCTTGAAGGGTCTTCCATTAACAATATCACGAATCATACCCGCTTGAACATCATATTGCATACCAAAAAATAAATGTAAGGTATTACCACCACCATTAGTTAAAGGATCCGAAGTGTACTGTACTGAAAAAATCACCTCATCATTTATCTCACCTGCCCCTTGTGAAAATACACTGGCAAAGTCTGGCAATAATTTAAACCCGTAGTTTTTAATAACATTCGATGAATAAGTTTCTGATTTAGCGTAATCGTCCGCAGCTTTTGATGAAGAATTACCCTTAGCTAAGTAAACTCTGGCCAAAAGATGTTCTGCTGCAGCTTTTGTCGCCCGTCCGTAGTCTGATGATTTAGCTTTATTTTCCAAGTCGGGTAAAGAGGCTTCTAAATCAGCAATAATTATCTTGTACATATCTGCATCACTTGCTCTTGTTGTAATTTTAGTAGGAGCAACCGTTTCTGTCAATCTTAAATCCACCCCTCCAAATTGTTGGAATAGAATAAAATAGTAGTGAGCTCGCAAAAACTTCATTTCTGCCACTCGCTGTTTTTTTAATACATCACTTATTCCTGTTGCACTTACTGATCTTTCTATGACGGCATTACAAGTATTGATGCCACGATAAGTTTCATCCCAAATAATTTGCAAGTAATCTATTGTTGGCTGTAACTGAGTGTCATAAAAATGAAAACCTTTGTACGACCCATCTGCACCAGTTGCAAACAAATCAGTTCCATATTCTGTTGTCGTTAGCCCTTGCTGAGTTCCGTAAAAGTTTCTTAGCGGAGCGTAAGCTGCTTTTACAGCATCTTCAAATCCTCTGGGAGTATTAATATAATTATTACCAATAGCAGAAACAACGGTTTCTTTCAGCACATCTTCGCACGACTGACTAACCAACATAAAGGAGAGCAGACTGAACACTTTGATTGATTTTATATATATATTTTTCATTCTATTAGATTATTTAATTTATAAAAGTGATAAGTAATTCGGAATAAAACTCCCTCTTATCACGAAGCAATAAAAGTTGAATTAAAACTTGACATTTAGCCCTACAGTAATAACATTCGTTGCTGGAGTTACTCCATCATTTACCGCAGTACCCGAAGTTTCTGGATCGACACCATTATACTTGCTACGATACGTTGACCAAATAAATGGTTGCTGAATGCTTGAAAACAATCTGAGTGATTCCATTCCCAACTTATTGGCAATTTTTGGTCCAAATGTGTATCCAAAATTGATGTTACGCAACTTTATAAAAGTACCGTCGAAATAAATAAGAGCAGTATTGTTTACAGGAAATTCTTGGTCTTTATTGGGTTGTGGAAATTCGTTAGTAGGATTAATGGGAGTCCAATAATCAACTTTTATTTGTTGATAACGTCCTGCTAAAGCGTTATTATTTTGGTGGAAACCACTTACAATCGTTTGCCCAAATCTGCCGAAGAAAAAGAAAGATAAATCAAAGCCTTTGAAAGTAAATCTATTGGTAATTCCTGCACTAAAATCGGGAATATCTGACCCTAAAAGCACACGGTCATCTGCGTTGATTTTGCCATCGCCATTGGTATCTTGAATTTTTATTTGTCCAACTCTGCTACCAAAGGATTTAGCTAAATCAGCCTCGTTGGTTTGCCAAATCCCTACCTTTTTATAATCAAAAAAAGCGGATAAAGGCTGTCCAATAAACCATCGGTTACCTAAATCATCTTTTGTTCCATTATACAAAGAGATAATAGCCTCTGTATTTTTGGTAAAAGTAAAATCAGTTGTCCATTTGAAACCGCCTGCTGTATTAGCATTGACAGTTGTAATACCTATTTCAATACCACGATTACGAGTTTCTCCAACGTTACGAGTTACGGAACTAAATCCAATTGAACCAGGTAATTGGTCTGAAAGTAATAAATCGGTAGTATTAGTTTCATACAATTCCAATGAACCTTGAATACGACCTTTCAAGAAACTAAAATCAATACCTACGTTTTTGGTTGCAGAACTTTCCCATTTCAAATCAGGATTACCAATTGTACTTGGACGGTATCCATACGCAGCAGCATTATTCCAAGCATAAGCAGTACGTCCTAATAAACCTTGTGTTTGATAAGGAGTAACTCCCTGATTACCTACCGAACCGTAACTTGCTCTAAGTTTTAATAAATCAATTCCAGTTATGCCTTTCATAAATGGCTCATTAGTGATATTCCATCCAAAAGCAACCCCAGGGAAATTGCCATATTTCGTATTTTCTCCGAAACGACTTGAACCATCTCTACGCAGTGTCAAGGTCAATAAATATTTGTCGTTGTAATCATAATTAATACGAGCCATGTATGAGTTGATTGTCCATTGTGACAAGAAACTACCGACGCCCAACACAGCACTTGCGTTACCAACATTATAAAATTGTTGTGTTTCTGCTGGAACACCTTGAACAGAAATATTATTTCCTTCAAAATTATCTCTTTGGATTGAATGCAGTGCTGTAACACCAAGATTGTGTACTTTATTAAAAGTTTTAGTATAGGTCAGAATATTTTCTAAAGTGTAATTAAAACCAAATTGGCTGGTCGTAGATGCTTGAGGATCTCCTCCTTTACGAGCATTGGTTTGAGCACCAATAAAACGCCCAAAACGTTGGTTGGTAAAGTCTGGGCCAAAGTTGACACGGTATTTTAAACCTTCAAGAATTTTAACTTCCGCATAAACACTATTGAAAATCCGATATTTTTTCCCCTCATCTATTTGAGCACCTGGTATTATTTCTGCAACTGGGTTTGTCAAAAGTGCATCATTAGTGGGAGCAAAAATAAGGTTGCCACTGTCATCATACGCTTTTCCCAATGGATTTTGTTGAAGAGTAAATGAGTAAGGATTAAGATTTGCACCATTGCGTAGACTGTACATCAAATAGGATGATATTCCTACTTTCAAAAACTTGTTGATGTTATGATCAAGGTTTACCCTTAGTGATGTTCTGGTAAAATCCAAACCTTCAGAAATTCCTTTATCTTGAAAATAACTTCCAGAAATATAAAATTGTGTTTTATCGTTTCCGCCTTGAACACCAATTGAGTGATTTTGTTGAAATCCTTGTCGCAATAACATTGATTGATAATCAGTAGTACGTCCCTTGGCAATTCCATCCAATTCAACGGCTTCAAACAACTTTGAATCTGCAAAAGTGTCAGTTTGACCAGAAGGAACAGGGTTACCATTGGCATCTTTGTATAAACTACCACTTACAACACCACGACGTGATTCACGAATATATTCAGCAAATTCTGCTCCAGAAAATAAATTAATTTTATCCAGGGCATTCGTTACACCAACATAATTGTCGTAGCTAACCGTAGTTTTACCTTTTGTGGCACCTCTTTTAGTCGAAATTAAAACTACACCATTTGCACCTCTGGCACCATAAATAGCTGTAGCGGTGGCATCTTTTAAAATTTCCAGAGAAGATACATCATTGGGGTTTAGGTCTTCATAACCAGCCGACAACGGAATTCCATCTACTACATAAAGCGGGTCATTTCCTGCATTAAAAGAACGACGACCACGAATTAAAATTTTAGGAACTGTTCCTGGCTTGCTACCCGACTGTGAAACATCAACTCCAGCAACACGTCCCTGCATGGCTTGCCCAAGGTTTGTAATGGGCATTTCGGTAATTTGCTTGGCAGTTACCGAAGAAATTGCTCCCGTTAATTGGCTTTTTTTCTGTGTACCATAACCTACTACCACCACTTCATTTAATGATTGAACATCAGTGGTCATGGATAAATTAATTTCAGACCTTTTGCCTACCGCTACATCCTGACTAATGAAACCAACTGCTGAAAATGAAATAGTTGAACTAGTTCCAACAGCGATTTTATAACCCCCAGTAGCATCTGTTGTAGTACCTTTAGTGGTACCTTTCACCACAACACTTACGCCAGGTATCCCTTGTCCATCATCTGTAGATGTTACTTTTCCGGTAACATTTTGTTGACCGAAACCTGTTAGTGTTACCATCGTGAGCATTATACAGACTGCCCAAGCGATGTTTCGTTTAATTGTTTGTAAAGCCTTCATACTCATATTTAATTGGATTAATTTTGAAAAAAAAAGATGTTTAATTAGTAGTAATCGTTAAATTTATTCGATGCCAAAGATTTGAAATTTCAGATTCACTTAATTGGGTTTTCGTACTATTGAGTTTTAATATTTGTCGGCGTGCTAATATGATTTCATCTGATTTTTCTGGGTGTTTTTTTAGAAAGGAAAGCCAAAAACAAGTAATGCTTGAATCGCTGGGGGTTTTTACCCAATTGGAAAAATATTCATCAGCAACGAAGTCTTCTGAATAGTAAGATTCATATTTTTGAAAGTTTAATGCTGACACCTTTTATGAAAAATTTAAGTAATTATTGTATTTTCATCAAAAGTCAGAGGCATTTTTATTCTACTCAAATTTTATAGCTTCTCTCAATTTCGTAGAATTTGATATACAAAAAGAGCCTGATTGTCGACAATCAGGCTCTTTTTGTATATCAAATTCTACATTATGCGAATTGTAATCTTTCGGGTGAAATATGTTCTTTCAGTATTCTTAATGCTCCAAAAATTAAATTATAGACCGATTGTGGGTTAATATTCATTTTGGCTGAAATTTGTTCAGTATCCATATCTTGAAAAAACTTCAAAGAAACGGCTTCTTTTTGTCTTTTCGTTAGATGTCGGAATGATTCATTCAGTAAATCGGCTGAAAATTTTTCTTCTTCAAATGCCACTAAACGATGCTCATGCGACCCCACAAAATCGGGGTTTTCCATATAATAGGTTTCATGGTGCTGGGCATGACGTTGCTTTGTTTCCAGATGCCTAACCAATTTGCGTTTGATGGAAGCCATTAAATAATATCGAATGGAAGTGGTTTCTCCCAAATTTTGGTGATTCTTCCACAGTTCAACGAATAAATCGTGCAAACAGTCTTTTATCAACTCACGGTCGGGCGTGATGCTCGAACTGTAATTGTAGAGAAGGCTCACATAATTTTGATAAATTTGAGTAAAAGCGGTGTGATTTCCCGAACGAAATTCATTCCACATTTTTACTTCATCAATTGCTTTTGAGTTAATTGTCATGTTCCGAATAAGGTCTTATAAATACTATTTTTTATGTGATTAGTAATATTTCTTGTTAAAGATAATGCGTAAAATATCACTTTTCAAGGGATTTATTGAATTTATTACCGTAAACGTTTACGGAAACGTTTACACCATTAGATTTTTTGAGGTCTTGTCTTTAATAGTTAATATTTCTAACAAAAGGTGCGAATCATAATTTGCGGATATACTCATTCCCGAACCAAAAATCAAAATTGGATATTAGCTATTTTGCACCTATTTTTAGGGAAATTATTCATCTAACAAAAATTAGCAAACCATGAAAAAACTGTTTATTACTATGCTCAGTATATTCTTATTGAGTTTTACTATTTATTCACAAACCCAAACTTTCCCCCGCAATGGCGTGCAAGATGAACGTGTCGATTTATATGCTTTCACCAATGCCACCATTATTCAAGATGCCAATACCACTATTGAAGGAGCAACATTAATCGTGAAAGGTTCAGTAATTGAATCAATTGGAAAAGGGATAATTATTCCATCGGGAGCAACGATTGTGGATTTGAAAGGCAAAAAAATCTATCCATCCTTTGTAGAAAGTTATTCAAACTATGGCGTTCCCGAACCCAAAGTTGAAGGCACAAGAGGTTTCAGAGGCGACCCGCAACCTGAATCCAAAAAGAAAGGTGCGTATAATTGGAATCAAGCCATAATCCCTGAATCCGATGCAGGAAGCCTATTTTCTATTAATGGAACTGCTGCGGAGGAACTACGCAAGATTGGTTTTGGCTCAGCCGTTACGCACGTACAAGACGGTATCGTGCGGGGTACATCTGCACTCGTTGCCCTTATGGATGGACGAGACCAAGAGGCGATGGTGAAAAATAAAGTTTCCGCCAATTATTCATTTTCTAAGGGAACATCTACTCAGGATTATCCCAATTCGGGCATGGGCGTGGTTGCACTTTTGCGGCAGACTTATATAGATGCTGATTGGTACAAAAAGACCAATGGAAAATCTGAATACAATATCTCATTGGATGCTTTCAATAATAATCAATCAATGCCACAGGTTTTTGATGGGGGTGATAAATTTGGGGTATTGCGAGCCAATAAAATTGCCAAAGAGTTTGGTATTCAGTACGTTATCAAAGGAAGTGGCGATGAATATCAACGTTTGGATGAAATAAAAGCTACGGGAGTAAATTTAATTATTCCCGTAAATTATCCCGTAACGCCCGATGTGGAAGACCCCAATGATGAACGAGTGGTATCATTGGCAGAAATGAAACACTGGGAAATGGCTTCTTCAAATGCCTCAATACTTTCAAAAGCGGGCGTAAATTTCGCTTTGACGAGTTCAAATTTGAAATCAAAAGGAGATTTTATGGCAAATCTTCGTAAAGCTATTGAAATGGGTTTGACTGAAAAAGCGGCATTATTGGCTCTTACTTCAACACCTGCCCAATTGATGAAAGTCGATAATATAGTTGGTTCTTTGAAAACTGGAATGTTAGCAAACTTCTTGATTACTTCCGACAATATTTTCAAGGACGGCAATATCATTTACGAAAACTGGGTGAAAGGTAAACGCTACGTCATTTCGGATATGAACGTAAAAGATTTGCGTGGTAATTATGATTTGACGGTTGGCGATAATTCAAAACTGAAATTGAATATCATGGGCAAAGCAGATAAACCTGAATATCAGATTGTGATAATGGATTCAGTGAAAGTAACCCCCAAAGTAACTCGCACGGGCGATATGCTTACGATGCTGTTTAAATTAGACCCTAAAAAAGATAAAGGAGATTCAAGAATTAGTGCTTATTATGATGGTAAAAATATCAAAGGCGATGGTTTAGATGCCACAGGAAAACCATTAGCTTTGCTGGCAACTTTCAAAGAAGTCATGAAGGAAATGCCCGCCAAGCCCGATACCGCTAAAAAAGTGGCGGTTGAAATTGGTAAAATCACTTATCCATTTGGCGGTTACGGAAGCGAAACAAAGCCCCAAGCGGAAACGATGTTAGTCAAAAATGCCACCGTTTGGACAAATGAAGCACAAGGCATAATTCAAAATGCCGACGTGTTGATTCAGAATGGGAAAATTGCACAGGTGGGTAAAAATCTTTCGTCCGTTGGGGCAAAAGTAATTGACGGTACGGGAAAGCATTTAACGAATGGTATTTTTGATGAACATTCGCACATTGCTTTATTTGCGGTGAATGAAGGTTCTCAGTCGGTAACGGCGGAGGTTAGAATGGAGGATATGATTAATTCAGATGATGTTAATATTTACCGTCAGTTGGCGGGAGGCGTAACTTCTTCGCAATTACTGCACGGTTCGGCAAACTGTATCGGTGGACAATCTGCGGTGATAAAATTGAAGTGGGGAGAAGCCCCCGATGCCCTCAGAATCCCAAATATGGACGGTTTTATCAAATTTGCTTTGGGTGAAAACGTAAAACAAGCCAATTGGGGCGACCGTGCCAGAGTGCGTTTCCCACAGACTCGTATGGGCGTAGAGCAAATTATGATGGATGCTTTTTTAAGGGCTAAGGAATATGAGAAAGCAATGAAAACGCCTACCGCTTTGCCCGTAAGAAGAGATTTAGAATTGGATGCTTTGGTAGAGATTTTGAACAAAAAACGTTTTATTACTTGCCATTCTTACGTGCAGTCAGAAATTAATATGTTGTTGAAAGTGGCTGATTCTTTGGGTTTTAAGGTGAACACTTTTACCCACATTTTGGAAGGTTATAAAGTAGCCGATAAAATGAAAGCACACGGAGCAAATGCCTCAACGTTTTCGGATTGGTGGGCGTATAAAATGGAAGTAAAAGAAGCGATTCCGTTTAATGCTGCCTTAATGACGAAGGTTGGTGTAAATACTTCCATCAATTCTGATGATGCAGAAATGGCTCGTCGTTTGAATCAAGAAGCCGCCAAAACCGTGATGTACGGTGGAATGACTGAGGAGGAGGCTTGGAAAATGGTAACGCTAAATCCTGCCAAAATGATGCACTTGGACAATCGTTTGGGAAGTATCAAAGTAGGTAAAGATGCCGATGTCGTGCTTTGGAATAATAATCCACTTTCGGTATATGCCAAACCCGAAAGAGTAATTATTGACGGAGCGACTTATTTTGAATTGGAAAAAGATAAAATGCTTCGTGCCAATATTGCTACTGAACGTAACCGTTTGGTTCAGAAGATGTTAGCTTCAAAAGCGAGTGGAGCGGCAACGGCAAAACCAGAGATGAAAAAGCCAAAGTTGATGCACTGTAATTCGGAAGGTGATATTTATTCGGAAGAAACTCATGCTTCGCATAATGACTAATGATAAAACTCAGATTTGATGAGTTATCAAATCTATAAAAATACAGAAATGAAAAATATTAAATACATATATCTTCTTGTATTCCAGTTACTTACGAATACAATTTTCGCTCAAAATCAAGCGGCTGGTAGTCCACAGACCAAAGCCATTGCTCTCACGGGTGCGACTATTCACACGGCAAATGGACAAGTAATTCCGAATGGAGTAATCGTTTTCAATAAAGGAATTATTACGGCGGTTGGTGCCGCTGGAACGGCTTATGATAAAGCCACAACCGAAACAATTGATGTTGCTGGAAAAAGCATTTACCCAGGCTTAATTTCACCCGCAAATAGTGTGGGACTCGTTGAAATTGAGGCTGTTAGAGCAACTGATGACCAACGAGAAGTGGGTGGAATAAATCCTCATGTAAGAGCTTTGGTTGCGTATAATACGGATTCGGAACTGATTCCAACGGTTCGTTCTAACGGAATTTTAATTACCCAAGCAACGCCACAGGGTGATATTGTGGCAGGAATGTCATCAATTATGCAAATGGATGGTTGGAACTGGGAAGATGCCGCTTTGAAAAAAGACGATGGAATTCACCTCAATTGGGTGGGTTATTTCAAGCGAGATTTTGATTTTGCAACTTTCATGGTTAGCACCAAGAAAAATGACAAACACGATGAGCAAATCAGGGATATTGAGAAGGTTTTTAATGATGCTATTGCTTATGTCCAAGTGAAAAATCCAAGTACAACAAACGTCAAAATGGAAGCGATGAGAGGGCTTTTTGATGGTTCAAAGAATCTTTATATTAATGCTGATTATGGAAAAGAAATCATCGAAGCCGTACAATTTGCGAAGTCGAAAGGGGTCAAGAAAATCGTTATTTTGAGTGGTGAAGAGTCTTTAATGGCGGCTGATTTTTTGAAGGAAAATAATGTCCCAGTAATTGTTAGCACCACGCATCGTTTACCAAACAGTGCCGATGATGATACTGATATTTCCTATAAATTGCCGCAGTTATTAGCTCAAAAGGGTATCTTAGTAGGTTTGGCGTACATTGGATTAGATTGGAGAACTCGTAATTTACCCTTCTTGGCGGGAACTGTGGCAGGACACGGCATGGATAAAGAAGATGCCTTGAAACTCATCACTGCCAACAATGCTAAGATTTTGGGTATTGATAAAATGGTAGGCACTTTGGAAGTTGGAAAGCACGCTACTTTAATCGTTTCGGCGGGTGATGTACTTGATATGCGTACTGCCAAAGTTGAACACGCCTTCATCCAAGGGCGTAAAGTAGATTTGGACGATAAGCAAAAAAGGCTTTATCGGAAATATGCGGAGAAGTATAATTTGAAGTAGATTTGTAACATTTTTGCGGGTAAATTATGGGAGGCTTCGTTTTGAACGAAACCTCCCGTTTTTACAAGAATTTTATATTTCCTAAACTACCTCCACAACCTCCTGTCCAACCAAATACAACAAAATACCCTCCACTTTTTGATGCCCCATCGCTCGGTAAATATTCATGTACTGTTTCACTTGCTTGGCGTGGGATTCTGATTTTGAACCAGTTTTATAATCCAAAATCACGATGCGGTCTTTCAGTCTTACCACACGGTCGGGACGGAGGGGTCTGCCATTGGGCATGATGATTTCTCTTTCATTTTTTACCGTATCTGGATGTACTTCAAAAAGATGTTTGATGGACTCTAACCGCATGATTTTCAGGAGAGTAGCCTTTATATCTTTTACTTCACCTTCAGAAATCAGTCCTTCTCTAATACCCTCATCCAAAGCATCATCCACATCATAAATGGTCTTTATTTTGGCAAAAGTATTGTGAATTTTATTACCATAATCACGACTTTTCTCGAAGGTTTCGAGGTCGAACATTCTTTCTGCGGTACTGCGTAATTTAATGCCAGTATTCTTTTTATGCGAAGCAACCGCATCAATATCCATTGCCAAATTGATTTTTTCTTTTTCCTCAGAAATCTTTTTAGGATTGCCTTGATTGATGATAGCAATATACCTTTCTCCCTTTTCAATGATGGGACAACCCACAAAACGATACAATTGATTGCCAACGGTTTTATCAAATCGAAACGCATCCTGTTTCACAATCAAATAAAGCCTTTCTGTAGGGCGAGTTAATGCCACATAAAGCATATTCAAACTCTCCAAAAAGGTCTTTTCTTTCTCGGCATGATACTGTGGAGCAATGACGGTTTGGGCAAGGGCATTGCTTACTTTCAAGGGTGCGTAAGTCAGTTTTGTGGACAGATTCGCTTTGAACTCCACCTCTGAGGGCAATTCTGCCCAAATTTCTGAATAGTTATTCGTGTCCATCGACCAATCGCAATAAGGTACAATCACTACTGGAAATTCCAGCCCTTTCGCCTTGTGTACGGACGTAACCGTGATGGCATTTTGGTCTTCGGGTGTGGAGATGGAAATTGAATTTTTCTTTTGTTCCCAAAACTGAATAAAATCGGTTAAATGGGTACTTTGTTTCGTCTGAAAATCAATCAAAACATCCAAAAATCTAAACAAGAAATCTAATTCTTTGTGATGTTTGAAAAGATTGAAAGTATTAATAATTTTCTCAGCTATTTCATACAAAGCCATTTGTTGTAACCTGAATGGATTTAAGGCAAAACCCTTACTTTCAATGAGTCCATAAAACCGATTAATATCCTTAGATTCAATGGCTTGCTTAATAATTTGATTATCGGCAGTGTTCGGAATTTTTTCTAAAACCACTCGATAAAACAAATAAATAGCTTCATATTTTGCCAAAGCATTCTCTGGATTCTGAACCACTTTCATCAAAGAAGTAGTCAAATTGACGGCATCTGAAAAACCTAAACTCAACGAATCCGTTGAGATTACAGGAATATTTTCTTCCTTCAACAATTTAGCAACAATCCGTGAATGCTTATTTTTTCTACATAAAATCGCTATATCCTCGTAAGAATATCTCGCCAAAAGTGCTTCTTGAATTAATTCCTGAATTCGTCCCCACATCAATTCATCTTCCTGTCCATCAGTCAAGAAATCTACTTCAACGTGTCCACCCATTTTTGCTTTATCAGGAATTTGTTGAGCAAAAAACTCATCATATACCTTTGGCAGAATCGGTGCAATAGCCTCATTATCAGGCGATTCTTTGATAAATTGAAATAAATCGTTATTGAATTTAATAATTTCGGAGGTACTTCTATAATTGGTTGTCAAGTTTTCAGGCTTCAAATAAGGTCGAACGCTGGCGTATCTTTCCACCAAGAAATCATTGTCTTCATTGCCAATGACTAATTTTTCCAAATTATCTTTATGCAGGTGAACAATCAACTCCATTTCTCCCCCCCGAAAACGATAAATGGATTGTTTGGCATCGCCCACGGCAAGGTTGAAATGACCATTTGCCAATGAGTTTTCAACCAGCGGCAGGAAATTATGCCATTGCAAAGTGGAAGTATCTTGAAATTCATCAATCAAAATATGATTATACTTTTCGCCCAAACGCTCATACACAAACGGGATAGGTTCAGTCATCACGATTTCCATGATTTTACGGTTAAATTCCGAAATATGAATTTGTCCCGTATCATTCTGAATATCAGCAATTTCCCTTTTTAATTGGCTCAATAAAGCTAACTTTTTGAGTTGTTTCGCTACTTCCTTAAACAGTAAATATTTAGGTTTTTCTTGTTCGTGAATCAATAAAATTTGTTCCAAATAAAGTTTCAGTTCCTCTGAAATCCTATCAATGGCACTCTTAATGGCAGGTTTTTGCGTTTTGGAATACCATAGATTATCGTTCAAAGCCTTGTTGATGTAAGAATTGGCTTTGTAGAAAACATCGGTATATCGCAATTTTTGAAAATATGCCCCAACGCCGTTTTTACTATAATAAAAATCCTCAATGTCAATCTCCGCATTTTCAATAGCTTCCGAACCATAATCGGCAACGGTCTTGATTTTGGTTTCAATATATTCACAATACGTTTTCAAATTCCCCTCAATCGTTAAAAAATCAGCGGGTTGCAGATTCGCAAGGGCTCCCACTTGATTTTGAAATTGGTCGGATAAGAGGCTTCTTCCAAATTCCGCCAATTCGTCAGGCAGTCTATTCCACGATTTTCCTTCCATGGCTTTTTCCATCGCAAAACTTTCAATTGCCTTCGTAATTTGCTCGAAATTTTCGGTATTTACTTTACTAAAAAGTGATTCCACGGCGGCATCCAATAAGACTTCCGAATCAAGATTTACCTCAAAATTGAATGGAAAACCTAATTCTTCCGTAAAAGCCGCCACAATTCGTTGCACAAAAGAATCAATGGTGGAAACCGAAAAATTGGCGTACTCATGGATGATATGCTTGAAGGTATTGTTGGCACGTTTGCGAAGTTCCCACTCATTGATTTCAACGCCTTCCTCTATCAATTCCTTAAGAATTTGCTGAAAAAGATCTTCCGAATCTTGAATATCTTTGGCATCGGTACTGGAAAACTGGCGGAGGTATTTCAAGATACGTTCCTTCATTTCTCCCGAAGCCTTTTTGGTAAAAGTAACTGCCAAAATATGGTTAAAATACCAAGGAGAAGTAGTTTTAAGGGCTAATTTTATGTATTCCTTCGCCAACGTATAAGTCTTGCCCGAACCTGCGGAGGAAGAGTATATTTTGAATTTTGGGGATTGCATTTTTGGGTGAGTATTTTTTTGATGAACGGTTTTGTAAACTTAGTTCTTTTCACGTTATTTGTTGCTCAAACTTCTTCATATTTTAAATAAAAAATCAATGAAAAAAGTAATTTCAACCTTAATTTTAATCTCTTCGTTATGCCTATCGGGTCATTCTCAAACCAAACAAGAAAATATCAAAGAGCTTTTTACTATCATGCAAATAGACAAAATGATGGATAAAATGTACAGTTCAATGATTCCTATGATGCAAGCTCAAATGAAAAAAAGTGTCCCCGATTCGCTCAGAAGTACAAAATCTGATAATTTCATGAGCGAAAATATGAAGCTAATTACGGATGAAAGTAAAAAAATGACAAGTGATTTTTTGAATAATGATATGGTAAGCATATACGATAAAAACTTTTCAGACCAAGAAGTGAAAGATTTATTAGTCTTCTACAAATCGCCTACTGGATTGAAAATGGTAGAAAAGCAACCCGCTATGCAACAAGAAAGTTTGCAAATAATGATGACAAAATACATCCCTAAATATCAAGAGGCTATAAAAGAGGTAATGAAAAAAATGAATGATAAAAAAGAGTAAATCTGGTAGAATCTTTTTTATAAATCTTTCTTGCTCGTGCGTTAAGTTTCTTGGCAGCCGCTAATCGTTCGGCAGGTGTTTTTTGTAACCAATATTCCAAGTCGGTCTCGGGAACTTCATCCCACGATTTGTATTTGTGAATTGACGGATTTTTAGATATTTTACCCTTAATTTTATCAAATATAATCAAAAATTTACTCATTTTGCCTCCTCAATTCAACCGCCTAACAATCAAAGCCTTAACCACTTCATAAAACTGTCTGGGGGCTAAAACTCGCCAATTCAGAACATCCAACGTTCCTCCAAAATTTAGGTAATAGTCTAAATGATATTTTGTCCATTCGGTTTGGATAAATTCTCGAAAATTGCAAGCGGCAATCCAGCCATCTTCCACTTCATCAAACCATTCAGCATAATAATCATCTTCCATCGTTCCATGAAAATTCAGTACATTTTCGCCAATTAAAATGAACTGATTGATACCTTCATTGGTCAAGTGGTCAATTACTTTCCGTTTAAAAAGCATAATGTCGTTGTGCAATGTATCATTCCATTCGCCAAACATTTCTATGATGGCAAATTGTTGGTTATAATCAGCAAAAAGGATTTTGCAATAGAGCGTTTCAGAGTCAAATTCATCCCAAAATGGGTGAATATAATAGCCATAAATGTCGTGTTCATAGTATGATGTATTATAGGTTCGCTCACAAAAAGGCGAGCGGGAGTCGTGTGAAGCCACATACAGGTTTTCCCACTGGTAGTAAGGTTCGATGTCTTGCATTATTTCTTAAACTTTATCAATAAATAGTAAACGGTAAAGAGATAAAGAATGTTAGCTTTGCTTCACTCAAAAGGTAACAGTATTTCCAATTGATTTATTTTTTCGTTTATTTTTCAATAATTTTACTTTATACCAAGTTTATCAAAACAAAAGATATTGTGAAAAAAAAACCTGAAAATATTTTAGCAAATACCAGCCCCATTAGTCGGGTTTCCATCAGTGCTTCTTTAGCAATTATTACCTATTTATTAGTCCGTAAACAAGAATTTAATCCTTCAATTCTCGTAACACTCTTATGGGATATTTTTGCCTTAACCTACGTCATTATCAGTTGGACTGTATTTTTTACGAGTAATACTGAGCATATCAAAAAAAAAGCATTAACTGATGATGGGGGTAAATTATTCGTCTTTTTTATTGTCGTTTTTGCCTCTTTTGCCAGCATGATTACCGTGGCAATATTAGTGATTTCAAAGGATTCATTAGGTATGGATGAGGCGGTTTATCTACCCATAATCATTGGAGGAATTTTATTATCTTGGACATTGGTTCATACCACGTTTTGCTTTCATTATGCCCACCTCTATTACGATAATGTCGAAGGAACGCATGATAATATGGAAGGTTTAGAATTTCCCAAAGAAAAATACCCTGATTATATTGATTTTGCTTATTTTTCCTTCGTAATCGGCATGACATTTCAAGTTTCAGATGTCGAAATCTCTTCTCGAAAAATCAGGCGTTTGACATTACTCCATAGTTTATTATCCTTTATTTTGAATACTTTTGTGGTGGCTTTAACCATTAATTTAATTGCTGGTTTATCAAAATAAAGGTACATAAACATGAAAGTTTTGAAAATTATTCTTCATACAAAACATTATTAACTAATTTTGTAGCCACACTAACCTTCGGATTCGCTCCGTTAATTAATGCCCATGCGTACTTTGTTAGATTTTGAAAAGCCAATTGCTGACCTTGAAAATAGGTTGGTAGAAATGAAAAAATTGGCTCTTGATAATAATGTTGATGTCTCAATGGCAGTTTCTCAATTAGAAACCAATATTGAAACCCTTAAAAAAGAAACTTTTGCAAACCTCACTCGCTGGCAACGTGTCCAGCTTTCTCGCCACCCCGAACGCCCTTATACCCTTGATTATATCGAACAAATGTGTGATGAATTTATTGAGATTCATGGCGATAGAACCGTGGGTGATGATAAAGCAATGGTGGGAGGTTTTGGGAAAATTGGCGACCAAAGTGTTATGATTATTGGTCAGCAAAAAGGACGAAACACTAAGCAACGTCAAGTAAGAAATTTCGGAATGCCCAATCCAGAGGGTTACAGAAAAGCCCTCAGATTGATGAAAATGGCAGAAAAATTCGGAAAACCCATCGTTACGCTGATTGATACACCTGGTGCTTTTCCAGGATTGGAAGCCGAGGAACGTGGACAAGGTGAAGCAATCGCCCGAAATATTAGGGATATGTTCATGCTGAAAGTCCCCGTTATTTGCATCATCATTGGCGAAGGGGCATCGGGTGGAGCCTTAGGAATTGCCATTGGTGATAGAGTTTTGATGTTGGAAAATACTTGGTACTCCGTGATTTCACCCGAATCTTGTTCTTCTATTCTCTGGCGTTCGTGGGATTTTAAAGAACAAGCAGCCGAAGCCCTAAGACTTACTGCAACCGATATGAAAGGCAATGGTTTGGTGGACGGAATTATTCCCGAACCCCTCGGTGGAGCTCATTTAGACCCAAATACCGCCATCGAAATCGTTAAAAATGTAATTATTGATACGATAAAAGAACTACAAAATATTACTCCTGCTCAAAGAATTGACCAAAGAATTGAGAAATTTGGCAATATGGGGGTATATCAATAGCGATTTGTGCTGTCAGCAGTTAGCAATTAGGTATTAGGTGATTTTAACTACCGTAAGCCGATAGCCGACCGCCCAAAGCTAACAGCCTAATAAATATGGAAAACATTATTTTTGACTTAGGAAATGTCATTATTGACATTGATATCTCCCTCACTTTTCAAGCACTCGCCAAACTTTCTAATGGTTATTCTGCCGAAGAAATTGCCGAAACAATGACTAACCAAAATCTCTGGTCAGACTATGAAAAAGGGCTTTTTACCGATAATCAATTCAGGACGCTTTTAAGAAGTAACTTATTTCTCAACGCTACGGATATAGATATTGACCAAGCATTTTGTGCTTTACTACTCCCCATTGACCCCAAAAGGATTGAATTAATCAAGAAATTAGCCAAAAATAATCGTCTCTTTATTCTCTCAAATACCAATCATCTCTTTATTCTCTCAAATACCAATCATATTCATTTCAAAAAAGTGCAAAAGATGATTGTTGAAACCACTGGCACAGATATTATTGAAGAAGAATTGATTGAATGTACCTTTCTTTCGTATGAAATGGGCTTGGCGAAACCTGACAAAGCCATTTATCAGCAATTAATGGATGAAGCCATGATTTTGCCCAAAGAAACTTTGTTCTTAGACGATATGTTACTAAATGTGAAAACTGCCGAAAAATTGGGCATCAAAACCGTTCAAATCCTTCCAAATAAATTTACTATTTTGGATTATTTTAGATAAATCTGTAGCTCGAAGTGGCACTTCGATTTTATTCTCCGATTCTCGAAGTGCCACTTCGAGCTACGTTATAATATGAAATACAAAACCGAGATAATTCAAGCAATATTATTTATTACCACGCTCATTACCACCACCTTAGCTGGAGCTGAAGCCATATCTGCTAAGGCTTTTTTCTTTTTAGATGAACCCAATAAACTTCATTTTCCCGAGGATTTTTGGCAAGGTTTTCAGTTCTCCATTCCCTTTCTCACGATTTTGACCTGCCACGAATTTGGTCATTATTTCACGGCAAGATATTACAAAATCAAGACTTCACTTCCGTATTTTATACCCTTGTGGGCAAGTGCTTTAACCAGCCTGAGCATCGGCACAATGGGGGCAGTTATTCGCATGACGGGACGTACTCGTTCACGCAAGGAGTTTTTTGATATTGGCATTGCAGGACCGCTGGCGGGTTTTGTGGTTTCTTTAGGCGTGCTTTATTATGGATTTACGCATTTGCCGCCATTGGAATATATTTTCAAAATTCATCCAGATTATCGCCAATACGGGGCAAATTATGTCGAGGAAGTTTTAAGAATTCCCAAGTTTTTGAGTGGACAAATCGTTTTGGGTGACAATCTATTGTTCAAATTTTTCAAAACTTACGTAGCAGACCAAACTTTATTACCCCCAAATTTTGAAATAATGCACTATCCATTCCTTTGGGCGGGGTATATTTCGCTGTTTTTTACGGCTTTGAATCTCTTTCCAATTGGTCAATTGGATGGTGGGCATATTCTGTATGGATTGATTGGGAAGAAGAAATTTAACGTTATTTCTCCCCTAATTTTCATTGGTTTTGCCCTTTTTGCGGGGTATGGATTATTTTCCATCCGAGAAATTCAAATGATTGGACAAGGGGGAATGTTTACGGATGAAAGAGATTTCATTTTCTATTTAATGCTCTATATTTTTTTCCTGAGAGTTTGTTTTTCAAGAATTTCACCCGAAAACAGAACGATGTCTTGGATAATTAGTTTGAGCGTTGTGGTTGCTCAATTTTTATTATCGTACATTCCTCAAATTGAAAATCTGCACGGGTTTTCAGGGTTTTTGCCCTTTCTATTTTTATTAGGAAGAGTCTTAGGGGTTTATCATCCCGAAGTGGAAATTGATGAGCCTTTAAATTTCAAACGTAAATTATTGGGCTGGCTTACTCTGATTATTTTTATTCTCTGTTTCACGCCCTATCCTTTTATGGAAGTTGATATTATTGCTAAATAAATTGCAATTTTCTCAAAGAATACTTATATTTATTGTTGAAAACTTATTACCACAATTTAATCATACAACATAAATGTTGAACCATTTACTGATATTTTTCTTCAAATTAGCGGGCTGGAAACTTGAAGGTGAAATACCTCAATTCCTCGAAAAGTCAATTTGTATTGTAGCCCCACACGCTCGCACGGTAGATTTCCCCATTGGATTAGGTGCCAGGGCAATTCTTGAACATAAACATCACGTTGAATTGAATTATTTGGGCAAAGCTGAATTATTTGAAGGAATTTTTGGCTGGTTATTTAAAGGCTTAGGAGGAATTCCCGTTGATAGATTCAGTAAAAATGATATGGTAAAATCGGTTGTAAATCTATTCCATTCAAAAGAATCCCTACACATCGTAATTGCCCCAGAAGGGACTCGAAAGCCTGTTTCAAAGCTCAGAACAGGGTTTTATTATATGGCAAAACACGCCAACGTACCCATTATCATGATTGCATTTGATTTCCCTAAAAAAACCGTAATTATTGGTGAAGTTTATTATCTGACCGATAATATGGACGAAGATTTTAGAGTAATTGCCCGTTACTACAATATCATCGGTGGCGTGAAAAAAGAATGGATTTCCAATTATTTGGATGAAACATTGATGGTAAAATCAAATTGATTGCACCATCAATTCCCCTGCTCGTTCAGAAGCTCCCGCTTCTCCCAAAATATTTTTAATTTCAGCGTAACCTTCCAATTGTGCTTTTCGAGTTTCTGGATTAATCGTGATTTTGGATAATTCATCGGTTAAGTTTTCTTTAGTCAAATCATATTGCAATAATTCCTTCACTACTTCTCTTCCCGCAATCAGATTTACTAACGAAACAAAAGGAACTCGAATTACTCGTTTATAAACTTGATAAGCTGCCCAACCGCCTCGATAACAAACTACTTGTGGTACATTAAAAAGGGCAGTTTCAAGCGTTGCAGTTCCCGAAGTTACCAATGCCGCATCCGCCACCGAAAGCAAATTATAGGCATCATCTATAACCAATTTTACGGGAAATATAGACTGCCAACGAGCGTATAATTCTTTAGGAAGATTGGAAACTGCCCCGATAACAAACTGATAATCAGGGAATTCATAAACCTGCGACATCATCAGAGGTAACATCGTTTCCACTTCTTGTTTCCTACTCCCTGGCAACAAAGCAATAATTGGTTTCTGACCCAAACGAGCTTCTTTTCTGAAATTTTCTGTGGGCGTAAAGTCTGCAATGGCATCAAATAATGGATTTCCCACGTATTCGACTTCGTAATCATATTTTTTGAAAAATGCCTTTTCAAAAGGAAAGATGACAAACATTTTATCCACAAAAGCCTTGATTTTCAAAGCCCTTGATTGATTCCATGCCCATACTTTTGGAGAAATATAATAGAAAGTTTTGATGCCCGAAGTCTTAGCGAATTTGGCAACTCGCATATTAAATCCTGCATAATCAATGAGAATAACAAGATCGGGTTTGAATTGCAAAATGTCTCTTTTACAAAAAGTAAGGAAGCCTAAAATGGTTGGTAGGTTCTTGATAACCTCAAAAAAACCCATAAAAGCAAGTTCTCGGTAATTTTTAACCACCTCAGCACCAGCCGATTGCATCATTTCACCACCCCAAGCCCGTATCTGAGCATTAGGGTCGTGTTTACAAATCCCCTTAATGAGATTTGACCCGTGCAAATCTCCAGAACGCTCTCCTGCGATGATGTAATATTTCATAATTCAGTTATTAGTAACCAGTTATCAGAAAACAATTATCAGTAAATAGTAATGTGCTTTCTTTTTACTGATAACTGTTTATTGATAACTGTTCCCCAAAATATTCGACAAAATTTTTCTGTGTTTCAAATAATTGAAGGCTGTGTAATTGTGCTGTTTTAGAGGCATTTGCAACTTTTGGGGCGAGAATATTCCAGATTTCCATCACAAAAATCTCACAACTCGCCATTTTGCCTTGCATGAAATCTACGTCAAGGTTAAGATTTTTATGATCAACTTTCTCAATGATTTCTTGCTTTATAATGTCCCCCAAAACCTTTAAATCAATGACAAAACCCGTGTCTGGGTCGGGTTTTCCTTTTACCGTAACGATGAGTTCAAAATTATGCCCGTGCCAATTGATATTTGAGCAAGGTCCAAAAACCTCCTGATTCTTTTCCTCCGTCCAATTTGGATTATACAGCCTGTGAGCGGCATTGAAATGTTCCTTTCTACTAACGTAAACCATTGTTTTCAGTAGTTAAAATGTGGAAGAAGGGTTGGGAAAACATTAGCAACCTCTCTTTATGATGTTGGTTTCAATGCTTGATGTTCGGATTTGCATTAAAATATTTTCTGCAAAACCGAACATCGAAAAACGAACATCGAACCTCGACACTACGAAATTACGAAAATTGCTTTCTCAAAAAAATCTAATTCTTGTATATTTTTAAGAAGATATTTGAAATTATCATTAAAACTATATTTTATTTAATTTATTGGATTTAATAATGAATAATGTTAAAATCTAAGTATATTCCTCTATGGTTTCTTAGAAAATTTATATTTTTTCAGCAAATCGTGTATAGTTTTAATCAAAAGATAATGATAATTTTGAAGGTTTTTAATATTTACCTAACACGCATAAATACAATTTATTCCCAATCTTTATGATTATTGTTACGGGTGCCGCTGGTTTCATTGGAAGTTGTCTTATTGAGCGACTTAACAAAGATAATTTTAACTACATAATTGCTGTTGATGATTTTTCTGATGCTCAGAAAAACAAAAATCTTGATGGCAAAAAAATCCAACAACGAGTTGAGCGAGAGAACTTTTTTGTGTGGTTAGATGCTAATTATCAGGAAGTTGAGTTTTGTTTTCACATTGGAGCCAGAACGGACACAACAGAATTTAATGTTGATATTTTCAATAAATTGAACTTGAATTACTCAAAGAAAATTTGGAAAAAGTGTCACGATTATCAAATTCCTTTGGTTTACGCTTCTTCAGCAGCAACTTATGGTTTGGGGGAACATGGTTATGATGATAACGAATCGTTGATTCCGCAATTGAAACCTTTGAATCCTTACGGAGATTCTAAAAATGATTTTGATATTTGGGCATTGAAACAAGAAGAAAAACCTTTCTTTTGGGCGGGTTTGAAGTTTTTTAATGTTTATGGTCCAAATGAGTTTCATAAAGGTAGAATGGCATCGGTAATTTGGCATACATTTAACCAAATTCAAAAGACGGGGGCGATGAAATTGTTCCGTTCGCACAATCCTGATTATAAAGATGGTGAGCAAATTCGTGATTTTGTGTATGTGAAAGATGTGGTAGAGGTTTGTATGTTTTTGATGCACCACCGCCGCAATTCTGGGATTTATAATTTGGGTTCGGGCAAGGCAAGAACTTTCTTAGATTTAGTCAAAAATACCTTCAAAGCCCTTGATACTGAAGAAAGTATCTCATTTATTGATACCCCCGAAGACATCAGAGATAAGTACCAATATTTCACCGAAGCCAATATGTCAAAGCTGAAATCTATTGGTTACGAACGTCCCTTTCATACTTTAGAAGAGGGCGTGGCGGATTACGTGAAGAATTATTTGGCAACCGATACTTATTATTGAAATGACCGTTTCCATCATCATTGTCAATTATAAATCCGCTGAACTTGCTGTTGATTGCATTACTTCTATCAAGAAATTTACAAAAAATGTTTCTTTTGAAGTGGTTGTAGTGGATAATGATTCGCAAGATGATTCTGAACAGAATATTAAAACCAATCATCCTGATATTGTATGGGTGCAGACGGGTTATAATGCAGGATTTTCGAGGGGAAATAATGCGGGATTTAAAGTAGCAAAGGGTCAATATCTTTTATTACTAAACGCCGATACGCTTATTTTTGAAGATACTATTTCTCTGACTGCCAAGCGTTTAGAAAAAAATAAAGCTATTGCCGTTATTGCAGGATTGCAGGTAAATCCCGATATGAGTCCGATGTATTATTACAGAAATCGGAATGATTTTAGGAAATTTTTATACGTTGTTCCCAATCGTTTTAATACAATATTGGATAAAATCTTTCCATCACCAATTTTTTCAGACCTAAATCAAGCGGAGTTGCCGTGTGGTGCTTTTATGATGGTGAGTCGTGAAACGTTGGAAAAAGCGGGAACAATGGATGAAGATTTTTTTATGTATGCCGAAGACTTTGAATGGGCGAGTCGTTTACGAAAAGTGGGCAAATTGTGTTATTTTGAAGATATTCGTTTTATTCACCTCGAAAAACCTTCCCCTTTTCGTAGAACTAATATTTCCCCCATTAATCGATTCGGTACGCAAATGCAAGTTTCAAATTTGCTTTGGATTCGGAAAGAATATGGTGTATTTTCTTATTTATTTTTAATTTTTCACTACGTTGCACTTGCCATTTTCTTTTACGTTTGGAAGGTTGCGTTAAATATTGCTAAACTCAGGAGTCCATTTACAGAATTGAAAAGTCAAAAGATAATGCTCTTAAAAACAGGAGTTTATCTTAAATTCTTTTGGAAAACATTATTTAAAAGAAAAGGCTTCTACAAAATTGAAGAAGCCGATAATATTGATTTGAGGTATAAGTAAACTTATTTTTTAGTAAAAATAGAATCACCTTTTAGTTCAAAACCTTTTAGAGTATGAGACTTGACTGTTCCATTTTCTGCTATATAATCTTTCAAAAAATATTGACCATTTTCTAATACTAAAATCTCAACTACTTGATTTGCGGGGTCAATAATCCAATATTCTAATACGCCATATTGAGCATAAAGATTACCCTTCGCCACTTGGTCACGATACACAGAAGAAGGAGAAACAATTTCTACAACTAAATCAGGACTTCCTCTAAAATTTTTGTCATTCAAATTCTTTAAATTTTCATTACTGATAAACAGAATATCGGGTTGAGTGGTGTTGTCTTCGTCAAAAACTACGTCAAAAGGGGCGTTGAAAACTTCACCTAACTGATTTTTTTCAACGAATGAGATTAATTGAAATTCGATTTTTCTGGATATTCTTTGGTGTTCAGTGTTAGGTGCTGGCATTTCGTAAAGTTCATTTTTGATAAGTTCATAGCGAGATTCTGCGGGAAGATTTTCCACCATCTCTTGATACGTCCATTTTTCAGCTATTAATAATTCCATATTCTTTCCTATTTTATCAAAAATAACAATTTAACCTATACTTTCCAAGCCAGTCATTTATTCAACCAAAATTCTTTGTTTTCCTCCAATCAAAGGCGTTGATTTTCCATTCCAAACAAAACGTCCTTTGATAGTTGAAGGCAAAGTTATCTCTCCCGAAATTCCCGTTTTGCCCTTCCGTTTCAAACTCACTTTTATCTCGCCATTGGGGTGCGGAATTTTTCCTTCAATGTCATCTAAAATGCCCAATGCTGGTTGAATAAGGACTTCTTCAAAGCCTGGGGCATCGGGCATAATACCGCAAACCGTAGCTAAAAAGTCATAATTTGGCGATGCCGACCAAGCATGACAGTCTGAACGGGTGGGTTCTCCCTGTTCGGCAAAAGTGGTTAATCCCATCCTTAACATATCACGCCAAGGCTCCAGCATTTCATGATAACGATTTGCCATTCCCGCTTTTTTGAGGGCTTGGGTTAGGTAAAATTTAAAATAAAAAGTCGTTTGAATCAAAGATTTATCGTTCAGAATTTTCTCCATCAACTCTTTCTCTTGGGCTTTGGGAACGGCATTAGAAAGTATCGCAAAAATATTGGCGTGTTGGCTGAAAACCTTTTTATCAGGTGTGTCTGAAACTTCGCCTCTTGTGGCATCAAAACATTGCATAAACGTAGATTTCGCTAATAAATCAGCCAAGGTTTTGTAATAAATAGCCTTCTCTTTTTGTCCATAAGTTTCAAAAATTGCCGATGCCTGACGTAATGTATAGGCGTATTGAAAGGAAATTATCGAAGAATTTCCATCCGTTGCCCCATTTGGAATACCGCCGATACTCGCTACATCATTCCATTGCCAAGGTTTTGCCCAATCCACAAACGACCACCAGTTCAGTGTCCCCAACATATTTTTCTTAGGGTCGAGTTTTCTTTCGTACCAAGCCAACACTTTTTCAATATTGGGCAGCATGGTTTTGATAAATTTATCGTCTTGGCGGTGCATCCAATAATCGTAATTCATTGATACCCAGAATAATGAGAACGTAGGGATGATTTGAATAACATTGGAAGGGTAGCGACTTTGGGTTAATCCTTCGGAAGTCATGGAGTTGTCAAAATCCGTAATTGCCTTCCGCATGAGGCGGTCATCTCCCGACACGTATAGGCTTATAAGTGCTTGAATACGAGTATCACCCGTGTATTGGAGTTGCTCATAATAGGGGCAATCGAAGTACGTTTCGCCCGCACACAGTCGAGCGGTTTGCCAGCCAACTTTCCAAATATCGGTCATAGATTTATCCTGAGAACTCGAAAAAGAGGCTTTTTCTTCAAATGGATAACCCGTTTTCATGCCGTAAAAAGAATTAATGATGAGCGGCTGTTCTTTGGTTTCGATTTCCAATTCGATATAACGGAAAGTCCTGAACCACAGCGGTCTAAATGTTCTTTTTACGGCTCCATCAGTCCTAAAAATATCTTGATTACCCATAATTTTACGACCCGTTATTTCATTACGATTGCCTTTTTGACGTTTTTTATCCATCAAAGCCTCGGCATAAGTAAATTGAATAGATGAGCCTTTGCCACCCGAAACTGTCATTTCTGGATATGCAACGGTTTCAAAGGTTTGGTCTAATAAAATGGTGGTTTTAGTATTGGCGGGAATCGTTAATGTACCCGTTCCTTTCAAAAACTTATCCGTCAAATCGGTATCTGCAATACCCGTAAATCGGCGAATTTCTTTAATAGGTTGATAAATTTCCTCCATCTGTGGAATAGTTCGAGGGACCAAATACCATCCCGCCCCCGAACCAGTGCCACTCGGAAAACCCCTTTCCAAGACCTTCGCTTTTTCCCAAGCGGCATCATTAAAATCAGGTTTCTCCCAACCGTAATGGAATTTACTGGCATCAATGTCTTCCCCACAACCCACCACGATGTAAGTTTGAAGTTTTGCCCCATCCACTGGAATTGCTTTGTAGGATTTGTTTTGAGTAACTTTCCAAGAATTATTGGTATTGACAAGCTCCTCGCTATCCGAATTTCCCTGTAAAATAAAACCCGTTTTATTACTAATTTGAGCCACTTGCATCTCATTGGCAAAGTTCCAAACAACGGCAGCAATGGTATTTTTGCCTTGTTGCAAATACGGAGCAATATCATAAGTTTCAAAATTCCAGTGCATCAAATCTCCCCGTGCTGGACCCGCCCCAATATAATTTCCATTCACAAAAACACGATAACGATTATCACCCGAGATATTGATAATGAAGGAGTTAGGTTTTTGAGAAAGCTCAAAATTCTTCCGAAAATGATATACGCCAAATTCTTTCAAACTCACATTTTGCGGGGCAATCCACGTGGCTTTCCAGGGGTAATTAACTACTTGATTGGTAGGTTGTTGAGCTTGAATTCTTGGAATAATTGATATTAATAAACAGAAAAATGTTAGGGCTTTATTCATGGGGAAATTTGGATTGGAAAATTTAGGAACGAAAATAGGGCTTATTTTGATTTGAAACAATGATTGGCTTTCAGTAGATGTATATTTTGATTATTTATGAGTAGGATTAGGACGTTCTCCGAGATTAAGAAAATTTGATTATATTTGGCAAAAAACTAATATATGACTTCATCAACCACTCCAAACGAATTAAAAAAAGAATTATCCCTCACCGATGCCACCATGATTGTGATTGGTTCCATGATTGGTTCAGGGATTTTTATTGTCTCGGCAGACGTAACTCGTAATTTAGGTTCACCTGGTTATCTCCTCTTAACGTGGGGAATAACTGGCGTAATTACGTTAATATCAGCACTTTCTTATGGCGAACTCGCAGGGATGATGCCTAAAGCGGGAGGGCAATATGTGTATCTACGAGAAGCATACAATCCATTAGTCGGTTTCCTTTTCGGTTGGACAACTTTCTTAGTAATCGAAACAGGCACAATTGCCGCCGTTGCCGTAGCTTTTGCCAAATATACAGGCGTACTTTTGCCCGATTTGATTGGTACTGAAACCCAACACCAATTTCTCTTTTTCAATACTCAACAACTCTTGGCAATTGCCCTAATTTTATTACTCACTTTCATCAACATTCAAGGCGTAAAAAATGCCAAATTAGTGCAATTAGTTTTTACAACTACCAAAATTGGAGCGTTACTGGGTTTGGCAGTTTTGGGAATTATTGTGGGCTTGAATCCAAGTAAAGGAATGTGGGCAATAAACTCCATTGACTTTTGGAGTCCTGTGAAAATTATCTGGGAAAAAGGGAAAATTATTGATTATCAATATCTTTCGGGAATCGGGTTATGGTCGGCAATGGGATTAGCGTTGATTGGTCCATTATTTTCTTCTTCGGCATGGAATAATGTTACCTACACGGCAGGAGAAATGAAGAACCCAAAACGGGATATTCCACTAAGTTTAATTTATGGAACTCTGACAGTCAGTGTGTTATATATTTTGGCAAATATTGCTTATCTCATGTTATTACCCGTACAAGGGCAACCAAACGCAGCCGATACGCTCGGCAGAGGAATCATGTTTGCCACTAACGATAGAGTGGGAACGGCGGCGGCTGAGATGATTTTTGGAAATCCAGCTACAATTATCATGGCAATTTTTATCATGATTTCCACTTTTGGTTGTAATAACGGAATCATTTTATCGGGAGCAAGAGTCTATTATGCGATGGCAAAAGATAATTTATTTTTCAAGAAAGCGGGAGAATTAAATGCCAAAGGTGTACCCGCTTCTTCCCTTTTAATGCAATGTTTTTGGGCATGTTTATTGTGCCTCACGGGGACATACAGCGACCTTTTGGACTATACAGTTTTTGCCATTTTGGTATTTTATATCCTCACGATTGGGGGCGTATTTATTCTCCGTAAAAAACAACCCGATACCCCAAGACCATACAAGGCTTTTGGCTATCCAATCATTCCCGCCATTTATTTATTTTTTGCCACGGCTCTATGCGTTAATCTATTGATTTACAAGCCAGTACCATCATGGATTGGTGTTGGAATTGTAGCGTTGGGAGTTCCTGTTTTTTATCTTTGGAAGAAGAAAGATTGACCTAATCATGTAATTTTTTCCATCTATACTTTTTCCAAAAATATAGTATTTGTGAACCAACAAATACTATCGTTAGAAGCCAAAAAAATATCTCTTTTAATTGAAAATCTAATACTGAATATTTTCCAAGAAAAATATTACAAAACAAGAAAATAGGTAAGATTATATTCAACAAATCTTTCTTTTTATGCTTCAATTTATCAATGTATTTAAAGTAGCCATCTTTCACGGAAAGTTTGTTTTGTAATTCAGATATTTTCTCAAAATAAAGTTTCATTCTATCTTTATCGACAATTGCAAAATATCTTTCATGTGAAGGCATGAATTGAAAAATATCATGAAGCAAAGTAGAGTCTTCATCAGAGATTAGTTCTGTCCCTACTTTTTGCTTACGCCCTAATGTATTAATTAATGCTTTCAATTCATCAAGTTTATATTCCTTTTGATGTTTAATGGTAAAATCAGCGGTTCGTACCTCACAAAGTTCTGAATAATAGGATAATTTGTTTTTCATGATTAAAATGAATGCGTTTAATTTGTTGCCAAAAATATACTTTTTGACAACAAATTGCAAATAATCAACTTGTCATCTTTGAAACTTTATTTAACGGTTCACGGTTAAATTTGAAAGATATTTTCATCATTTCAAATAAAAACTATGGAAAGTACAATCATAAAAACTGCCCTCATCACAGGAGGTTCAAAGGGAATTGGCTACGGAGTGGCGGAGTCATTAATTAAAGACGGAATCAAAGTTGCCGTTACTTCACGTACCCAAGCCAGTGCCAACGAAGCAGCAGCAGAGTTGAACAAAATAAAGTCAGGTTATGCCATTGGTATTGAATCTGACGTTCGGGATTTAGCTTCTCAGGAACAAGCCGTTTCTACTATTATTGCCCATTGGGGACGATTGGACTATGTTATTGCCAATGCAGGAGTTGGTCATTTCGCCCCCATTCAAAAATTGACCTCGGAACAGTGGCAAGAAACCATTGATATTAATTTGACGGGAACGTTCAATTCTATCAAGGCAGCTTACGACCAATTAAAAGAAAATAAAGGCTATTTTATTACAATTTCGAGCTTGGCAGGAACAAATTTCTTTGCCGCAGGGGGAGCGTATAATGCCAGTAAATTTGGCGTAGTTGGTTTCTCGCAAGCTATTATGATTGACCTAAGAAAAGACGGAATCAAAGTGACAACCATAATGCCTGGGTCAGTTGCCACCGAATTTGGCGGGCAAACGCCTCATACCAAACACGCATGGAAAATTCAACCAGAGGATATTGGGCAGATAGTTTCGGATTTAATTAAAATGCCAGCCAGAACTTTGCCGAGTAAGATTGAAGTTCGTCCTTCGATGCCTGCTTAGTTATTAGAGAATTAGTTACTGGTGATTAGTAAAGCCTCCATTTAGTTGTGGAGGCTTTTTATTTTGTTGCAAAACGAACGCTGCCGATATTGATTTTTTCTTGATAAATACTTCGAAAATCAATTCCAATGGATATGCCACCCCAAACATAAAGTCTTTGGTCTGTAATGAGGGGAGTAAAGTGTACTCTTACAATGGAAAAATTGGGGCTGATAAATTTGTAACCAATTAAGGGAAATATTATATAGTCTCCATTGCCAATATTGGATTTGTAAAAAGTCTTTTCTTGGTAATAGAATCTTTCAGAAGTCAATAATCCTACTATTCCAACTTCTAAAAAATTACGCCCATCCCCAACTGAGTAGGTTAAATCGTTGATAAGGGTTACAAAATATCGAGTTGAACCAACACCACTTCCAGTTCCAAAAGTAATATGAGAGTCGTGATTCAGATAGAAATTTCGATGGACTTTCAAGCCTACGGCAGGGGAATTTGCACCAAATTGTAAATCTAAACCATATTTAGGTCTGAATTCCTGAGCAAAAATATCGAAATGAAGAAATGTTGTGAAAATAATCAGCGTAATTGTAGTCTTTTTCATAAGTAGATGGTTTGTTTTTAATAACGAGACCATCTACTTTATTATTGTAAGTTGTTAATAATTAGGTAGTTAGAGGTTAGTGAATATTCTCAGCCACCTCATCCCTAATTCCTATTTACCTGACCTTTAATTATACACAAAATTAACCGAATAAACCGCTTTCTTTTTCTTGGCTGCCTCGGTGTTTGAAACACTTAACGTAATAATATCTTTATCCGTAGAAGCACTATAATTGTTATCGGTATTGGTCTGTTCTGCCCAACTTCGAACCAGTACTTGTAGTTGATTCTTTATTTTAGCAAAATAAGCCTTTGCCTCATCTTCACTTTCAGATTCAAATAATACGGATTTATAATTAGAAGCCGTTCCGCCATTTTCTTGAATAATCAAGGAGCCTCTGCCCGTAACTAATTCAAAAGATGACTTAAATTTCTCCTGACCCACCGATTTATCTTTCTTGTCTTTTTTGATTTTTTCGCCCGTAATTCCCTTAAAATTATCAATCCTAAGCGTTGTTAATATTTTAAACTGTTTCGCAAAATTTGGGTCAATTTGTGCTTCCACAGCGTTTGGAGCGGCAATTATCTTCTGAATTTTGTATTTCCCAGTTTGTCCTGCATCCATGGATGTTGCTAATAAAGTATATGTCCCCGTGGCAGGGGCTACGATGAAAAACTTATTCGAACTAAACCCCGAATACGGTTTTGAATCATAACTGAACTCTTCTTTATCCTTGCTTGGAGTTTTCAACGCCAACATTACCCTGAAATTATTAGAAGAATGTTCAAGGGTTAATTCTTCGCCCTGATGAAGAAATAATTTATAAGAATCATAAAAACGTTTTTCGCCATTTTGACTTGCCGTTTTATCTTTTCCCGTTAAAGTTGCTTCAATTTCGTCTTGTACTTGTGGCACTCCCGTAGTTAATTGATTACGATTTAATAATTCCGTTGAATCAACGACAACAGATTTGGTAGTTGGAGTTTTCTTGGTAGTCTTCTTTTTTTGGGCGTGTGTCGCAAAACATAGTAAAACGCAAAGCAAAGTCAATATTTTAGTTCTCATATATCTTTATTTGTTAAATTTCTCGCAAAAAGGCACAGAAAATCCAAATGACCAAATTTTATTTGGAAGATTTTGTTATCGGTAAAATTTTATAGCAATATTTCAAAACAAAATTGTTCATTTGTCGGTAAATAGTACAAATAAATATTTTATAAGTGTAATTTTACTTTTAAGTAACTAAATTTTAAATATACATGAACAGAAGAGATGCCATTGCCAAAAGTGCTTTATTGATGGGGGGAATACTATCCGCTGGCACATTAGCAACAATCTTAGAAAGCTGCAAAACGGGTGGCGGTTCTAAGGTCGGAAAAGATTTTACCATTGTTCCCATGCACAGTGAAATGATTGCTGAAATTGCGGAAATGATATTACCAAAAACCTCAACACCAGGAGCAAAAGAAGCTAAAGTGCCACAATTTATTGAATTTATGTTGAAAGAATGTTATAAAGATGACCAACAGAAGGCATTTTTTGCAGGTTTAGACAAACTCAATGATGGTGCTGGTGGGAATTTTATGAAGGCATCTGCCGAGAAGAAAACTGAATTGTTGAAAGCAGAAGATACTGCCAAAGAAAAGTCTGAATTCTGGAAAACGATGAAAGATTTGACCGTTTTGGGTTATTTTACTTCTGAACAAGGAGCCACCAAAGCGGCAGAATATCTGGAAGTGCCAGGCAAATATGAAGGCATCAAATTAGCCAAAGGGCAAAAAGTCTGGGCGATGTCTTGATAACAGTATAAACAAATTAAAATATTAAGCCCCCACATCCCCCTTTGAACAGGGCAGGGGGATGTGGGGAACTCAAAATAATTAAAAATAAATGGAAATCACAGGAACAGGACAAAAAGCAAATACCTACGATGCCATCGTGGTTGGTTCGGGAATATCAGGCGGCTGGGCTGCCAAAGAATTATGCGAAAAAGGAATGAAAGTTATCATGCTCGAACGTGGGCGTGATATTAAGCATATAGTTGACTATCCAAACGCTACAAAAAATCCGTGGGATTTCCCCCATCGTGGACGTGTGGATAATAAATCAGCCGAAGAACATTTCTTGGGAATGAGAACGGGATACACCGTTAATGAGCCGTGGAGGGATATGTTTGAGAATGATAAAGCAAATCCAATTATTGAGAAAAAACCTATTGACTGGATTCGGGGCTATCACGTGGGCGGGCGTTCGCTCATGTGGGGGCGACAGTCTTACCGTTGGAATGAGCGTGATTTTGAAGCTAATGCTAAAGAAGGCGTTGGAACTGATTGGCCCATTAGATACAAAGATATGGCTCCGTGGTATGATTACGTAGAGAAATATGCAGGAATCAGTGGAGCTAAAGATAATTTAGATGTTCTTCCTCACGGCGAGCATTATTTGCCAGCCATGAATATGAACGCACTGGAAAAAGACTTAAAGATGAGAATCGAAAAAGAATTTCCAAAACGCCATTTCATCATGGGACGTACTGCACACATCACGGGCGAATCTAAAATTGCTTATGATCAAGGTCGTCAGCAATGTCAGTATCGGAATCGTTGTATGATGGGATGTCCTTATGGTGGCTATTTCTCAACGCAATCTTCAACCTTACCAGCGGCGGTAAAAACTAATAATTTAACGCTTCGTCCAGATGCAATCGTTCAGGAAGTAATTTTTGATGATAAATTGGGCAAGGCAGTTGGTGTAAGAGTTATTGACCAAAATACCTTACAATCTATTGAGTATTTTGCCAAAGTCATTTTCCTGAATGCCTCGGCATTTGCCAGTACAGGCATTATGTTGAATTCAAAATCAGACCGTCACCCCAATGGTTTGGGCAATGAATCTGACCAATTGGGTCGTAATATTATGGATCATCATTTGGGCGTAGGAGCAAGAGCCGAGTTTGATGGAATGGAAGATGAATATTACATCGGACGAAGAGCCAATGGAATTTATATTCCTCGCTATCGTAACTGGGCGGATGATAAGCGTGATTACACTCGTGGTTTTGGGTATCAAGGTGGTGCAAGTCGTGAAGAATGGAGTCGTGGAGGTCATCAAGAAGGAATTGGTGCAGAATTTAAAGATTCTTTGAGTTATCCTGGCAAATGGAATTTCAATATTATGGGCTTTGGCGAAGTGTTACCAAATCCAGAAAACCGAATGTACTTAGACGCAACGCAGAAAGACAAATGGGGTATGCCACTTTTGACATTTGATGCTGAATACGGTGCAAATGAAAAGAAAATGCGTATCGACATGAAAAACGATGCTGCCGAAATGCTTGAGAAATCAGGTTTGAAAAACGTCTCAACCTTTGATGACGAAACTAAACATTTAGGAATCGGGATTCACGAAATGGGAACGGCTCGTATGGGTACGGATGCAAAAAACTCTTGTTTGAACAAAAATAATCAAGTGTGGGGAGCATCAAATGTATTCGTTACGGACGGGGCAGCCATGGCTTCGGCTTCGTGCGTAAACCCATCATTGACGTATATGGCACTTACAGCCCGTGCCGCAGAATTTGCCGCTAATGCCTTGAAAAAAGGAGATTTAGCGTAGATTTAGATGCTGGTTATTAGAAATTGGTTATTAGTTAATGGATGCTTTCCAAAACTAATAACCAATTTTTTATTCTATTATTTTCTTAATAATGAGCCTACCTTTAATTTGGCTATCTCTTTTTTGTTTATCTTTAAGAAATAAAACAATCTTTTTTCCATGAAAAAAACTCTAATTATCGGCTTATTCGCTCTTTCCATGTCTTATGCACAAGCACAACAAGAAATGCCATTGTATCCTGATGGCGTTCCCAATTCAAAATTAGTACCCAATACGCAAAAATCCGAAACGGGTAAAGATGGTATTTTACGGATTTCGGAAGTAACCATTCCAACATTAACTGTTTATCCAGCCGAGAAAGGAAATGCGAATGGAACTTCGGTCATTATTTGTCCAGGTGGAGGATATTCGATTTTGGCGGCTTCTCACGAAGGTTCGGATGTGGCGAAGGAATTTAATAAAATGGGTGTAACCGCTTTTGTGTTGAAATACCGAATCCCTAACGAAAAAGCACAGGTTGATAAAACGATTGCCCCTTTACAAGATGCTCAACAAGCGTTAAGGATGGTTCGTAAAGATGCCATCAAGTACGGAATAAATCCTAATAGAATTGGTATTATGGGTTTTTCGGCGGGAGGACATTTGGCGGCTACGGCTTCAACTCACTTTGCAAAACCCGTAGGTGAAAATGCAGATAATACTAACGTTCGTCCAGATTTTTCAATCTTGGTTTATCCCGTAATTTCCATGAAAGAGTTTAGTCATGGAGGTTCTAAAGAAAAATTGATTGGAAAATCGCCATCGCCAGAAATGATAGAATTATATTCAAACGAAACCCAAGTAACGAAAGATACGCCACCCGTTTTCTTGGTTCATGCGGGCGATGACAATGCTGTTCCCGTAAAAAATTCACTTGTGTATTACGAAGCCTGTCAGAAAAATGGCGTTTCTGCCAGTTTAATCATTTACCCAAAAGGTGGTCACGGTTTTGGCATGAATAATAAAACGACCAAAGATAAGTGGATGGATAATGTAAAGAACTGGATGGATTCAATGGGTTGGCTTGGAAAGTAGAACCACCGCCGTGATAATAACGCCAGCTGCTACAAGCATTAATGGATGAAGGCTTTCACCCGCCAATAGCCATCCCAAAAACATGGCTACCAAAGGATTTACATACGTGTAAGTAGCCACTAACGTAGGCGGAGCAACTTTTGATAGCCAATTAAACACTAAAAAACCAATAATTGAACCAAAGGAAACTAAGTATAAAAACGCTATTAGGGATTTTGAAGTGATAGTAGTAACCTGTAAATGGTCAAATTCACTGGTAAAAAAACTGATTAGTAGAGAAAAAAAACCTCCAATAAGCATTTGTGTCCCCGCTATTTGGGAAATATGGAATTGTTTTAAGTTTACTTTATTGATAATGATAACACCAATATTCCAACCTAAAACTGCAAAAAATAAAAACATTACCCCTAAATAATAATGAGAAACAGAAGTGCCTTTAATGGCTAAGGATTTGAGTGTCATTAAGATACATACACCAATAATTCCTAAAATTGCCCCCAATATGACTCTTGATTTGGGCTTTTTACTATCAAAAACCCAAAATAGAATCACTAACATCACAGGTCCTAAAGCTGAGAATAAGGCAGAATAACTTGATGGAATCCATCTGGATGCCATAGTAGTTAATCCATTTCCAACGGTAAACATAAAAAAACCTACTAAGGCGGACTTAATCAGCAGGTTAGGACTTGGTTTTTGAAATTTTTTGGAGAAAAATGAAAACAACAATAATATAAAACCCGCACATAAATTTCGAAATCCAGAAGCCATCAAGGGCGGGACGCTTTCTACCACGAATCGAATACCAAGGTAGGTAGAACCCCAAATTAAATAAAGTGTACTGAGTCCTGCCCAAATTTTTACGGATTGATTTTGATTGTTCATGCCACAAAATTGGGGATTTTTTACGATATTTAGAGATAAAAACATCATTTCATCAATAACCAAATCATAATTCCATGAAAAAATATTTTCTTCCATTCTTCATTTTTATTTTCTATCAAGCTCCCGCCCAATTTTTTAAAAAAGACAATGGTTTAGCTCACACTTTTTCAATCGTAGCTCGTGATGAAAAAACGGGCGAAATTGCCGTTGGTGTGCAAAGTCACTGGTTTAGCGTTGGCACTTCGGTTTCCTGGGCGGAGGCGGGCGTTGGGGCAGTTGCCACCCAATCTTTTACCAATAAATCCTTTGGAATTAGGGGTTTAGCTTTATTGAAACAAGGAAAAACTGCTCAACAAGCTCTTGATATTTTATTGTCGGATGATAAAGGCAGAGAAGTTCGTCAAGTTGGCATTGTGGATGCCAAAGGAAATGTTGCCAATTTTACGGGCAAAAATTGCGTTGATTTTGCGGGACAATTAAAAGGTAAAAACTTTGCGGTTCAATCGAATATGATGTTGAATGACAAAGTACCTGCCGCCATGAAAAAATCCTTTGAAGCAAATGCTAAATTGCCATTGGCGGAAAGAATTTTGGAAGCCTTGAAATCTGCTCAAGGGGTGGGCGGAGATATTCGTGGAAAACAATCAGCGGCAATTTTGGTGGTAAAAGGTAAATCAACGGGCAAACCTTGGGATGATAACCATTTGGTGGATTTACGGGTAGATGATAATAAAACCCCATTGGTTGAAATGGAAAGGCTTTTAAAAACGCATCGTGCCTACGAACACATGAATAATGGCGATTTGGCAACGGAAACTAATAATATGAAATTGGCCATGCAAGAATACGAAGCCGCCATGAAAATGTTCCCCCAAAACTTAGAAATGCAATATTGGACAGCAATTACGTTGGCAAATAATGGAGATATTCAAAAAGCTTCACTGATGTTGAAAGCCATTTATGCCAAAGAACCCAACTGGAAATTGATGACCCCGAGATTACCCAAATCAGGATTATTGACGGTGAAGGGGAAGGATTTGGTTTTATTGCTGTGAAAAGTTCTCTATTTACGGAAGTCGTCCTTTTGAAGGCTACGGTTTATACACAAATATTCAGAGTTCCAGTAAGAGCCGTAGGCTCGGTTAAATTTTGTAGCGGTGGGTTTCAACCCACCGAAATATCAGAAAACAGGAATTTGAGAGCCGTAGGCTCGGCACATTTATATGTGTCGTTTCTATGGAACTCTGGAAATTTGCTATTTTCTTCATCTTCATCGGTGGGTTAAAACCCACCGCTACAAAATGGGTCGAGCCTAAGGCTCTTTTCCAAACTCAAAAAGATGTGTATAATCGTAGTCTTTTGAAGCACGACTTCCATAAATTTCCATATAAATTCCAGTTGAATCAAAATAATTTTTATTCTAATCGCTCAACTCATCAACTTCATGAAAAAGAATGTCATTATTTTACTGTTACTTTCCATCAGCACTTATGCTCAGAAAAATAGTAGTATAAAATTCGAGGATTATTTGTCCCTACGCAATTTGGGAAACCCCATCATTTCGCCCGATGGAAAAAATGTGGCTTTCTCGGTAATTACGGCTGATTGGAAAGAAAATGCTTACGATACCGAAATTTGGCTATCTAAAAATAAGCAAACGCCCTTTCAATTAACTCGTACCACAAAAGGCAGTAGCCTTTCCGCCAGTTGGTCGCCCGATAATAAATGGATTGCTTTTTTAGCGGATAGAGGCGATAAAAACCAAATTTATGTGATTCGAGCCGAGGGAGGAGAAGCCCAAGCCATTACCAAAGAAGAGGAAGGAATCAATAATTTTAGTTGGTCGCCCGATGGAAAAACATTAGCTATTTTGATGAATGTGAAGGATGCTAAAAGTCTGAAATCAAAGAAAGAACGTTATGGCGGTTTTGAAGTGGATGATGAAGAGTTTAAACTCGCCCATTTATGGTTGGTAGATTTTTCGGCAGATATGTTTCCATCACCCAATGAAAAACCTTGTTACGACCCCAAAGATTCTACTAAAACGTGCCTTAATTTCCCGAAACCTACCCGTTTAACGCAAGGTGATTTTACGGTAACAAACTTCAAATGGTCGCCCGATGGTTCAAAAATTGCTTTTGCCCACCAACCGAATCCTTTAATTCAAACGGGAGCTTTATCCAATATTTCTTACCTTGAAATTACCGCCAAGAAAAGAATCCCCTTAGTTGAAAACGGTGGTGGGGATTTTTTGGGTACTTGGTCGCCCGATTCTAAAAGTGTTATTTACACAACTTCTTTGAACGATACCATTACCAATTATTACAAAAACTCAAAAACATTCAGCATTGATTTACAAACGAAATCGCCCAAACAATGGCTCACTGATTTTGACGAAAATATTGGTATTGTGGAATGGGCAAACGAAGGCATTTACTTTACGGCTTCGCAAAAGACCAAAGCAAAATTATTTTTGGCGGATAACATAACGGGGAAATTTAAAGAAATTCAGACTAAATTTGAGTTGGTGAATAATCCAAGTTTTTCAAAAGATGCCAAACAGATAGCGTTTTTGGGTAGAAATTATGATGATGTTTTTGAAGTACAAATCGGTGAAATATCGGACTTGAAATTTACTGCCCTCACTAACATGAATGCCCAAATTAAAAATTGGCAAACCGCTAATAGTGAGGTTATTAAGTGGAAAAGTAAAGACGGAGCTGAAATTGAAGGCGTTTTGCACAAACCTAAAAATTATGACCCCTCGAAGAAATATCCTTTACTGGTGATGATTCACGGTGGACCAACGGGCGTAGATGTACCCACGCCAACGCCAGGCGGAAGTGTTTATCCAATTTTGCAATTTCTTGAAAAAGGGGCTTTGGTTTTACGCCCAAATTATCGTGGTTCTGCGGGTTATGGAGAGGCTTTTCGTTCTTTGAATGTTCGTAATTTAGGCATTGGGGATATGTGGGATGTGATGTCGGGCGTGGATTTTTTGAAAAATAAAGGCATGATTGATACCACCAGAATGGGTTCAATGGGATGGAGTCAGGGCGGGTATATTTCCGCATTTTTGACTACGAATACCAATGTTTTCAAGGCAATTTCGGTGGGTGCGGGCATTTCAAATTGGGTCACGTATTATGTAAGTACGGATATTCACCCGTTTACGAGACAATATTTAAAATCAACTCCGTGGAATGATAAGGATATTTACCAGAAAACTTCACCCATGACCAACATCAATAATGCCAGTACGCCAACGCTCATTCAGCACGGAGAATTGGATAAAAGAGTACCCATTTCCAATGCGTATGAATTATTGCAAGGGCTACAAGATAGAGGCGTTCCGTCAAAATTGGTAGTTTACAAAGGTTTTGGACACGGAATTACCAAACCCAAAGAACGTTTAGCGGCTTTATGGCACAATTGGACATGGTTTAATAAATATATTTGGAAAGAATTGGAGGAAATGCCTTTGGATAGGTAGGTGTTTGGGGTATTTGATTTGTTGATGCTACATTCATGGATTGTCCCTGTAGAATGAAATTTAAAAGGCTTACTGGAAAGTTTCTCAGTAAGCCTCTTAAATTTTATAATGAGTTTTGAATTTCATATACAAACTCAACAGAAACATCATTATAATCAGCAATATCCTCAGTACCCAACTTACCTTTTATCAATGCTTTTTTGATAGCATTTATTTTTGTGGTTAATTCAGCCGCTTTTATTTTACGTGCTTCAGCTTTTACTGACTCTGCATTTCGGGCAACCAATATTTCAAATGAAGCTCTTTCATCAGGAGTCATTTTTCTTCGGTCTAACTCGTCAAGGGCGATTTTTAGCCATTCTTCGTTCCAAAACTTTGGAAACTGAACTGGTTGAGTAACTGTATGTAAATTTTGCATTGTGTAAATCAGTTTTTCTAAATCTGTCTGAATATCAGCTTCTTGCAATGTAAATTTATCTAATTCTACTGTAACAAACGTCATCTGTTCATCAAAAAGTTCACCATCTTCATTTCTTAGATTGGAAACGGAATGATAATGTTTGAAAGGTAAAATGTTTTTCGCCAAAATACCTACACAATAAATCTTGGGGATTCCACCATAATCAAATTTCCCTTTCTTCACCATCGAATTAAACTTATGTAAAGCATAAAATTTCATTCGCTGTACAAAGTTTGGAGCTTCTCCAAATTGCATTTCTACAATAAAATGATTGTTGTGTTCATCTGTACAAGCCAAGTCTAAAATCCCACTTCGTCCATCTTGTGTAATACCTTCAAAAGTATTTTTGTCAAATATCACTTCTTTTATCGGAACTTTTGATTTGATAAGTGCTTGTAAGGCTATCCTCAAAAAAAGGGTATTAGAATCATTACCAAAAGTGGCTTTAAATCCATAATCCGAAATAATTGGAATGAATAATTGGTCGTCTGAATATAGTGGGTTCATGTAACAAAGATATTTCAATATGGAGATTTTACAATGTTGAGGTAAATAAAACCCAATCTTTTTTATTTTACGATAACATTACAAATAATTTTTCAGTATTTTTAGTAAAAATAAAAGCTAATTTAGCATCCGTTGTGAGAGAATGTATCCTTAAAAAATTTATCATGGACATTGGTAATATTTTGTTTGCTTTTATCTTGTTTCTTTTTGCTCATGAGTGGTTGATTTTTTCTAAAATTACACAAAAAATCATTTATTCGTTTGCTGATGTTGTTGGTATTTTTTCTGCCAACAATAAGGAAAATTGAAAATAAAATATTAGCTTATCAGAGTTAAAATATTGAATATCAACAGAATAAATAATATTTACGTAGTTGGCGAGTTGCTTACGCTCATGTTGTTGGTAGAAAAAATACCAACAACGGCTGGCTGAGACTTTTGTTAAAAGGAACACAAACAAAGGCACAAAATAGCGGTAAAGACAAAAGTCCATAACAATCAAATAGGAGGATTTGCACATACTGGTGGAGAATTTATGAAGCCTGATTTAATTGATTTATTTAATTAAGAAATAATCATTTTTTTGATGATATTTTTAGAAATTTAAAATTTGACACATATGGAAACTGGGTACAGTCTTTTAAAAGGAAAACTAATAGACGAAAAAACAGATATAAAATTAATTGAATCATCCCTTGGATTTAGCCTTCCTCCTTTGTATAAACTGTTTATAGAAACATTCTATGTTGGAGAAAAAAATCTTTTTACTGAAAAAGTATTTATTAGCAGTCTTGGATATTTTAGAGATTTAAGTTACTATTATTTTTTACATAACGGAGAGACAATTGGTTTTTCTTATTTCATAAATATAGAAAAAGCAATTGAAGTTTATTCCTCTAACTATCTTACGGATTATCATTACGAAAGAAACTATTTTCCTTTTGCAGTGAGTGATGGAGGTGGATTATGTGTAGGCACAAAGGATGAAGAGATTGATAAAATTGTTTGGGATGATCCATATGGAGGATATCAAGTTATAGCAAATAATGTTTTTGAATTTATTAGAGGAATTAAGGTAGATTTTCTTGAAGAAGAAAATTTATATGGAGGTATAAAATATTCACAACTTTATAAAAATTATGGAGAATATTTTTACAGGGTTAGAGAGTAAAAAACCCATCTGTGGTTAATAATATTCCTACTGGATTTATGGGTCTGGTCGTAGGTTTAGCGAAGCGTTCCTACGACCTATAATCAAATAGAGCGTCTCGCTCGTTTCTTGCCTTTTCAGTAACTCGGTATCGCTCTGCTCTTGCCGAGTTACGTTTATCAGTAAACCCTCTGGGCATTTTGAAATTGGGAATAAATTAAGATTATTTATTTGTTCGTATTTCTTCTAAATTCTGTAAAAAACACCTAAGAATCATTTATTACTCTGCACAAAAAAAACAGTATATTTGTGTAAACAAACGAAGAATAATCATGGCAACTAATATTGATATTGACCAAGAGAAATTGTCTCAAATTATGTCAATGAAAAATTTTAAATCTAAGAAAGAAGCGGTAAATGAGGCTTTGAGTGAGTATTTGAAGATTATCGTTACTCAGGAACTATTAAAGATGAAAGGTTCAAATTGTTGGGAAGGAGATTTAGACCAAATGCGTACTGACTAATGGAAAAACTATTTTCGACACTTCTAACGCTCCTCTCCGCACTTTCTAAGTAATCATCAACCAAATCTAAAAATACTTCTTCAAATCCCCCAATTCAATTTGACGAACATCCAGAAAGACGTTATTTAGATGGGCAAAATCGGCATCGGTGGTAACTAATTCTAAACCTAAAATGGTGGCAGTCGAGGCAATCCATAAATCATTTTTGCCCATATTTCTTGGAGTATCGAAAGCATAATCTTTGAAATTGGGATTTTGGCGTTGTGAAAAGGTATCTATTTCCACATAGGTATTGATGAAAGGTTTTGTAATTTCTGTAAAAGTAAACTGGCTGAGATAATAATCAAGTTTAGCCAATTTTGGTTTGCCCCAGTTATTCCTCAAAGCAATTGATTTTATTTCAGCCTCAACTACTACCGTTGAATAGACACTTTTATCTTGCGGGTTCAGAAAATTAATCAAATCGTCCGTTTTTTCAGCACGAACTATTGCTATGATAATGTTGGTATCAAAAAGTAAATTCATTTGTCATTTTTTAATTGTTCTTGAATAATGTCCCACTCTTCATCCGTAAAATCTGCTTCTGGGGCATTTTTAACGCTGTCTCTGAGATTTTTGCCCGTTTTTCCAATTTTAATGGCAAAAGCCGTTGTTCCTCCCGCCGCAAAAATTTCTTCGGGAGAATAGGATTCTTGCGTTTTGAAAATATAGCTTCTACCGCTATTCATCGTTGATATTACTGCTTTTTCCATCATTTTTGTCTTGAAATTTGATTAATGTATCGCTAAAAATGCTTTCTTTGTAAGAAACAAATATAAACATTTTTGGATTCAATCAATCATCAGCATTTATGAAAAAACTATTATTCCTCTGTGCAATCCTAATTTCCTTCAATGGATTCTCTCAAAAACTCCCCACTATTACCGAAAAAACCGCCAATTTGAAGAAATTTGAAGGTTTTATGCCTTTTTATTGGGACGAAGATTCGGGTAAAATTTGGCTCGAAGTTGCCTCTCTCAATCAAGAATTCCTGTACGTTTCGTCCCTTCCTGCGGGTTTGGGTTCAAACGATATTGGTCTCGACCGTGGACTTTTAGGCGATGAAAAAGTGGTATTTTTTAATAAAGTTGGACGCAAAATTATGCTCATTCAACCCAATTTGAGATACCGAGCCATTACCAATGATGCCAATGAAAAACGTGCCATCGAACAATCCTTTGCTCAATCTACGCTTTGGGGTTTCACGGTAGAAGCCGAAGAAAACGGGAAGTATTTGGTAGATGCCACCGATTTTTTAATGACCGACCCCATGGGAATTCCTGACCGTTTGAAAGACTCCAAACAAGGAAGTTACGCTCCCGATAAATCTCGTTCGGCGATGTATTTTGCCCGTACCAAAAACTTTCCGTTAAACTCTGAGTTTGAAGTTACTTTGACTTTTACGGGTGGAAGCGATGCAGGAAATTTTGTAAAATCGGTAACGCCAAGTTCGGATGCTATCACCTTGCGGGTTCACCACAGTTTTGTAAAACTGCCTGATAATCAATTTGAAAAGCGAGTTTTTGACCCACGTTCAAGTTTTAATGCCTTGGGTTTTATGGATTACGCAACGCCCGTGAGCGAACCGATTGAAAAGTATTTTATTGTCCGTCACCGTTTGAAGAAAAAAGACCCAACCGCCAAAATTTCAGAAGCCGTCAAGCCCATTGTTTATTATTTAGACAACGGAACGCCCGAACCAATTCGCTCGGCTTTGATGGACGGAACGGCTTGGTGGAATCAGGCTTTTGAGGCGGCAGGCTATAAAAATGCCTTCCAAGTTAAATTGTTACCCGACGATGCCGACCCGATGGATTGTCGCTATAATGTTATCAATTGGGTGCATCGTTCTACTCGTGGGTGGTCGTATGGGGCATCCGTAACCGACCCACGCACGGGCGAAATCATTAAAGGACACGTTAGTTTAGGTTCTTTGCGGGTTCGTCAGGATTATTTGATTGCCCAAGGTTTGCTTTCCCCTTTTGAAAATGGGCAAAAATTGGATACTGAAAAAGACCCAATGCTCAAAATGGCTTTGGCTCGTTTGCGACAATTGGCGGCTCATGAAGTTGGACATACGCTCGGTTTGATGCACAATTATTCGGCAAGTACCAATAACAGAGCTTCGGTGATGGATTATCCGCACCCGACCGTGAAATTGGATGCCAAAGGCGAAATTGATTTAAGCGATGCCTACGCCGTAGGAATTGGCGAATGGGATAAAGTTTCGATAACTTACGGTTATCAAGATTTCCCGAAAGGAACGGATGAAAAAGTGGCTTTAAACAAAATTTTGAAGGATTCTCACGATAAAGGATTGTTATTTTTGACTGACCAAGATGCTCGTTCGGCGGGTTCGGTGAGTCCAACGGCTCATTTGTGGGACGGTGGAAAAAGTCCCATTGAAGAATTAGATAATTTGATGAAAGTAAGAGAAAAAGGACTCAAAAGTTTTGGCGAAAAAACGCTTAGAACGGGCGTACCGATGGCGTTTTTAGAAGATGCCTTAGTACCACTTTATAATATTCATCGTTATCAAATTGAAGCCGTTTCTAAATTGGTGGGTTCAATGGATTATCATTATGCGTTGCGTGGTGATGGACAATTTTCGACGAAAGCTGTCAGAAAGAAACTCAACAAAAAGCCTTAGAAACCGCCTTAAAATGTCTTTCGGCTGATTTTTTGACCTTGCCAGAAAATATAATTTCCATGATTCCTCCACGTCCAGCGGGGTATATGTCATCAAGAGAATTGTTTAAAAAACGTACAGGTTTAGCTTTCGACCCATTGGCGGCAGCAGAATCAGCGGCGGATTTTCCTTTGCAGTTTTTATTTCATCCCGAACGTGCTTCTCGCATGGTGGAATACGAAGCCCGAAACGGTGGTTTGGGTTTGGAGGAAATGATTTCGCAAGTTTTGGATAAAACCTTTAAAACCGCTAAAAATCAAGGATTAAATCGCAAAGTGCAATTCCAAACGGAGCAAATTGTGCTTACGCATTTATTGGCTTTAAGTGTCAATGAATCAGCGAATTATCAAGCAAAAGCCGTTTGTGGAAAAGCTATTAAAGATTTGAAAGCGTATTTGGAAGAAGCGAAGAAAACCGTCAAAGAATCTGATTATCAAGCCCATGTAGATTACACTTTGGAACGGATGAAAAACCCTTCGGCTGCCAAAGTGGCGGTGCATAAAGAATTGCCTCCTGGGGCTCCGATTGGGTGTGAGGATTAAAAGTACCACGGGCTTTAGCCTGTATATTTTTTGAGAACAGAACAGGCTGAATACACTGTTTAATAAGTTGTCTTATTAATTTCTATCCTAAAATCTTAGTTTGTGGAACTTCCCGAAAACAGTTCCACTGTGGGTAAATAACTTTCGGGAAGATGAAATAACTTATTAAACAGTGTACTAAAGCTTGTGGTACTTTAAAAAACCAAAAACAAATCAACATGAAAACAATCCTCCTCATTATCCTAATAATCAGCAGTTTAGCAAATCTCAACGCTCAAACCAAATCTAAATCAAAAAGCCTTTTCAATGGCAAAGATTTTACAGGTTGGCATATTGATGTTCCTGCGATGGATGGAAAACCCGAAGTCAAAAGCCCTTTCATTATTAGAAATGGAATGTTAGTAAGTTTGGCAGAACCACAAGGGCATATTATTACGGATGCCATTTACGAAAATTATCAATTAGAAGTGCAATATCGTTTTGCGAGAAAACCTGGGAATTGTGGCGTTTTGGTTCATGCCTCAATACCCAGAGTGCTTTATAAAATGTTTCCAAAGGCAATTGAAGCACAATTGATGCACGATAATGCAGGAGATTTTTGGTGTATTGGCGAAGATATTACCGTTCCCGATATGGAAAAACACCGTTCTGGACCCAAGGAAAATTGGGGTTCAACTGATGGTAAAGAAAGGCAAATTCATAACCTTACTGACAATTCAGAAAAACCTCTCGGTGAGTGGAATACCATGATTGTTCAGTGTTTGAAAGACCAAGTGAAAGTTTGGGTAAATGGCGATTTGGTAAATTATGGCTACAATGCAACCGTCCAGAAAGGACAAATTGCCTTGCAAGCTGAGGGTTCAGAAGTAGAGTTTAGAAAAGTTTTGTTAACGCCCATTACGGAGTTGAGAGATTAAGTAATGATTTAATGATGACCTAAATATTAAAGCTACTTAAAATGTCTGAATTTGGATTCGTCAGATTTGAGTATTTCTGGATTGTATGTTATCGCAAATCATAAAATCTGTTAATCTGACGAATCCCAATTCAGACATTATCGGGTGTATTATTTTTTAGACGCTTAATTTATATCTCCTTCCACTCCTGCAAATCTGGTTCAATATACAACCATTTTACTTCTGGATAAAAACCTCTTAAATCAGACTCAAAATCATTAATTAACCTGCTGATTTGTACCGCATTGAGTTTTTCCTCCACTAAAATTTTGGCACAAACCAATACCTCACCAGGTCCTTGCTGAATGGTTTTGCAGTTAATTAATTTAATAATATTGGGATGATTTTTCGCTAACTCTTTCACTTTCAAGTAAATAGTTAAGTCTGCACTTTCTCCAATCAGCAAGGATTTCACTTCTACGGCTAAAAATATGGCAACCGCAATCAAAATCACACCAATAATCACTGAACCAATAGCATCATAACGTCCATCCCCTGTATAATGGGCTATCGTTAAGGCACCTAATGCCACTATTAAACCCAAAACTGCCGCAGCATTTTCTCCAAAAACGACAATTAAATCACTTTCTTTTGTGAGACGTAAATAAGAAAAAAAGCCATTTTCTCCTTTTCTTTTATTCAATTCTATAATATTTGAAAAAGTGGCGTATCCTTCCAAGGCTAATGAAAAAGCCAAAATCCCTACGCCCCAAAGAATATTATTAACGGGTTCTGGATTTTCATATTTATGAACACCTTCATATATCGAAAACATTCCACCGATTGAAAAGAGTAACATTGCCACCATAAATGACCAAAAATATGCTGAACGACCGTACCCCAATGGGTGAATGGCATCGGCGGGCTTGCGGGCTTGACGTACTCCCACGAGTAAAAGAGCTTGATTGGCACAGTCAGAAAATGAGTGGATAGTCTCTGCTAACATTGCCCCCGAACCCGTCATAAATGCCGCTACGCCCTTTGAGCAGGCAATTAATAAGTTTACAATTAGACTTTGAATGATGTGTCCAGTTCCCTGATTAGGTGTTTGTCTTTCTTCGTTTTGCATTATTATTCTGAGAGTTTATGATTTTTCAAATTTAAACATAAAAAATGCAGACCTTACAATGATTGGTCTGCATTCATAAAACTTAAAATGAAATCAATTGTTTAACATCAGTTATTCAATATATCACTTTTTCTTCTTTTTCTTCGCAGTTTCCTCTTCGACTTTCGCTTCTTCAACGGCTTTCATTTGCTTAGAAATATATTCAGAAAAACGTGATTTTTTTACGCCACTAACCGCAATTTTTGCACGATTTTCTTCTAAAACTTCCTTGATTTTATCTTCATTGACAAAATTACGAATTCCAATTTGCTGACCGATGGTTACAATGTTTGAAATAAAATAATAGAAACTCATACCCGCTGGCAAAGAGTTCATTACAAACATAAAAATTACGGGTGTGATGTACGCCATTTTCTTCATATCAATAGGCTGACCCGTTTGGTCTGGCGTGTTCTGATTGTTATAATATCCGTAGGCAATACTCGAAACCGTCATCAACAAAGTAAACAAACTGACGTGATTTCCATATAAGGGAATCATGAAAGGTAGCGTGGCGATAGAGTCAAACGTGGAAAGGTCATTTGCCCACAAAAACGATTGCTGACGAAGATTTATCAAGTTGGGAAACAACATAAAAACTGCCATCAAAACGGGCATTGTAGCCAACACAGGCACACAACCGCTCAAAGGACTCACGCCAACTTCACCGTACAATTTCATTTGAGCTTGCTGTTGCTTGGCAGCATCATCACCCACTTTTTCTTTGATAGCATTCAACTCTGGCTGTAAAATTCTCATTTTTGCCATACTCACATACGACTTGTAGGTAAGGGGCAAAAGGGCAAACTTTATAATCAAAACCAAAGCAATAATTAACAAACCGTAGTTTGAAAATACTTTTTCCAATATATTAAACAAGGGAACGAAGATGTAGCGAGTGATGGGCAGAAAGATGTCATAACTCAATTTAACGTTCTTGCCAAAGCTTGGAGCAACGTCTTTGATGATGTTATAGTCGTTTGGTCCAAAATACCATTGATATGCGCCCTTTCCAGTTTTTAAATCTGCCAAAGGCAATTCCATATTTGCCCGTAAGGTCTTGATATTCAGTGAATCTTGTTCATTAGCAGTGCCATAAACTTGTGCCTTTAAGATTGGGGCATTCTTGGTAATGAAACTCGACAAAAAGTATTTTTTCTTGAAAGCCACCCATTTTAAAGGTTCGTCCAATTTTGCCTCGTTTGCCCCCGTTGGAGCTTCCGATAATTGGTCAAAATTTTCCCCATCATTAATCAAATAATTGACCGTTGCTTTACGGTTTTCCGTAAAATCTTTTTCCGTTGGACGAACATTCTCCAACCAATTCATCTTTACGGATTCGTTTTTAAGAATACCATCCAAACCCGTCAATTTCAAGTCATTATCCACTAAAAATCCTGAGCCAGCCAAAGAATAAGATTGTTCAACGGTTTGCCCAGTAGCCAATTGTAAAGTAAAAATAACTTTATCAGTCTTGCCTTCGGCGACAATTCCACCCACTGAATTAGTAGAAAAATACAATTTATTCAAATCAATATTGCCTTTCGTAGTGGGTAGTTCAAGCGAGATTTTATCGAAAGATTCGTCAAAAATCGTAAGTGGTTCTTTCTTTTTTTGGTCGAATGAATTATACGTTTCGTAATTTTTCAATAATACATTTTTCACTCGTCCACCCTGCGAAGTAAAGGTAACTTTAATGTCTTTATTCTCTAAAACAACATCTTTGGCAGTTCCTACGGCTGCACTGGCAAAATCTCCCGCCACAATTTTAGCCACATTTGAATCAATAGGAGCAACCTTTGCGGGTGAATTAGGCGTTGTTTGGGCAATTTTAGCTTTTTCTTGGGGTTTCAGTGGTTGTTCTTTTGGAGCAAAGAAAAATTGATAAGCCATCAACATTGCCATTATCAACACTAAGCCCGTAATTTGATTTTTATCCATCATCGTTTTGTTCGTTGCATTGAGTAATGAGTATTAAGGATTGATTAAAAATTGTTAGTCTCAAAACAACGTTACAAAATTACGAACAATCTCCGTTAATTGGCAAAGGTTTAGATTTTATTGTGATTAATGGTTATTTGCAAGAAGGATTTGGTTGTAAATTCAAAAGCCCTAATTGAATTTGATTTCAATTAGGGCTTTTGAATTCCAAACTAAACTAACTGTTTACTGCTAATTGATAACTGTTCACTGACCCTATTTCGCTCCCTTCATCAAAGGAATGGCATTTTTCAAAACTGCCTTCACAAACTGAACAAATAGGGGTGCTGGATTGGCAACATTAGATTTATATTCTGGGTGAAACTGTACACCAATAAAGTAAGGATGGTCTTTTAATTCCACAATTTCTACTAAATTAGATTCTGGATTTATCCCCGTTGGAATCATTCCTGCCGCTTTGAATTGCTCCAAATAGGCATTATTAAATTCGTAACGATGGCGATGACGTTCTTGAATGTTTAGTTTTCCGTAAATATGATGTGCCAAAGAACCTTTTTCTAACTTACAAGCATAAGCACCCAAACGCATTGTTCCGCCTTTGTTCGTTACCGTTTTTTGTTCTTCCATCAAATCAATCACGGGATTGGTGGTTTCTGGATTCATTTCTGAGGAATGAGCATCTTCCAAACCTAAGACATTTCGAGCGTATTCAATCACGGCACATTGCATTCCCAGACAGATTCCAAAAAAAGGAACTTTATTTTCTCTGGCGTATTTTACAGCATTTATTTTTCCTTCAATTCCTCTTTCTCCAAAACCTGGAGCAACCAAAATCCCGTCCAAATCCGAAAGTTTTTTCTGATAATCGCCATCCACCAAACTCTCTGACGAAATCCAAATTACGTTCACTTTTGTTTCATTCATCGCCCCTGCATGAATCAGTGCCTCAGCAATTGATTTGTAAGAATCTTTCAACTCAACGTACTTTCCCACTAAGCCAACGGTAATTTGCTCGGTGGGATTTTTGAGTTTTCCCAAGAAATTTTTCCACGATTCGAGGTCAGCATCTTTGTCATTATAAATATCCAATTTATACAAAGCTCTTTGGTCGAGTTTTTCTTTTCTCATTAACAGAGGCACATCATAAATCGTCTCGGCATCCATGGCTTCAATCACATCATTGGCGGATACGTTGCAAAATAGAGCAATTTTACGACGTATTTCCATTGGCACAGGATGCTCAGTTCTACAAACAATAATGTCAGGTTGAACGCCTAATTCAGACAAGGCACGGACTGAGTGCTGAGTAGGTTTGGTCTTTAATTCACCTGCCGAAGCCAAATAAGGAATCAGCGTAAGGTGAATAAAAAGCGTGTTTTTTTCTCCCAAATCCCATTTCAATTGTCGAGCAGCTTCGATGAAAGGTAACGATTCAATATCGCCAACGCAACCTCCAATTTCTGTAATAACAATATCGTATTCGCCAGTTTCACCCAAAATCAAGATATTTCGTTTGATTTCGTCCGTGATGTGGGGAATTACTTGAACCGTTTTGCCTAAATAATCCCCTCTACGTTCTTTAGTAATAACATTATTATAGACTCTTCCCGTAGTAATGTTATTGGCTTGCGAAGTTGGTACGCCCAAAAAACGCTCGTAATGTCCGAGGTCGAGGTCAGTTTCTGCCCCGTCGTTGGTTACATAACATTCACCATGTTCATAAGGATTTAAGGTTCCAGGGTCGATGTTAATGTAAGGGTCAAACTTCTGAATAGTACACGATAATCCTCTGGCTTGCAATAGTTTAGCTAAGGAAGAAGCTATGATTCCCTTGCCCAATGATGATGTTACACCGCCCGTAACGAATATGTATTTTGCGGTTTTCGGTTGCCCTTTACCTGACATGATAATATAATTTGAAAATTGTTTAATTTGAAAATTTGAAAATGAAATTCAAACTTTTCTAAAATTGAAAAGCAAGGCAAGAATTTTTAAGAAATTAAAAATCTCAATTCAGTAAGACAAAAGAAGGTTACAAGAACAAAACGAAATGCAAGAAGATTTCTGAAATGAAACTTAGGAGGAGGATTAATTCCGCAACCTGTTGTTACGGGACACAAAGTTAGGTGAAAATTTTGTATTTTTGCCCTTACCAAAAAATTAAAAATCAAGCTAATCATGTTAAAATCTATTCCATTCGACCAAACTCATGCTTTCTCTTTACTGACAAAACATAAAGCTGAAATGGCTAATATTTCCATAAAAGACTTATTCTCAAATGATTCTGAACGTTTTGCTAAATTCTCAATTCATTTTGAAGATATTTTATTAGATTATTCCAAAAACATTTTGACCGAAAAAACTAAGGCAATTTTAGTGGCTTTGGCGAATGAATGTGAGTTAGATGATGCCATCGAAAGAATGTTTACGGGCGATGTAATTAATCAGACCGAACAACGAGCCGTGCTTCATGTAGCGTTGAGAAATCGCTCAAATTCACCGATTGGCGTTGATGGCAAGGAAATAATGCCCGATATTAATGCCGTGTTGGAGAAGATGAAAGGTTTTACGGAAAAGGTAATTTCGGGCGAATGGAAAGGGTATTCAGGTAAGGCAATTACGGATGTGGTAAACATTGGTATTGGTGGTTCAGATTTGGGACCTGTGATGGTAACGGAGGCTCTAAAACCTTATAAAAACCATTTGAATTTGCATTTTGTCTCAAATGTGGATGGCACACACATTGCCGAAGCCTTGAAAAAAGTGAATCCAGAAACCACACTTTTCTTGATTGCTTCCAAGACTTTTACTACGCAGGAAACCATGTCTAATGCTCATTCTGCCCGTAATTGGTTCTTAATAAATGGTGGTTCGGCAGATGATGTGGCGAAACATTTTGCCGCAATTTCTACCAACGAAAAATCAGTAGTTGCCTTCGGAATTGATGCCGAAAATATGTTTGGCTTTTGGGATTGGGTTGGTGGACGTTATTCGCTTTGGTCGGCTATTGGTTTGTCGATTGCCTTGTCGGTTGGATATGAAAATTTTATTGAACTTTTAGAAGGGGGTCACGCTATGGATAAGCACTTTCGCACGGCAGATTTCAACGAAAATATGCCTGTAACGTTGGCTATTTTAGGAATTTGGTACAATAATTTCTTTGGAGCGGACACCCAAGCCATTCTTCCATACGACCAATATATGCACCGTTTTGCGGCTTATTTTCAACAAGGGGATATGGAATCGAATGGCAAATATGTGGGTCGGGGAGGGGAAGAAGTTTCGTATCAAACGGGTCCAATTATTTGGGGAGAACCTGGTACAAACGGGCAACACGCTTTTTATCAATTAATTCACCAAGGTACAAAAATGATTCCTTGTGATTTTCTTGCTCCCGCTCAGTCGCACAACCCTATTGGTGAACATCATCAAATGTTGTTGTCCAATTTCTTTGCCCAAACCGAGGCTTTGATGAACGGGAAATCAAGAGAAGTGGTTGAAGCGGAATTAGTTAAGGCAGGAAAATCTACCGAGGAGATTGAAGCATTAGCTCCCTTTAAAGTTTTCCAGGGTAATCGTCCCACTAATTCAATTATGTTTAAATTATTGACTCCGAGGACTTTGGGAAGTTTGATAGCGATGTACGAACATAAGATTTTCGTGCAAGGGGTGATTTGGAATGTATTTAGTTTTGACCAATGGGGCGTTGAATTAGGAAAGCAATTAGCCAATCAAATTTTACCAGAATTAGGTGGAAAAGAAAAAATTAGTTCGCATGATTCATCGACTAACGGGTTGATTAATGCGTATAAAAGTTGGCGGTAATCATTAATCTTTGATTTATTTAAAATGAATAATCTCGAAGTATGGATGCGGGGACCCATTGCGGGTCTTTCGCCCCTTTTACAACCCGTTGCCCATACTATTCTCCAAGTTCGGGAAGAGGTAAATACGCTCATGATTGATTTTTCCGAAGAGTATTTGTGGGAAACTACTGCTGGCGTGGCTTTAGTGGGTTTCCATTTGCAACATCTTTCGGGCGTTTTGGATAGGCTTTTTACGTATGCTAATGACAAAATGTTGAACGAAGACCAATCGGAATTATTGGAATTGGAAAAAGTTTCACCTCAATATGACTTGACTGTCAAAAAGCTATTGACTCGCTTTAATAATCAAGTAAATAAGGCTCTGACGCAACTGAAAAATACCGATGAGAAAACGCTCTTAGAACCCAGAGGCATTGGTAGAAAGAAAATCCCAACCAATGTGATTGGTTTATATTTTCATGCCGCCGAACATTCTATGAGACACTTTGGGGCTTTGATGGTAACGGTCAGGATTTTGAAAGGAGAATAAAATTGATGGTTTCAATAATCTAAAATCAATAATTCTGTTATATTTACAGAAAATAATTCACTCAATTATGTTGGAATTACTCGAAAAAATAAGTCTTACCGAAAAGCAAATTCAAAAAATTGACGATGGTGGTCTGGTTGCTATCGAAGCAACTTGGGACGAGTTTATGGATTTTTTGGAAGAAACCACTTACAAAGCCGAATACTGCAACGGCAGAATCATTATCATGGGCTTAGCATCCGCCATTCACGAACTGCTCGTTAGTTACATAACTACTTTATTGGTAAATCACTATCAACGCAATGGAATCAATGTTTTTAGTAGTAACCTTGGCGTGAAAACCAGCGACCAAAAAGGCTTTTTTAATCCAGATATTACGGTTGTGAAAGGGAAATTAGATTTTTATAATAATTCAATCGCCATCATTTTGAATCCCTTTATTGTGGTTGAAGTATTATCAGAATCTACGAAAGGTTATGATTTGAATGAAAAACTGTTCAAATACCAAATGATGGAATCGCTACAAGAAGCTATTTTTGTGGATAGATTTGATAAGATTATTTATAAATTTAAACGTTCAGAAACGCCAAAAACATGGATAGAGACTATTCATGATGAAGGAAATCCTGAAATATTGATTGATACCATGAAAGCAAATCTTTTAGATATTTTTGATAACCTCGAAGGTATTTGATGTAAGTATTATAATTAAAAATTCCTTACTTTAATCCATGAAACAAAACAAACGACACGCTTGCGAAAGGGTGCTCATTCTCTTTACGTTGCTCTTCATCATGGACTCTTGCCGACTGTTTCGTCGCCGAGAGAGTGTCTCTTCATCTACTTCTTATCCTACCAATGCTCCCTCAAAAAATTACTCAAAAACTTATCATAACAGAACTATCAATGAAGTTGTTTCCTTAGCACGTTCATACACAGGCGTTCCTTATCGCTCGGGTGGTACTGATGGTAATGGGATGGATTGTTCGGGATTATTATTTTGTGTGTATTCGCAAATTGGTTTCAAAATCCCCAGAATCTCCTGGCAACAGGCAGAAGTTGGTCGTGAAGTCTCCATTGATGAACTTCATCCGGGCGACTGGGTTTTCTTTGTTACTAACAAGGGCGGCGTAGCTTCTATTAATCATGCGGGACTTATAACCGAGAAAAAGAGTGATAAAGAGGTAATATTTATCCATGCTTCTTCTACAAAAGGTATTAAAGAAGATAATCTTTTTTCAAAATATTGGATGTCTTGTTTCGCCAAAGCATCCCGACCCTTTTAATCTGAGATTTAAGATATTTTAAAAATCTTATCGTCACTAATGGATTTTCTACGTCAATCTAATTTTAACCTACGTTTATTATTTACCTCCACAAAATTTTGTTGAAGTCCATTGCAAAATCTATCTCATTGCAGAGTGTTTTTTTGTAGTTTTTTTAAAATTTGGCTCGACAATTGCCTATAATGTTAAGGTAATACTCAGTCTGCCTTAAAATGCTTTTGTCTGTGCATGAGAATAAGTTTTAATTTATAACTACTCCTACTTAAAATTTAGCGAACAGTAAAATCAACTAAATTTTTCATTTGCAACCCCTAAATAAAACAAATTATGCGAGAAGTGTATTTAAAAATCCCCGCCAGGATACAACTAACCATTGTCTCAAAAGTTAACCCATTTAGAATTTACGTACTGTGGATTTCCATTTTTTTGTTGAAAACACTTCCTTCATTCTCAAGTGAAGTAAATAACAGAAACGATTTTGATTCTTATAATTTGAATAATACCAAAAATAGTATTGTTGATCCCAACGACATACCGCACAGGATTAACTCCAATTATATAAGCCTCAATTCACTATTGAAAACTTCGTATTGCACGGGCGAAAGTTCATTTCTATACGCCGATGCCCAAGGAGTATTTAATTCGGGGAATATTTTTTCAGTGGTTTTGTCGGATTCAGTGGGTAGTTTTTCAAATCCTACCATCATTGGAACCTTAAATGGGTCTTCTTCGGGCGTTCAAACCATTAATTTTAGAATCCCCATCAATATATCTTTGGGTACGGGTTATCGTATTCGGGTTGTGGCTTCAAACCCCCTTACGACTTCACCAGATAATAATTTTGATATTCGCATAACCACAATTCCTGTTCCAACCAGTACGCCACAATCCATTTGTGCAGGACAGTCCACACTATTAGCTGCCACTTGTAGTACAGGTTCAACAAAATGGTATAAATCAGCAACGGGTGATACGCTACTTTCCAGTACTACGGTTTCGCCAATGGTTACGACCAATTATTACCCTGCCTGTGAAGATGGTTCAACTTGTTTTAGTAGGAGAAAAATACATACGGTTACCGTTAATCAACTTACTGGAATTTCCTTAGCCTCCGCTTTTTCTACCTGTGTCAATAGTGATATTGATTTACCCGTAGTTACAACCCAAACGGGTTTGACCTATTCTTGGACGGGTCCTAATAGCTTTACCGCAACCACCAAAATAGCAACTATTACCAATCTGATTGCTGCGAAAACTGGTATCTATTCGGTTTCGGTTACTAATACAAATAGCTGTTCCGTAACCGCCACAACCGTAGTAAGTATTGGAACTGCTTTACCCAATTTGGTCATAACGGGCGATACGTCCGTATGTTATAATGGCACTATCAATTTAACTGCCCAAAGTGGGATTACATCGGGCGTTACGTATTCCTGGACAGGTCCCAATTCATTTACCGCCACGGGACAAAGTATTTCAAGAATTGCTTTTACAGATAATGGACAAGGATTGACCATCTATCATGATGGTACATATAGAGTTACCGCAACTAATTTAACAACGGGTTGCACTGGTACAGTGTTTGTTAATGTTCATGTCGGTAATCGTCCTAATATTCCTTCCGTTCCCGCTTCAACATCGGTTTGCGAAGGAACAACTCACAATATTATCATGGGTTTTGGAGGAGCAAATTTTCAAAATTACTCATGGACTGGTCCTAACGGATTTACCAGCACTTCAGTTGCCAGTTGCAATGCTGCTTTGCAATGTACTGATGCCTCTATTTCAATTCCTAACTTCTCTACGGCAAATGTGGGAACTTACTCGGTAATTGCCTATTTTAGGGATGTAAATAACAAAACGTGTTCAATTGGTGCAAATACCACTTTGAGCATTAAAATAAAACCAGACGTTACGATTACGTCAAATTCAGCTATCTGTGCTGGGCAAAATCTAAATTTAACCGCTACCTACACGGACGCTACTGCTGGTATTACTTCGTATAATTGGACGGGTCCCAATAATTTTACGTCAAGTGTGCAAAATCCAACGGTTAATGCTGCTACTGCAAATGCTTCAGGAATTTATACACTTGTGGCGGTTGGGGTGAATCAGTGCGTTGCTACGGTAACGACTGCTGTTACGGTAACACAATCTTTTCCACCCGTGGTAACTCCGACTGCACAAGTCGTTTTGAGTAATTCAATCACTTTGACGGCAACGGGTTGTTCAGGAACAGTTGATTGGTATAAAGCAAGTGATAATACAGGGGTAATTATGCCAGTATCGCCCATTGTTACTACTTTGTATTACGCAAAATGTAATTTATCGGGATGTATAAGTGCCAAAAGTGGGGATATTACAGTTACTATCGGAGCTCCTATTGCCATTTCTATAAAATCGGGGAATTGGGAAGATAAAACGATATGGAATATTAATCGTGTACCCTTAGCGATAGATTCAGTGATTATAGATTTGAATCATGCCGTTGAAATACATGGACAATATTCCGCAAAATGGATGAGTTTTAGAGGCAATGGCACAATAACCTTTGGTTCAACAATTGGAAACTTAAATCTATTAGGTAATCCACCTCCTCCAAAAACAACCACACCAACGTTACTAACGGTATCTGGTACTCAAATTACCTATTCAGATTATACAAACGGAACGACCCTTAAATTGTATAGAAATGGTATTTATATTTATCAGAGTATTGTTGTGAATAGTAACACTTGGTCTGGGCTAAATTTGAGTGCTGGTTTATATACCATCACTGCCACAGAGACGGGTCTGTCCGAATCTGTTCAATCAAATGCTATTCAATTCACACCACAGACCTCTTCTCCAACGCTCTTGACGGTTACAGGAACCCAGATTACTTATTCGGGTTATACAGATGGAGCAACTCTCAAACTTTTTAAAGATGGTGTTTATGCGAATCAGAGTTTTGTTGCCAATAGTAACCCTTGGGTAGGGCTGACTTTAACCACGGGCTCATATACAATTACCGCTACGGAAAGCGGAAAATCTGAATCAGTTCCATCAAATGCCATTCAATACTCATCACTTCCACAGACTGCTACTCCAACACTTTTAGCGGTAAACGCCACTTATATTACTTACACTAATTATACGCCAGGGTCACTCTTTAAACTATATAAAGATGGATTTTTCACCAATGATACTTTTGTATCAAACGGTAATGAATGGTCAGGATTAAACTTAGGAACTGGATTATATACTTACACGGCAACGGAATCGGGAAAATCAGAATCGGCTCAATCAAATGCTGTGCAATTCACGCAACCGAATGGTCAAACCAGTACGCCAAGTCTATTGACAGTTACTGGAAATGCCATTACTTATTCTGGTTATACTAATGGAACAACCCTTAAATTATATAAGGATGGTGCATACCTAAATTTAGCTTATGTAGCAAATAGTAATCAGTGGGCGGGTTTAAATCTATCAACGGGTTCATATACAATTACGGCGACTGAATCAGGAAAATATGAATCAGCTCAGTCTAATTCTATACAATATACCACTGCAAGTATCCAAACAAGTACCCCAACGCTTGCAACGGTTACTGGAACACAAATTACGTATTCGGGTTATACGAATGGTGTAATGCTCAAACTATATAAAGATGGATTTTATACAAATCAGAGTTCAATAGCGAATAGTAATACTTGGTCGGGTCTGAGTTTAACCACAGCCTCATATACAATCACCGCTACGGAAACTGGTAAGTCTGAATCGGTTCAATCAAATGCTGTTCAATACTCATCACTTCCACCAACGGGTACGCCAACACTTTTGTCGGTCAATGGGACATATATAACCTATACAAACTATACACCAGGGGCAGTTTTCAAACTATACAAAAACGGAGTATTTACCAATGATACTTTTGTAGCAAACGGTAATGAATGGACGGGGTTAAACTTAGGAACGGGATTATACACTTATACGGCAACGGAATCGGGAAAATCTGAATCAGCTCAATCAAATGCTGTGCAGTATAATCAACCGAGTGGTCAAACCAGTACGCCAAGTCTTTCGACGGTTACGGGAAATATGATTACCTACTCGGGTTATACCAACGGAACAACGCTTAAATTATATAAAAATGGTACATACATTAATCAGTCTTATGTAGCTAATAGTAATCAATGGACAGGTCTTAGTTTATCGACGGGTTTATATACAATCACGGCTACTGAATCAGGAAAGTCTGAATCGGCTCAGTCTAATTCCATACAATTTACAACGTCAAATACCCAAACAAGCACACCAACGCTATTAATCGTAACTGGAACTCGGATTTCCTATTCTGGATATAGTAATGGTACAACGCTTAAATTATATAAAAATGGTGTTTATACAAACCTGTCTTATATAGCAAATAGCAATGAATGGGCTGGTCTAAATTTAACAGATGGCTTATATTCAATTACAGCTACTGAATCTGGTAAAACTGAATCTGGTCAATCAAATTCAGAACAATATACTGTACCCTCATCAAGTGTAGTAACTATTGAACCCAATAAACCTCAATATTATTTTTCAGACGGACACCCTGCCAGTTACTATGATGGTAATGCTCATTTACCCGCCATATTTACAAATCAGCCCCGTTATGATGCTGCGAATGATTTTGTTTGGTTAAAAAATAATAAAATCAAAATAGGAATTAACCTCAAAAGAGGAGGACAATTAGCTTGGGCTTCGTTGATTGATGCCACCACCAACTTAGTTTATAACGGCTACGACGGAGGCTTTCAAGTTACGCTGGATGCCTATCAAAAAAAGGATGGTTATACGCAAGGTGGCGAAGTGGCGGGTTCAGGAATTCCAGGGCAACCACCTTTTTCTTATAACGTAACACATGGGGGCGACTATTTAAACCATGCGGTGAGCCTCATTGATTATCACGCTATTCCCAATGGATATTATGTAAAATTAAGACCAATCCATTATCCATTAAACGCTAAATTTTCAGAAACTTATATCGAAACTTGGTACACAATAATTAGACAATCTGTTAAAATTGTGTACCGCTATACAAGTTTTAGAACGGACGGACAGTGGGATGGTAGTGGCTTTGATGGTGCGGGAGCTCCAGCGTGTTTCATCGTCAATACACTTAGTAAATACAGAACATATACAGGGAATAATCCATGGTCATTTTCTCCTGGTGAGGGAGGAGGACTTCCCATTACCAATTTGGGTAGTGTACCCCTTAGTAGTCAAGCAAGTGAATACTGGGGAATGGTTTACGACCCACAACATCCTGAAACTGGTTTTGGCGTTTATAATAACACTGACGGTTTAAGTAGTACACATTTTACCTATAAACAACAAGAAGTGTATCCAGGGAATGGACCAGGTACAGAGTTTAGTAACGGTTATACTTTCTTTCAGCCATTTATAAATTTTAATATTTCAAACAGGGGTAGTTATGTAAAAGATATAACCGCTTATGTAATGTTGGGAACTGAGTACGAAATTCGAGCAGAAGCTTATCGAATATCAGGTCATGAAGCTAATATTCCACAGTATTAAAATGAAACAATCATTAATTAATCCCTATTTGGCTTGTAGAACTAAGATTAATTCCGTAATTTTGCACCTCAATTTAAAACTCTGTTCGCAATGGCTGTTACAAGACTCAAGAGAAAAGACAGAAGAAACAAGGCT
>JBBRMR010000006.1:0-105217 GCA_038230735.1 Cytophagales bacterium
AAAAAACCCCTTGAATTCTTGCGGAATTACAAGGGGCTTGTGGGCTTTTGTAAAGATACCCTATTTATCACTATTTTATCCGATTTAAGGCAGTTGTTAATTTAAAATACGGTGCGCCCAATGGAAAAGCCACCGTTCCAAAATCATAAATTGGTCTAAACAACCCTAAATCTAATTGAGTGCGGGGATACAAAAGCCTGATTCCGTAGGACATAGCCCCATCAACTACCGTCTTAGTATTTATTTGCGTAAATCCTCCCGTGCCAGACGATACGTAAGAGTATGTATTTCGGTCAGTCGTTGTAATTAAATTGTCCATCGTCAAGGCAACTCTACGGCTAACTCGGGTGATTCCACTCAATTGAAATGCGGGTCGTCCAGAGAAAATATTTCCTTGCGAAGCTCCCCAAGTTGCTCCGATAGAAATATTTTTAGTAACAGTCCCAAACGTTCCAACCGCACCAATTGCTCCAAAACCGACATTATTTGAAAATCCAGAAGAAAAAATATACGTTCCTGAAAGCCCGAATCTGATTTTTTCTGATGTTTTGAAAGTATATTTTGCCCCAACGCTTAAAATAGTCGGAGCAATCGTTACAAAGCCGATACTGGCTGAAAAATTATCCGTTAATCCAAAGTTGAATGAGTTGGCAACGATATAAATGTTGGTATATCGAATATCGCCTTGTTTTAAATTGTACCCACTCTGATTCGCTAAGTATGAAGTGTTACTCAAAGGCTCAAACATTTCATTATTATCGCCAATTGCCTGAAAATCATTTTGTTGGATATACGAAACATTCTCGGCAGGAATACTGATAACCCCTAAATTCTGAGTTTGAATGGTGTAGGTTTTACCATCGTTTTTAATAATCTTTCCTCGCAATCTTGTGCCGTCTTTGGTTTTTATCGTAACCGTTGGAACAGATTTAGCATTTTTAGTAGTGTCAGCGTAATCTTGTGAGAAGATTTCCTGACTAAAAAAGAACATCAAAAATGAAAGAAGTGTAAGTTTTAGGTTTTTGCTCATGTGATTTTTATTTATAGATTTTTATTTTAACAATTTCCTACGCTCCGTTCCCCTACTTTTGGTTAATCTAATTGCAATAAAAATGCCATTGTATCAACGCCATCGGCATAATCCCAGAGTTTGGGTTTTTGAGCATCCCCAAAATTTTGACTTTTTGAAAACCAACCATCTTTTGAAACGATACATTGAATTTTATCTGAATTTGCCTCAATTTGGATCTTTAAATCTTCTTCATTCGTATAAGTTGAATAATAAACTACTGAGATTGGCGAAACCAAAGATTCGTTTTCAGTAAGCAATAAAAAGCCATTATCAAGGTGATGAATCATGTTTACTAAATAAATGGACTTATTGTAATCGTAATTATTTTTGTATTTGTGGTGATAAAAAATATCTCCCAAAGGCTCAATGGAATCTAAAAACTTCGTGAAATCATAACCTTCTGGCACGTATAATTTTGAAATATTCCGACAACCCAATCCGTAATATTCCGTTATATCTTTTCCTAAATTGAAAAAATTATCTTCGCTTTCATTTCCATTTAAAATACCGATTGATGAACGATTTTTACGAATAATATGAGGTTTATTTCTGAAATAATATTCAAAATGCTTCGCTGAATTATCTGAACCAGTGGCAATTAGTCCATCCACTTCATTGAGTTTATCGGCAATTCTTATTTCTAAATTTGGGTCAATTTCCAAGAGTTTTTCAATTAAACCCAACATAATTGCGGAATCTTGCGAACTCAACTTTGCCACACACACATGACCCGAAAGCACAATCGTTAATAAATCGTGAAAACCCACCGCAGGAATATTACCCGCCATAATTACACCAATACTTTTTACGATTTCGGGTTTATCGGGAATTTCGTATAATGACGACCATTGTTCCAAAAGGGTTGCATCTAAATAATAATTAGCAATGGTTTCCAAGGATTTTTTAGTATTTTCAAGGGTAAACCAATTGTTTTGATTTCTTGCCTTGTATGCCCAAAGTTCAATTTCTTCCTTATTTTTTTTGTCCCTTAAAAAGACACCTAATTGCTCAAAAGCCTTGATTCTTGCCTGTAAAGTCATATTTTGTTTCAATTTTTATGCAAGTTACTCAAAAAGGGTAAATAATTTTTTTACAATAGTCTTCAAACTTTATAGGCTATTCAAAGTTTACCTATTAAATTTGTATTGTATTTGAAAGTAGGGTCAATAAAAATATAAGTTTATTTTATCTAAACTCACAAGCCCTAAACTCATAAACTAAAAAGATATGGCAATTGTAATAACAGAAGAGTGTATTAACTGTGGAGCTTGTGAACCAGAATGTCCAAATACCGCCATTTATGAAGGTGGAATTGAATGGACTTGGGCAGGTGGTACAAAATTAATAGATGTTGAATTAGAAGACGGTTCAGTTATCGCTGGGAAAGCCCCAATGACTCCTGTTTCCGATGAATTTTATTATATAGTTCCCGATAAGTGTACGGAGTGTATGGGTTTTCATGAAGAACCTCAATGTGCGGCGGTTTGTCCAGTAGATTGTTGTGTACCAGACCCCGACCATGCGGAAGATGAAGAAACCTTGTTGGCAAAGAAAGCATGGTTACACGCTGAATGATATAGCTATCATTTTTATATAAATCCCTGATTTGGAAACAAGTTAGGGATTTTTTGTTGGTTGTAGTTGAGCTAATTTAATATTTTAATCTTTGCGATAACTTAACATGGTAAATCCTTATCGGTTTTTGAAACCGATAAGGATTATTGTCAATATACAAATTTAATAATTCTTCAAATAATCATATTTTTTCTTGAAATTTCAATTATATAATATTTGGTTTTTCGATACTTTTACAGAATATGTTGAAAATTAATCGGGCGATTAATTAAAAAATGAATATTTCCTTAAAATAGGTTTCATTTTAGCGTATAATTGGATTATTTTTTGAAAAATACTTAAAAATAGGTTAAATAATTATATATAAAATTTGGATTAGTGAATTTTACCTATAATCTTTGCATTGTAATCAAGCATTTAATTAAAACACGAAACAAAATATTATTATGAAAAAAACCTTAACCACCGCATTTTCTTTGCTTTTAGGCTTTTCAGCATTTTCACAGGAAAAGACAGAAGATAAAGGAAAATTCACATTTTCGGGATATGTAGATTCTTACTACATGGCGAACTTTAATAGCCCACAGGATAGAACAAATTTAGGTGCATCTGGGTCAGCAAGAGCATTCGACCAAAAAGCGGGTCAGTTCTCATTAGGTCTTATTCAAACCAAAATGACTTACTCAACTTCAAAGATTGACATTGTTGGAGATTTAACCTTTGGACCCAATGCAGACTTAGGAAATTACGGTAATGTTATCGGTCGTATTCCTGGCTCCACAGGAACTGCACTCGCTATCAAACAAGCCTACGTAGCTTGGAAAGCAACTGATAAATTAACCCTAACAATGGGGCAGTTTGGAACTCATATCGGTTATGAAGTAATTGATGCTCCTGTAAATTACCATTATTCATTGTCAAATTTATTCAACAATGGTCCTTTCTATCATGTAGGTTTGAAGGCTCAATATAATTTCTCTGATAAAGTATATTTGATGGCAGGAATTGTCAATAATGTTGATAACTTAGATGATAATAACCGTGCAAAAGGAATAATTGCTCAGTTATTCGTTTCCCCCATTACAGGTTGGAATGTGTATTTGAATGCCATTTCTTCAAACGAAGCTAATGCGGATGCCACAGGAAAAACACCAGATGCAACTTATTCATTATTTGATTTGACAACTACTTACCAAATCACTCCCAAATTTATGGTAGGTTTGAATGCAGCAAGTGGCTCACAACAAGGTGATTATCAAACGCTAACGACAAACCCTAAATTTGCTAAAACTTCAGGAACTTGGGGCGGTGTAGCATTATATACCAATTATTCAGTTTCGGATGTGTTTAGTATTGGAGCAAGATATGAAAACTTTGCTAATCAAGATGGTGTACGTGGCTTAAGAATCACGGATACAAATGCGGATGGAAGTTTGAAATCAATAACTGGCGTTACCGTAAATTCACTGACTATTACTTCAACATTTACGGTAGCTGACGGTCATTTACTAATTAAGCCAGAATTCAGATCAGATGCTTACGACAAAAATTTCTTCAAGAATGGCGATGGCGTAGATGTAAAATCACAAGCAACTTTGGGTTTAGCGGTTATTGCTAAATTCTAATCATATTTTTTTTCTGTAAACAAATCCATTTAAAACCCTTAAATCAAAAACCACATGACACAGCAAAAACCATCATGGTTGCCGATTGGCATCTTGCTTTTAATTGCAATCGGAGCAGCATTTGTACCTGCACCTGGTGCAGCAGTAACGGAAGGCATCAACACGGGCGATACTGCTTGGATGCTTGTTTCTTCGGGACTTGTTCTTTTAATGACCCCTGGATTGGCATATTTCTACGGAGGTATGGTAAATCACAAAAACGTAATCTCAACGATGTTGCAATCTTTTATTGCCATGGGAGTTATTACCGTTATTTGGATAGTATTTGGTTTCAGTTTAGCTTTCGGCGAAACTGTTGGAGGTTACATTGGAAATCCAATGACTTATTTCATGTTTCAAGGTGTATTTGATGGAAAGCCTTGGTCATTAGCACCAACAATTCCATTGGCTTTATTTGCTTTTTTCCAAATGAAGTTTGCCGTAATCACGCCTGCTTTAATTTCAGGAGCTTTGGCTGAACGTATTAATTTCCGTGCCTTTGTATTGTTTATGGTACTGTTTTGCGTAATTGTTTATGCTCCTTTGGCTCACTGGACGTGGCATCCAGAAGGATTTTTATTCAAAATGGGAGTTCTTGACTTTGCGGGTGGTACTGTTGTTCACATGAGTGCAGGCTGGGCGGCTTTGGCTGGTGCGATATATTTAAAACGTCGTAAATCACACGTTGAGGCAAATGTTTTACCTCCCGCAAACATTCCTTATGTGTTGTTAGGTACTGGTTTATTATGGTTCGGATGGTTCGGTTTCAATGCTGGTTCGGCGGTTGGGGCGAGTCCTTTGGCAGTGTCGGCATTTGCCACAACGCACGTTGCAGCAGCTTCGGCAGGTTTATCTTGGATTTTGTTTGATGTAACACGTGGGCGTAAAGTCTCAGCCCTTGGATTTTGTATCGGTGCGGTAGTTGGATTGGTAGCGATTACACCAGCATCGGGTTTCGTTTCAGTTACAGCAGCAATTTTCATCGGAACGGTAGCAGCAATTATTTCAAATATTACTGCCCATTGGAGAGCAAACTCTAAATTGGATGATACGCTTGATGTGTTTCCGTGTCATGGAGTTGGTGGAATGGTAGGTATGGTAATGACGGGTTTATTTGCTTCAAAAGCTGTTAATTCAGTAGTGTTAGACAATGAACAAGGTTTATTTATCACCAAAGACCCAACATTATTTTTAAAACATTTATTAGCATTAGTGATTGTATCAGTTTTTGCATTTGGAATGTCGTATTTCTTGTTGTTTGTAACAGATAAAATCATTCCTTTGCGTGTAACCGAAGAAGAAGAAAGAGTAGGATTAGATATTTCTCAACACGATGAGATGTTGATTGAAGCCTAAAAATAGCAAAGCATGACCACAAGTAATGGTTCTTGTGGTTTTGTTTCAGAAAGAAAGCCCTCAGATTCTGTCAGAGGGCTTTTTATTTGCCCCTAAAGAAATTGAACTAAAATATTCCAACTTGATGTTCTAATTTTGAATTTAGAATTTTAAACAAAAACAAATAATTAAAATGGGAAAATACGTAGTTGCAACTGATGAAAATTTTCAGGAACTAATAAATTCAGACAAACCAGTATTGGTAGATTTTTGGGCAGAATGGTGTGGACCTTGTAAAATGATTGGACCAATCGTTGAGGAGTTAGCGGGTGATTTGGAAGGTCAGGCAGTTATTGCCAAAATGGATGTAGATGCCAATTCAACGATTCCCTCTTCGTTGGGCATTCGTTCAATTCCAACTTTGATGATTTTCAAAAATGGAGAATTGAAAGAAAGATTAGTTGGTGGAAATATACCAAAAGCAGTTTTAGCACAAACGCTTTTGAAACACGCATAATTCAGTGAACAATTAACAGTGAACAATCAAGCGATGAACCGCTAACAGATATTTTTCTGCGACAATTGTTCACTGTTTTCTTAATGTATTGATTCCAAAATAAGCCCACAAGCCTTTATAATTTCTTCCTCAGTAATAATCAAGGGTGGGGCAATTCTCATGGAATTATCACAAAATAAAAACCAATCCGTAATTACTCCCTTTTCAATCGCTCTATCAATAATTGGTTTTAACATATCAAAATCCTGAAATTCAACCGCCATTATTAAACCTTGATTCCGAACTTCTTTGATTTTTGGGTGAATTAATAAATCTTTGAAAATCTCAGCTTTACGATTTATATTTTCTAATAAGCTTTCTTCTAAAATTACCTTTAAAGTAGCTAATGAAGCAGCTGCACTCACGGGATGTCCGCCAAAAGTTGTGATATGTCCCAAGATGGGATTATTCTTAAAAACGCCCATTACTTTCTCATTGGCGATAAAAGCCCCGATGGGCATTCCACCACCCATACCTTTTGCACATAGCAACACATCTGGATAAAAACTAAATTGCTCGAATGCCCAGAACGTTCCTGTTCGTCCAAAACCCGTTTGGATTTCATCAATAATTAATAACGTCCCTGTTAAATCGCATTGCTTTCTGAGTTCGATAAAATATTGAACGTCGGGTACTCGCACTCCCGCCTCTCCTGCAATTATTTCAATAAAAACGGCGGCAGTTCTACAAGATATTTGTTGAATATCATCGAAATTGCCATGTCTAATTTGCTTGATTTGCGGTAATAATGGGCGATAATTTCTTTTAAAATTTTCACTGCCCGAAAGTGATAAAGCACCTTGTGTAGCCCCGTGATAGGCATTTACACATGAAATAATTTCCTGCCGACCAGTATATCGCTTGGCTAATTTCATGGCTCCTTCCACGGCTTCCGTTCCTGAATTGGTGAAATAAACATTATCTAAAACAGGATATTTTCGACAACCTTTATCAAGCGTTTTCACCAAAGCCTCCGCCAAAAGCACTTGGGGCGTTTGAACGTATTCACCATAAACCATCAGATGCAAATACTTATCTACTTGACTATGAATAGCTTCCACCACTTTTGGATGTCGATGACCAACATTTGAGACCCCAATTCCAGATATTAAATCCATAAATTGCTTGCCGTCTTTTCCGAACATATATACGCCCTCCGCCCGTTCGATTTCCAAAGCCAAAGGAAAATCGGAGGTTTGAGCAACGTTTTTTAAAAATAATTGTCTGTGTGTGAGCATTTTTTAGTAATTAGGAAATAAGTAATGAGTTAAATGGACTTGTATTTATGTAAAATCAAGGTTTGATTATGGATATTGATTCTACTTTGGAGAAATACTTGATACTTATTTACTCAATACTTTATAATACTGGACAAAGTTACTCTATAAATTCTTTCAAAATAGAAACAAAGTTTTTGTGCTGCGTGTTATCTTATTACAGCTTATTCTTCTCAAAAAGACATGGACAAATCAGAAAAAATAAAGCAAACATACATTGAGTTCTTCCTTGAAAACGGGACTCAACCACCTTCCGTTTATTCGTTTACGAAAAAATTGAAAATGAAAGAAGTAGAATTCTACGATCATTACAATTCCTTTGAATTATTAGAAAGTGATATTTGGTTGGGATTTTTGAAAGAAGTTATCCTCAAAATAGAAAGCGACTCGGTTTATGCAACTTATACAGTTCGGGAGAAACTTTTAGCTTTTTATTACACTTGGGTTGAAGTTTTGAAAAATAATCGAAGTTATGCTTCTCAGACTTGGCGTTTGATTGATAAAAGAAAACTAAAAACGCCCGTTTTTATGACCGATTTAAAAGTAGGTTTCAAAGAATATGCTCGTGATTTGGTGATGGAAGGCAAAGAAAGTCAAGAAGTTACACCCCGCAGATTCTTGGATGACCGTTACCCAGATGGTTTTTGGATTCAGTTTTTGATGATTCTTGACTTTTGGGTGAAAGACAAATCCAAAGGCTTTGAAAATACCGATGCCATGATTGAAAAATCGGTCAATACATCCTTTGATTTAATGGGTTCGACTGCCCTTGATTCAGTCCTTGATTTTGCAAAATTTATGTATCAAAACAGATAGATATGAAAGAACAAAGCTCAATACCTACTTCAAAAGTTGCCCGTGCAACCCAATTTGTGAAAACTGGCGTGAAGATTGGCGGAAATTATTTGAAATATAATGCTAAAAAATTCATCGACCCAAGCACTAATAAAGATGAATTGCACCAAGATAATGCGGGTGATATTTACGCTTCATTGAGCGAAATGAAAGGTTCTGCCTTAAAAGTTACGCAAATGCTGAGTATGGATAAAGGTATGTTGCCCCGTGCGTACCGTGAGAAATTCGCCATGTCTCAATACTCAGCCCCGCCACTTTCAGGTCCTTTGGTAGTAAAAACTTTTAGAAAATTGTTAGGTAAATCTCCCCAAGAAATTTTTGATACTTTTGATATGAATGCGGCAAACGCAGCCTCAATTGGGCAAGTACATAAAGCGACCAAAAATGGTAAAAAGTTGGCGGTGAAAGTTCAATATCCGGGAGTTTCGGAAAGTATTGGTAGTGATTTAAAAATGATTCGTCCCATCGCCATTGCCATGTTTGGTTTAAATGAAAAAGATGTGGATAGATACATGGGCGAAGTACGGGAGAAACTGTTGGAAGAAACCGACTATAACCTTGAATTAAAACGTTCAGTAGAGATTTCTGAGGCTTGTTCGCACATTGAAGGCTTATTTTTTCCAAAATATTACCCTGAATATTCGAGCGATAAAATCTTGACGATGGATTGGTTGGAAGGTTTTCATTTGAATGAATTTTTACAGACAAATCCCTCTCAGGAAGTCAGAAATCGCATTGGACAGATACTTTGGGATTTTTATGATTATCAAATTCATACGCTTAGACAGGTTCATGCCGACCCACATCCAGGGAATTTTTTAATGCGTGAAGATGGAACAATGGGCGTAATTGATTTTGGTTGTATAAAAGTAATTCCAGATTTTTTCTACGATAATTACTTTGCCTTAATCAATTTTGATACGCTCCAAGACCATGAAAGAACGGTTGATATTTTCAAAACTTTGGATTTTATCACGCCTTCGGATAATCCCAAAGAAGCCGCATTCTTTACGGAATTATTCAGAGAAATGATTTATTTATTGGGCAAACCTTTTGCCACTGATGAATTTGATTTTGCCGATGATAATTATTTTGAAAGTGTCTATAAATACGCCGAAAAATTGCAGAATTTAGAAGAATTAAAATCTTCAAAAGTGGCAAGAGGTTCACAACATGGACTTTATATTAATCGAACTTATTTTGGTTTATATTCGATTCTAAATGAATTACGGGCAAAAGTGGTAACAACTCGCCCAGAATGGCTTTGTGCGGTGGGGGTTTGATATTTTTAATTTGTAGAGAAAAGGCACTGCCTTGTATCATGGACGACAAAATGTTCGGCTCTGAGACAAGGCAGTGCCTTTTCTCTACATTCCTACAAAATGTTCATCCATGATACAAAGCAATGCCGAGCATTGGTCGCCTTTTCTCAACATTTCTATAATAATTCAGTAGATTTGTATGAATATATGATTTTCAAATAAACGTCAACAAAATACATTATGTCGAAGCTCAAAACCCAATTATTTCCACTACTATTTATCTTTATTTTTCCCCTCCAAAGTGCTTTATCTCAGACTATTAAACCCATGCCAACGGGAGAGATTTTATTGAATCTCAAAAAATTAAATGTCGTTGGAACTGCCCTATACATTGCTGCCCACCCCGATGATGAAAATACCGTAATGCTTTCATGGCTTGCCAAAGAACGAAAAGTGAGAACGGCTTATCTTTCCGTTACTCGTGGCGATGGCGGACAAAACCTTGTGGGTTCAGAGCTATCTGATTTATTGGGACTTATCCGTACCCAAGAACTTTTGGCGGCTCGAAACATTGATGGACCTGAGCAATATTTTACTCGTGCTAATGACTTTGGATTTTCTAAAAATACCGAAGAAACTTTACAGATTTGGGGCAAAGAAGCCGTTTTAGGCGATATAGTTTGGCGAATTAGAAATCTTCGCCCCGATGTCATTATTTGTCGCTTTCCACCCGATGCACGGGCAGGTCATGGTAATCACTCGGCTTCGGCAGTTTTGGCGGAAGAAGCCTTCAAACTTTCGGGCGACCCCACAAAATATCCTGAACAATTAAAATATGTGACACCTTGGCAAGCAAAACGGGTGGTTTGGAATACTTTCAATTTTGGAGCAGTTTCTCAAAAACCTGCCGAAGGAGATTTCATTCAAGTAGAAATCGGTACTTTTAATCCACTTTTAGGAAAATCATATACTGAAACAGCTGCTGAAAGTCGCTCACAGCATAAATCACAAGGTTTTGGCGTTCCTCGTGGCAGAGGTTTACGTCCCGAATATTTTGTTCATAAATTTGGCGACAAGGCACAAAAAGATGTTTTCGATGGCGTGGATATTACTTGGAATCGGGTGAAAGGCGGACAAGCGATTGAGGTTTTGGTAAATGATGCCCTAAAAAATTTCAACGCTGACAATCCATCAACCATCGTTCCTACTTTGGTAAAAGCCCTTGGTTTGGTGAATAGTTTAGAAGACGACTATTGGAAAACGCAAAAGAAAAAGGAATTAGAAAACCTCATTATTGCTTGTACTGGACTTTATTTTGAAGCAAATCCCAATGAATATTCTGCGGCTTCGGGTGAGAAAGTTAACGTTGTGGCAATCGCCGTGAAGCGTTCTGATTTTTCGATGACTTTAAGTAGAATTAAATTAGTGGGTTTATCGAAAGATACTACCATGAAAGTTGATTTAGGCAATAATGAATTACAAAGAATTACCTTTTCCGTTGAAATTCCGAAGGGACAATCACTGACACAACCTTATTGGTTAGCTGAGAAAAAAATGAGCAAAGGAATGTATCGAGTTGATAATCAAGAGTTAATTGGCTTACCCGAAAAACCTACGGACTTGAAAGCTGAGTTTACTTTTACGATTGAAAATCAGCCACTTACGTTTACCGTTCCCGTTAATTTTAAATATACGGATGAAGTAAGAGGAGAATTGTACCGCACCTTTGAAATCCGTCCAGAAGTAACAGCTAATATTGCGGATAAAGTTTATGTTTTTGCGGATAATCAAGCGAAAGAAGTGGAAGTTATCTTAAAATCTGCGAAGACGGGGGTTTCTGGAAGTGTGATATTAGAATTACCAACTGGTTGGAAATCAAGCCCTTCTTCGATTGATTTTAACTTAGCGAACAAATATCAGGAGCAAAAAGTGGTTTTTAAAGTTACGCCGAGCGAAAAAAATTCGGAGGGAACAATCAAGGCAATTGCCAAAACTGCCAACGGAACTTTTGACCGTGGAATCCTCACAGTTGCATACGACCATATTCCCCCTCAAACTTTATTCCCATTAACGGAGGCAAAAGTCGTGAAATTTGACATCAAAACTAAAGGGAAAACCATCGGTTATATTGCGGGTGCGGGTGATGAAGTACCTTCGGCATTACGTCAAATCGGATATTCCGTAACAATGCTGACCGAAAAGGAATTGAGCGAAGATTTATCAAAATTTGATGCCATCGTTGTCGGAGTTCGAGCGTATAATACGGAAGAACGTTTGAAGTTTTATCAGAAAAAATTGATGGAATACGTGGAAAAGGGTGGTAATATGGTTGTTCAGTATCAAGTAAATAATAATTTACAGAAAATAGAGGGCGGTATGGGACCCTTTCCTTTCAAAGTTTCGAGGGACAGAGTAACGGTTGAAGAAGCAGAAATCCGATTTTTGAAGCCTGAGAGCGTGATTTTAAATGCTCCAAACAAAATAACCAATAAAGATTTTGAAGGCTGGGTTCAAGAGAGAGGTTTATATTTTTCTAATGAATGGGATGCTAAATACGAAACAATTTTGTCATCAAATGACCCCAGCGAAAAGCCAAATGATGGCGGTTTGCTTTATACAAAATACGGAAAAGGTAATTATATTTTCACGGGTTACGCCTTTTTCAGACAACTTCCTGCGGGGGTTTCTGGGGCGTATCGTTTGTTTGCCAATTTGATTTCGGCGGGAAAATAAATGTAATATATCGTCCCTTTGGACTATTTTAAGGAAGCCTTCGCTCAAAGCGAAAGCTTCCTTATCACACCGTAAATAAAACCTACCGATTAAACTTTACCCTCAAAACCGTTGAACCATAAGTTCCATTCACAAAATTTCCAACCACTTCCAAACCAAATAATTTTCCGATTCCAGAAATTCCGTAGCCAATTTCTAAATAATTAAAATCTTGTTTAGCAATGTTTAAATAATTGGCAAAGATTGATTCTTTCAAGCCATAAATTCGCAAAGGTGTGATTTGAGTCAAGATAAATTTCTGAAAATCATTTGCCACAAAAACCTCTAAATAATTGCCTTTGGTACTGTGTTGATAATAATCTAAATTTCGGAAAGCATCAAAACTGAATGAACGTAGAAAGGTTTTATTTCCGTTGAAATGGCGATAATCAGAAAAATAAGTTGGCTCTTTTATGAATCCTCCGTAATTGGCTAAAAAGTGTAAATCCCCCACTTTCTCTAATTCAAAAGTCTGTTCGTAACTTCCTTGTAATCTTGAAAAATTACCATCCGACAACATTCCATTAGTACTTCTGAGTCTGAAAATTGGATTGCCTTGATTAATCGTAAATTCTCGCCCATTAAAAGACCTTTTCTTAGCGAATGGTCTAAAAATCAAGTTAATATCAGTCGTTAAAACTTCCTGATTGAGATATTTACTATCTTTCAATTCTAAACCTTCTGGTCGATTTGAGGTGAACTCCTTATCTTTGTTATCAATCCAGGGCTTGAAATTATCTAAGTTTTGTAGTTCCTTCTTTTGGGAATATTCCAAATTAATACCTACCGAAAAAACCTGTGAAAAGCGGTTTTTATATTCAAAATCAACAAAATCTTTCTGATAAATTTTTAAATAATTTTCTTCCAAAAACATCGTATAAATTGTATTGGCAACGTTCTGAATAGGATTAGTTTCATTATACTGTTGAACACTTCTTCCCGCTTTTATTTCGTAAGTATGTTGATTCAGTAAATGAAAATATCCCAAGTCCCAGTTGAAGGCTTTTCGCCCGAAGGCGTAACGTAAATCTGTGTACAATGAGGTTCGTTTGGTTAGTTTTTCACGGGTTTCGTATTTCAAACCACCTTGTGCATAATATCCGTCCACGGTATTCAAATCAATGCCGAAAATGGGCGAAGTATAAGTCAAACTTCTGGGATAAAAACTGTATAAATCGTCCCGTTTCCCATAGTTATAGACTTTGCCCATCATCAAATGAGGTAATTTAAACACGGGCAAATTCTTTATCGAATCCTTTTTATAATTTCCCTCATTGGCTTTTGCAATGCTGTCCGCTTGGGCGTAACCCTTAATTTCAAAGTCGGTCAAAGGTACTTGGCGTTCTTCGTTCCAAAAATCAACACTTTTTTTCTTGTATAAAGTATCCACTTCAATACTGTATGAACGCACCATTGCCACATCTTCGCCCTTAGTTTTACGTTCTTTTTTGTCTTCTTTTTGAGATTCTTTCAAGAATTTCTCCAATTGTTTTCGAGTAACTTGCTTTTGCTTCAAAGCTGTTTTGGTATCCACTTTTTCATTTTTTATCGCAGTTGCTTCGGCTTTATCAATTTTCTCATCAATGACTACGGGTTTTTGATGATATTTTTCGTTTACAGAGACGTTATAATTTCTAACATTCGTTACGTAATTAAAAAATCCATTCACCCCAAAAGCATCAAAACCTGAACGAAAAGCATAACTCACGGGAAGCCAAACTTCTTTGAAAGGAGAATACACTATTTTTATATGATTTGAAGTATTATCATCGCTAAATTTCAGGTCTAAACTATGCAAATACCAAGAGTCTTCAATAATGTTAATCAGTCCTTCAAAAACATTTTCACCCTTCGATTTTGGCGTAACCCTAATCCGATTTACGGTCTGTCCATTCTCTTGAAAATCACCTTCGTATTTGAAACGATAATAGGCTAAGGCTGAAGGAGATAAGGGTGAAATTAAATCTCCAAAGGGTTTTGAATTATAGAAGTTTATTCTGGAAACCGTAATAAAATTTGCCCCTTGGTCTTGGAGTTGTTTTGGTAAATTATTACGGGCAGAAACCACCTTTTCTTTCACCGAAGAAGGCTGTTTAAAAGTAATATCATTGATGGATTCGATCACATAAACCTGTCCAATTTTGATGCCCGTTTCCTTCTCAATTTTCTTTCCCGCCAACATTTTCAACAAGCCCGAAACTTCCTTCACTTGTGCTGTTCCTTTCACATAAGTGCGTGATGTGTAAGCGTCCAATTCTAAGATTTTGAAACGAGCCATTGAAATCGCCTTCCGCATAATCGTATAAGCAGGGTCTTCGGCTTTGGCAGAAAAACGAACTTCATTTAACGTTACCGATTGTTTCGATAAAATGGCATCGAAAGTACCATAACCAGTATTAATTTCGACAACTTTTTCAAGCGTTTTATGCCCTAAATACTGGAAAATTAGGGTGTATGAGCCTTTTTCGAGTGAAAGTTCATACTTACCATCTTCATTCGCCATTGTACCTCTTGAAGTGCCTTTAACAATGATGGAAGCAAAGGAAAGTTGTTCGCCTTTGGTGTTTTTTATGGAACCTTTAATACCGCCCGCTTGAACGGAAAAAGAAATAAAACTGGCAATAAGAATTGTAAAGAGGTTATTGATTTTTAACATAATGAAAGAGTTTATTTTAGTAGATTAATGATAAGATGCAATATTAACGGGAAAAGTTGTCCGAGGTTTTATTTTAAGGAAATTTAAGATAGTCTTTGACCACAAATAAGATTGATTATACAGATTTCATAAATAAAAATTAAATCCGTCAAATCCGTTCAATCTGTGGTCTAATTTTGAAACTTTCATCGCCCAAACGCCCAAATCAAGAAATCGGGCAATACTTTTGACCACGTTTTTTGATTATGCTCACCACCCTTAACTTCCTCATAGACAATATCTTGTGGTTTTTTATAGCCTTTTTTTTCTAAATCCTTTATCAAATCCAACGTATCATCAATGGCATCAATAATTCCGTTATTGTTTCTATCGGATTTTTCATCGTTTGTACCCGCCTCAAACCAAAATTTCATATCTTTTTTGAATGTCCCCACCCTAATAATATTGTGTATAATGCGGTCATTTTCATCAGTGTAACCTTCTTCTTCCGATTTTTGTCTCCACCAAAATGAACCAGAAAAAACACCGATTTTTGCAAATACCTTTGGGTTATTCCACCCAATATCCATTGCCGAAAGTCCGCCCAATGACAATCCAGCCATAACATTACCCTTGCTTTGAGTAAAATATTTTTTATTTAAGTATGGCAAAAGTTCATGAATAACAAAGTCATTATGTTGTTTGGCTTTTGCTCCCCTTTGTTTATAATCCGCTTGGCTGGCTGTCCCATATTCCTGCAATCTTGCTTCGTTGGCATGGATTCCTACGCATAAAAAGGGCAGTATTTTATTAGAATCTAACAACGCCTTCATGTGTGATTTCATATTGAGGTCGGTAAAATCTTGTCCGTCATTAAAAAATAGAATGGGTAATTTTTTATTTTTTATTTTAGGATAAATCAAAGTTAAATCAACTTGTCTGTTGAGGTATTTGGAAGTAATTTTTTCTTCGATTTGAAGTAACAGTACATCATTTTGCATAGTTTTAGTGGGGTGATTTTGGGCTTTTAGATTTAGGATTATTCCATAAAGTATGAAGAGGCATCCAATTTTTTTCATAAAAAATTATCGTTGAATTAGTTTTGAAATCAGAAAACAATCTCTATTTTTAGGATAAAACAAACTTACAAACAAATTATTAAGCCAAAACCATTTTAATACAAAATTATGCAAGAACGCTACGTAAAATATTATTCCCATCATTTAGGTGCGGATAATGAAATGCTTGTCTATGGCAAGTGGGGCTATCCAGTCATTGTTTTTCCAACCACGATGGGGCGATATTTTGAGGCAAAAGATTTCAAATTGATTGATTCGGCACGGGGGCATATTGATAATGGAAAAGTGAAAATTTATTGTCCCGATAGCATTGATAAATATTCGTGGTATGGCAAACATCTTCATCCTGCTGAAAGAATTAAAAATCATATTTTATATGACCAATATCTCAATGAGGAGTTAATTCCTGCCATTATGAGTGAATGTAATGTCTCGAAAGTGGCAGTGGCGGGGTGCAGTTTTGGCGGATTTCATGCGGCAAACTTCGCTTTTAGGCATCCTGATAAAGTTTCGCATTTATTTACGATGGGTGCCGCCTTTGACATTCGTTCTTTTTTGAATGGATATTACGATAATAACGTCTTTTTCAACAATCCCCCCGATTTCCTACCCAATGCCGATAATCCGGACCTTTGGAACATCAATATTACCTTGGGAACGTGCAATGCCGATTTCTGCAAACCCGAAAACGAAAGGCTTTCCAAGATTTTAGCCCACAAAAACATTAATCATTGGTTAGATACCCGTTGGCATGGCACGCACGATTGGGATATTTGGCGAGAAATGTTTCCTGAATATTTAGATAAAATTTAAACAACTGTACAGAGTATTAGGTATTAAATATCAAAAATTTCAATTTATCGCTATTTTGCTTAATACTTAATACCTAATACATAAATCAAATAAAATGAAAAAAATTGGTATTCTCCACGGCATGGAGTCCTCTTTTCCAGAGGCATTTGTAGAACGCATTAATCAGATTGCACCAAAAGACATCATGGCAGAACGCATGATTATTGATAAAGTTTTGCAGGGCGAATCGTCTGGCTATGATGTCATTGTTGACCGTATTTCGCAAGACGTTCCTTTTTATCGTGCCATGCTTAAAAATACGGCTTTGGCGGGTTCGGCGGTGATTAATAATCCCTTTTGGTGGTCGGCAGATGAAAAGTTTTTTAATAATGCCCTTGCATTAAGTGTTGGCGTTCCAGTTCCAAAAACGGTTTTATTACCTTCCAAAGAACGTCCAAGTGATACTTCGGAATCATCATTTCGTAACCTGAAATTTCCCTTGCCTTGGGGAGATATTTTCGACCATATCGGCTTTCCTGCCTACATGAAACCACATTCGGGCGGTGGTTGGAAGAGTGTTTATAAGGTCAGAAATCCCGATGAATTATTTAATGCCTACGATGAAACCGACCAATTGGTGATGCTTTTGCAGGAGGAAATTGTCTTTACGGATTATTTTAGATGTTACTGTATTGGCGGGAAGGACGTAAAAATCATGCCTTATGAACCTCGAAATCAGCCTCATTTGCGTTATGATGCCACTTTACCAACGGGACCAGAAGCAAAGAAATTAATGGCAACGGTTAAAGATTATGTTTTAAGGTTAAATAAAGCATTGGGCTATGATTTCAATACCGTGGAATTTGCCGTAAAAGACGGGATTCCGATTGCTATTGATTTTTGTAACCCCGCACCCGATGCCGACGTAAATTCAGTTGGTCAAGAAAATTTTGATTGGGTGGTTGAAGCCACGGCAAAAATGGCAATTGACCGAGCCAAAAAGCATAAACCCAATCACGACAATCTCACGTGGGGAACATTTATGTCAAATTCAGTAATGGGAAAAGATAGAAGTTTGTTATTAACTTAGGCGTGAGCATTCAGCATAGCCGTCAGGCTAACGTAGAGACAATGCGCATTGCCTTGTCTAATTAATGTCCAATTATGGGCAAAAAAACGGACATAGATTAGACAAGGCAATGCCTTGTCTCTACAATTCAACCAATTTTTTACCTTAACCTGACGGCTATGGTGTCCCTACCAGTCCACACGAGCGAAAGCAATTTAGACTCGGAGCTACCGTCAATGTGGACTGGACTATGCGTCCCAGTGGTACACCAGCCACGGATAAAAGCTAATTCTGACTCATAATTTACAACTCATAACTAAAATTATTATGCCTAAATTCACACTTGGAATTGAAGAAGAATTTCAGACCATTGACCCAGTAACTCGGGAGTTACGCTCGCACATGAGTAAAATTGTGGAAGGCGGACAAATCACTTTACAAGAAAGAGTAAAAGAAGAAATGCACCAAGCGGTGGTGGAAGTTGGGACAAATATTTGTTACAATATCCAACAAGCCCGTGAGGAAGTTGTCGAACTTCGCCGACACATTATTGAGTTAGCCGACAATCAAAATCTCTTAGTTGCCGCCGCTGGAACGCATCCATTTTCAGATTGGCAAACCCAATTAATAACCCCAAATGCCCGCTACGATGCTTTAATCGACGAAATGCGGGATGTTGCCCGAGGAAATCTTATCTTCGGCTTGCACGTACACGTAGGCATTGAAAGTCGTCAAGAAGGGATTCAAATTTTGAATGCAGTACGATATTTCTTACCGCATATTTATGCTCTTTCCACAAATTCCCCTTTTTGGTGTGGAAGAAATACGGGTTTTAAGTCTTATCGTTCTAAAGTTTTTGATAAATTTCCACGAACGGGAATCCCCGATTTTTTCGCTTCTGCCAATGAATACGATGAGTATATTGCTCTTTTAGTCAAGACCAATTGTATTGATAATGGAAAGAAAATTTGGTGGGATATTCGCCTTCACCCCTATTTTGATACCATTGAATTTAGGATTTGCGATATACCCATGCGTATTGATGAAACCATCTGTTTAGCGGCATTAATGCAAGCGTTAGTGGCAAAAATGCACAAATTAATGAGCCAAAATCTAAGTTTCAGACCTTACCGTAAAGTCTTAATCAATGAAAATAAATGGCGAGCCGCCCGTTATGGAATTCATGGAAAATTGATTGATTTTGGAAAACAAGAAGAAGTGCCGTATCGGGATTTATGCGGTGAATTATTAGATTTTGTCGATGATGTTTTGGATGATTTAGGTAGTCGTCACGAAGTAGAATATATCCGACAAATCCTTGATCATGGTACTGGTGCAGACCGTCAATTAGCCGTTTTTGAGCAATCCAATGGGGATTTAATTAAAGTAGTAGATTATATTGTTGAAGAAACTAAGCAAGGGATTTATTAGTTTTGAAGTGCCAGTAAAAGTTTGGAGTCACAGGGGAAATAGATTTTAAGCAATTTTTCTTAAATTTGTCAATATTTTCTTCTAAGTAGAAAATTATTTCATTTTTAAACTCATCGCTTAAAGCTCATGGCTACAAGCTAATTCCCATGCAAAAACCACTAAAAATAGCCATTTTAGATTTATACAATAATGCACCCAACGAAGGAATGCGTTGTATCGTAAAACTTATCAAAGAATTTCAAGAATCAGAACATATTGAAATAGAAACGAAGATTTTTAATGTGCGTGCCAATAACGAAATTCCAGATTTGAGTTGTGATATTTATTTTTCATCGGGTGGTCCGGGAAGCCCCTTAGAATCGGTTGAACCTTGGGAAAAACCATATTTTGAATTTATTGATTCAGTATTTGATTTTAACAAATCAGAAAAAGTGAACTATGAAGAAAGTACAAAAAAGTATATGTTATTAATTTGTCATTCTTTTCAATTAGTAGCCCGACATTTAGGTATCGGTAAAATTACAAAACGTAGAAGTACCGCATTTGGCGTTTTTCCAGTAAATCAAATTGATAAAAATATTAAAGAAGAACTTTTTGAGGGACTGCCAGAACCATTTTATGTAGTTGATTCCCGTGATTATCAATTAGTTAGTCCAAATTTGAAACGTATTAAAGAATTAGGCGTAACGGTTTTGAGGATGGAAAAAGAGCGTCCACACGTAAATTTAGAAAGAGCAATTATGGCAATTCGTTTTTCTGATGAGGTATTTGGAACTCAATTTCACCCCGAGGCAGATGGTATTGGAATGTTGAAATATCTTTCGGGAGAAGAAAAAAAGAAGGTAGTCATCAAAACGCATGGCTTGAAAAAGTACAATGATATGATTGATAAATTGGACGACCCCGATAAAATTTTATTGACTGAATCAATCATTATTCCGAAGTTTTTGAAAAAGGCTTTTGTAGCACGGGAATCTCATGTAATAGCACGGCACGATATTTAATTCCCGTACTAAATAATATGCAAACAGAAATTAGACAGCAATATAACGCATCATTTAATCAGGAAAAATATAAAAATTTCTTAGCTGATTTGAACAAAGCAACCTCTAAACCAATTGAGTTCAGAATTGCTGAAACGCCCGTATTCGTACCCAAATATCTGAAAGAAAAGTTGATTGAAGCCTGTGAAAGCATTGTGGATGTAATTGTTCAAGAAGATTACAAAGCTATAACTGACAAAGCAATTCCGTCCAATCAATGCGTTCCTAACGAAAATAATCATACTTCATTTTTAGCCATAGATTTTGCCGTTTGTCATGATGACAATAGTAAGTTTATTCCCCAACTCATTGAACTACAGGGATTTCCATCCCTTTTTGGTTTTCAGTATTTAGTTTCAGAAACTTTTCAAAAGCATTTTCCGATTCCTGATAAATATGATTTTCTTTTCAATAATTTCGATAGAAAATTATATATTGCAGAATTAAAGAAACTCATTTTGGGTGATGAAAAACCTGAAAATGTAATTTTATTGGAAATATATCCCGATACTCAAAAGACCAGAGTGGATTTTGACGTTACTGAAAGTTTAGTCGGCGTAAAGGCAGTTTGTCTAACAAAAATTATTAAAGAAGGGCGGAAATTATTTTACCAAAATAACGGCATTAAAACCCCAATTCATCGAATTTATAACCGTTTAATATTTGATGATTTGACCAATTTTCCAGATTTAAAAACGAACTATAATTTAACGGATGATGTGGATGTTGAATGGATTGGGCATCCGAACTGGTTTTTCAGAATTAGTAAATATACGATGCCTTTCCTCAATAGCCCTTATATCCCAGAATGTCGTTTTTTGAGCGATTTCGATGGAAATTATCCCGAAAAATTATCAGAATATGTATTAAAACCCCTATTTTCTTTTGCAGGAAGTGGTGTAAAAATCAACGTTTCAACAGAGGATTTGACCAGTATTTCCGACCCAGAGAATTACATTTTACAGAAAAAAGTAAAGTATGAACCCGTCATCGAAACTACGGATGGCAGCAAAGTGAAATGTGAAATCAGAATGCTTTACGTTTGGCAAAAAAATGAATCCAGACCTATTTTATTGACCAATTTAGCCCGCCTTTCCCGTGGAGAAATGATTGGAGTTCGTTTTAATAAAGATTTTGATTGGGTGGGAGGAAGTGTTTGTTTTATGGAAAAATGAGATAATTTGAATTTGGATTCGCCAAATTTATTAATTTTTAAGATTTGGAAGTCGATAATAAAATCCTAAAAATCCATTAATCTGATACGGTGCGACATTTCGCAATCCAAATTCAGACATTTTATGTTTATTTAATTACAATTATCTTTTCAGTAGCTATTTCATTATCAAATTTAACTTTCACAATATACTGTCCAGAACGTAATTTATCAGTATTTAACTCGAATACATTACTTTTCTGAGCAACATAATTTTCTTCATTCTGTAAAATATCCATCATACTGTAAATACCAATCGACAAATCTTTAACTCCATTAAATTGAATACTCAAAATTGCATTACTATTTGAAAATATTGGGTTTGGGGAGATTTGAAGGCTTCTATTGTTAGCATTTACTGGCTTAATGCCCAATGCCAATTCAGAATTAATCAAGAGTCTTTGACGCTTAATACTCAAACTCAAAGCCGACCTAACACGCTTCTTTTGGTCATTCGTAAACGTATTCATGCAACGGTCAGGGGAATAATCCATGTAGTTTTCTATCATATTAGTTCGCTTTACTCCACTACAAGTTGAAGTTAAAATTGGACAAGAGGTACTATTATTTAAACCTTCAATTTGGGGCGTATCATCACAATAATCCGTTCCACAATTCTCATCTCCGTTGGGATGTAATAAACCTAAATAATGTCCTATTTCATGAGTTGTGGTTCTTCCGAAATTGTAAGTTGTTCCCGTAACCGCACAGCAAGTTCCAAAATTTCTATAATCAGCAATAACTCCGTCAAAAACATTTTGGTCTAAAATATCCTGTGCGGTAGAACCTAAGCCAATTAATTTACTATCGTAAGGAAAACCAGAATATCCAATTGTCCTGCCATCGCTTTTCATAACCCAAATATTTAGATATTTTTCATAATCCCAACGAATTTTATTGGCTATGATTTTACTATCTCCTAAAAAATCCCATGATACTTTATCAACGAATGTTCTTGTAATCCCCGTGCTGACATTACCACTTGGGTCTTTGTTAGCCAATTCAAACTCAATTTCCATGTCTGCCCCAACCGCATTAGTATTGAAGCCTTTTGTTCCTGCTTTACGTCTATAATCTTCATTCAAAGCCATTATTTGAGACTTAATTTGTTCATCCGTGATGTTAGCATTATTAGTTCCACCAATGATATTAGCAGGATTATTATGAATGATATGAACCACAACAGGAATTTTCAATAACTTATCCTGAACCCTCAAATTTGCCCCTTCCGATTTTGCAATGTCTTGACGTATTTGATACTCAAATTCCGATTTTTGACGCAACCAAGATGGATTTTTAGCTTTTTCTTTTTCAACCAAACCAAAGCCACAATGCTCTTGGGCTTGCAAAAATGTTGTGGTTAATAGTAAACAAAAAGCAAAAAAGTTTTTCATATTTGTTATATTCATATTTGACTAATAATTCATATCTCAAAACTCATAATTATCCAATTACTTTTCTGCCTCAGATTTTTCGTAAGCCATAATAATATCACGTACCAAACGATGCCGTAGAACATCTTTACCGTCTAATTCCACGAAGGTAATTCCTTTGATTCCTCCCAGAATTCTGGCGGCTTCTGCCAAACCAGATTTCACTTTTGTTGGTAAATCTATCTGAGTTTTATCACCCGTAATTACGACTTTCGACATGATTCCCATACGAGTCAAAAACATCTTCATTTGCATTGGAGTGGTATTTTGAGCTTCGTCCAACAGGATAAAGGCGTTGTTTAAGGTCCGCCCTCTCATGTATGCCAAAGGAGCAATTTCAATAATACGATTTTCGATATAAAATTTCAACTTTTCGGGTTGAATCATATCATCCAAAGCGTCATAGATAGGACGAAGGTAGGGATCAATTTTTTCCTTTAAATCACCAGGTAAAAAACCTAAATTTTCACCCGCTTCCACGGCTGGTCGAGTGATAACGATTTTCTTAACTTCTTTATTTTTCAAAGCCCTAACTGCCAAAGCCACAGCCATATAGGTCTTACCAGTACCTGCAGGACCCACGGCAAAAACGATGTCATTTTCTGCCACCGCTTCCACCATTTTTTTTTGGTTTGGCGACTTTATTTTAATAACAATTCCCTTCGTACCGTATAATAACACGTCTCCATCAGGTTCTTTCAAATGTACTTCTGGTTCTGCCTCTGGGTGTTTTTCGAGGGTCAGGTAGGTACGAACTTGTTCCTTTGAAATTTTTCCGTATTGCTGAAAATGTCTTACCAATGAATCTAAAATATCGTTAATTCTAACAATATCGGTGATTGACCCACGCACGGTGATTTCATTGCCTCGTGAAATAATTTTACTTTGCGGAAATGCCGCTGCAACTTCTTTAATATTGCTGTTTTCTACGCCAAGAAAGCCTGCTAACTCAACGTCCTCTAAGGTGATTACTTTTTCTGTCAATGTTTTTATGGCAGTCGGCTGTCAGCAATCGGCTGTCAGCTTTAAACTGTATGGATTTAAGGGTTAAAATATAGTAATAAATTTTTGGTAGCCAATTGCTGATAGCCGACTGCCAATGTTTCCATAAATCTACTAAAAAAAGACATTCAACTGCATAGAAATACAATATAAAAAATAGCGGTATTGCTTTTTCCTTGAAAATCAGTGGTTTGTGTTAATTGGTTAAAAATTCAAATGGGAAATCTAAGATTTATTTTGTAAAATTGTGTAAAAAACGGCTGTAAAATAATATTGATTTTAGACTAACCCAATGGAACAACAGAATCCTAATAACAACAATTTCAAGAAAAATGGCACTTATGCTGGGGGACGAATTTCATCGCAAAATCGTTGGTTGGATACTGGATTGGGCAAAATTCCACCCCAAGCTACTGACTTGGAGGAGGCGGTTTTAGGTGCTTTAATGTTGGAAAGGGACGCTTTGACAGACGTTATTGATATTCTGAAAGTTGATACATTTTATAAAGAAGCCCATCAAAGAATTTATGGGGCAATTACCCAATTATTTGCCAATTCTGAACCCGTTGACCTTTTAACCGTTAAAAATCAATTGATTAAGACGGGTGAATTAGACATGGTTGGCGGTGCCTTATATTTGGCTGAATTGACCCAAAGAGTAAATTCTGCTGCAAATATTGAGTTTCACGCCCGTATTGTGGTTGAACATTCATTGAAACGCCAAATGATTAATTTATCGGGCGAAATTCAGAAAATGGCTTACGAAGATACCACCGATGTATTCGTGCTTTTGGATATGATGGAGCAAAAACTTTTTGCCATTGCTGAGGGAAATATTCGTAAAAATTATGCTGATATGGGGCAAATTATGCGAGCAGCTTTGGTGGAATTAGAAATGAAAAAAGACCAAAAAGAGGGTCTGACGGGTGTTCCGACTGGTTTTACGGCTTTGGATAGAGTTACTTCGGGTTTTCAGAAGACTGAATTGGTTATTATTGCAGCGAGGCCAGGAATGGGAAAAACCGCCCTAATTCTCTCAGCCTGTCGAAATGCCGCCGTTGACCACGGACAAGCCGTAGCTTTTTTCTCTCTGGAAATGTCTTCCATTCAGTTAGTAAATCGTTTGATTTCTGCCGAAGCCGAATTGGAATCCGATAAATTGCGTAAAGGAAACCTTGCCCCGCACGAATGGGCTCAATTACACGCCAAAATTGGTAAATTGACCAATGCTCCAATTTTTATTGACGATACTCCCGCACTCTCCATTCTGGAATTAAGAGCAAAAGCACGCCGTTTAAAGGCTCAACACGATGTTCAGATGATTGTGATTGACTATTTGCAGTTAATGTCGGGCGATTCGGGCGGAAAAGGCAGTGGAAACCGTGAACAGGAAATTGCCAATATTTCAAGGTCATTAAAGCAATTAGCGAAGGAATTGAACGTACCAGTAATTGCCCTTTCGCAGTTAAGTAGAGCCGTGGAAACCCGTGGTGGAGACAAGAAACCTCAGCTTTCAGATTTAAGAGAATCTGGTTCGATTGAGCAAGATGCCGATATGGTAATGTTTATCTATCGTCCTGAATACTACGGTATTACGCAAGACGATGCGGGTAATTCGGTAACGGGCATGGGCGAATTAATCATTGCCAAAAACCGTGCTGGTTCCTTAGATACTGTTCAATTAAGATTTATCGGAAAATACACAAAATACTGTGATTTGGATGCAACAGATTACAGTGGAGGCGGCTATAGCGGTGATTCATTACAATCATTTACCCAAATTGATGATAGCACCCAAACCTTTGAAAATGGGGCAAAAACGATAGGAAGTAGAATTAATAATTTACCTCCGCCACCTCAACAGAATCCATTTGGCAGCACACCACCCAATCAGGATGTGCCATTTTAAGAGCATTTTTTACAAAAAGAGAGGGGAATTTCAGAAATTCTCCTCTCTTTTTTTGCCCAAACATCGAAAAATTAACCGAAGCGACGGTCGCATCGAATCACACTCTCTTTAAAGGAGAATCTTTCTCCTTCGCCAAAGCATTATAAGTCAATTTATCGGTCAATTTAGGTAGCCATTTATTTAAGAAAACTACCATTTTTCCTTGTAAAGTCAAAACCATATCTCTATCACGATTTTTGACTGCCTTCAATATATGTTGAGCTACCTCCTCCGAAGACATCATATTTCCTTCATCCCGCATGGATTCCCCTTTTGAATTGCCATCCGAACCCAACGAAGCAACTCTAATATTAGAAGCCGTAAAACCTGGGCAAGCGGTCAATACATGAACTCCCGTGTGTAAAAGTTCCGTTCTCAAAGCCTCCAAAAAGCCATTCATCGCAAACTTTGAGGCAGAATAACCAGTTCTTACGGGTAAGCCTCGATAACCCGCAATTGACGAAACCCCAACGATTGACCCCTTCGTTTCTTTAATATATGGCAAGGCATATTTTGTAGCGTAAACCGTTCCGTAGAAATTTATATCCATTACTTTTTTAATAACATCCATATCACAATCCTCAAACATCGAACGCATTGAAATTCCTGCATTGTTTATTAAAACGTCAATTTTGCCATATTTTGCGATGGTTTTATTGATTACATCTGCATTGTCGGCTTCAATGCTTACATCTGAAACAATCGGCAAATTATCGATTCCTTGTTTTGTTAATGCTTCACTAACTTCAAAAAGTGGTTCTTTTTTTCGACCAGTTATGACTATATTTGCTCCTGCTTGCCCAAAAGTAAAAGCCAGAGCTTTCCCAATTCCAGACGATGCCCCTGTGATGATGACTACTTTGTTTTTCATTTTACAAAATTCCATTATTTCCTTACATCATAAAAGTTTATTCAAGATTATTTTATAGAATTTCAAAACTAACAACCTTAAATAACCGCTATGCAAAAACGTAATAAAGTGTTATCCTTCTTGGTCTCACTTTCGCTCATTACTTACATAGACCGAACCTGTATATCGCTCGTAGCCTCCGATATGAAGTCCGATTTGGGGATTGAGAATGATGTTTGGGGATGGGTATTAAGTGCTTTTGCACTCTCTTACGCTATATTTGAATTACCCACGGGGGCATTAGGAGACCGCATTGGTCCACGCAAAGTGCTTACTCGTGTGGTAGTTTGGTGGTCAGTTTTTACGGCTTTGACGGGTACAGCAATGAATTCGCTTTATCTGATAATCATTCGTTTTCTTTTCGGGGCTGGCGAGGCTGGAGCCTACCCCAATGCCTCAATTGTTGTTTCTCGATGGTTTCCAAAATATGAAGTAGGTAAGGCTCAGGCTTTTATCTGGGCGGCGGGTCGAATTGGTGGAGCGTTTGCCCCTTGGATTATCATTCCAATTGCTTCCCATTTTGGCTGGCGATTTTCGTTTTATGCGATGGCAATTTTAGGATTAATTTGGGCAGGAATTTGGTACTGGGGCTTTCGAGATTTTCCGCACGAAGAAAAAAATATTTCACCCGAAGAATTAAATCTTATTGAATCCAATAGACGATTTAAAGAATCCAATCATCACATTCCTTGGAAAAAACTATTGCAAAACCGAAATATGTGGGCTTTGATGTTGATGTTTCATTTCTTTATGTATGGAGCGTATTTTTTCACGGGATGGCTTCCAACTTACTTAAAAGAAGGCAGGCATTTTGATAAAAGCCAAATGCAATTATTCGCTACATTGCCTTTTGTCTTGGGAGCAATTGGGTGTTTCACGGGGGGATATTTAAGCGATTGGCTTTCCAAAAAATATGGACTCAAATTTGGCAGAAGAGCCGTTGGCGTGGCAGGAATGGGCATTTCGAGTGTAATTATAATGTTGGCAGCCTCCACGGAAGATAATCAAACTGCCGCTTATTTATTGGCGATTGGCATGGGTTTCAAGGATTTAACGTTGCCAATTGCTTTTGCAGTTTGCATTGATATTGGTAAAAGCAAATCGGGCTTAGTATCGGGAGCTATGAACATGGTGGGGCAGATGGGAGCCGTTTTCTTGGGCGTTCTGTTTGGCTACATTGTTAAATTAACCAATAATTTCAATTACCCATTGTACATGATTGCCACTTTGCTGTTTTTAGGTTGTCTGTTGTGGTTTGTGATTGACCCCGAAAAGGAAGTTGATTTTTAAAATTTGTATTATTCCTAAAACCATTGAATCTGTTTGAACTTTCCGTTTATGGAATTAAAATATTATATTTTTGAATCCTATTTCTTGAAATTTGAAGCCCCAGTGGAACTGCATAGCACAACTACGGTGAGTAAATTTTGATGAATAAGGTTTAAAAAGACTTAGTTTTATCCGAAACGGAAAGTTTAAACAGCTTCATAGCCAACTCAACCATAGTTTTCATAATTTTGTCTTTTACTTAACAAATATTAAAAGACTACCGATAACTATTGGGTTTGTCATACGGAGAGCAAATTTCTAATGAGAAAGAAAAATAAAGAGAATATCATTTTTGAAAATGTTTTAGTGGAAGATTTTGCTTCGGATGCAAAATGTTTAAGTCGGATTAATGACAAAGTAGTCTTCATCGAAGGACCCGTTGCACCAGGCGATTATGCCGATTTACGGGTAACTAAATCTAAAAGTAGCTACATGGAAGCGGTGGCGATGAATATTCGTCCCGATTCTAAATTTAGAACAAAAATTACTTGCTCACACTTTGGCGTTTGTGGTGGTTGTAAGTGGCAACACATTGATTACCAAGTACAATTAGATTTCAAAACCCGCCAAGTCGTTGATGCTTTGGAACGAATTGCTAAGGTGAGATTGCCCGAAATAAAACCCATTTTCCCCTCATCAGAACAATTTTATTATCGAAATAAATTAGAATATACCTTTTCTCAAAATCGTTGGCTAACCCAAGAACAAATTGATTCGGAACAAGAGTTTACTCGTTCAGCTCTGGGTTTTCACGTGCCAAAACGTTACGATAAAATTTTAGACATCGACCATTGTTATCTCCAACCAGACCCATCAAATGCCATCCGTTTAGCGATTAGAGATTTTACGCAAGAGCATAATCTTGAATATTACGAGCAAGTTCGTCAAGAAAAAGGTGCCATGAGAAACCTAATTATTCGTACTGCCAACACGGGTGATTTGATGGTAATTGTCCAATTTGCCTACTGCCAACCCGAAGATATTGACTTAGTAATGAACTTTGTTGCCGAGAAATTTCCCGAAATTACATCCTTAAATTACGTGATTAATACCAAAGGAAACGACACATTCTTCGATTTAGAAATTGTCAATTTCAGAGGTTTACCATACATTGAGGAGGAAATGGAGGATTTGGACGGAGTACCTCTAAAATTCAGAGTTGGACCAAAATCTTTCTTCCAAACTAATTCAAAACAGGCTTTTGAATTATACAAAATTACCCGTGAATATGCCGATTTACAAGGAGATGAGTTAGTTTATGACCTTTATACAGGCACGGGAACAATCGCTAATTTCGTAGCAAAACAAGCCAAAAAGGTTATTGGTTTAGAATATGTAGAAATGGCAATCGAGGATGCCAAAGTGAATTCACAAATCAATAATATCACCAATACTGAGTTTTATGCGGGCGATATGCGTAAACTATTGAGTTACGATTTTGTGAGTAAACACGGACGACCAGATACTGTTATTACTGACCCACCAAGGGCAGGAATGGATGAACCTGTGGTGAGAACATTACTCGAAGCCGCCCCAAAACGCATTGTGTATGTAAGTTGCAACCCTGCAACCCAAGCAAGAGATTTGGCACTTTTAGACGAAAAATATGCCGTTACCGCCGTTCAGCCCGTAGATATGTTCCCACAAACGCATCATGTGGAAAATGTGGTGAGATTAGATTTGAGATAGCACAAAAAAAGCGTTAATGAGAAAATCTCAATGACGCTTTTTTTTAGTTGCGGGAAGCAGGATCGAACTGCCGACCTTAGGGTTATGAATCCTACGCTCTAACCATCTGAGCTATCCCGCAGTATTAATATGTTGCAAAATTAAGAATTTTAATATTTCAAGACAAGTCATTTTGTCATTTTATTTGAAAATAATTGCTTATCAACTGATTGTCAGTCGATTAAGCACCCACCTTGATGATTGTTTTATCCGACCTTAAATTAAATTATTCTAAGGATTAAAGTCCTGAAAATCAGGATAAAAGCATTTTGTTATAGTCTTTTTTTGATAATAATTTAAAAAAAACTTGCGAATGAGTTTAACATTGATAACTTTGCCAATGTAGAAATTCAGAAATATGTTACCGTATGATTTTTTCGATTGAAAATGTCATATCCTAAATGTGGTTGGAAAATGAACAAACATAAATTTACGGCAGAGTTTGAATTAAGAGCCTCTCCAAAGGTCTTATTTCCTTATTTTAGTTCAGCATCGGGCTTGCAACAGTGGTTCGCTGAAAAAGTAATTTTAAAGGATAGTACAACCTTTGATTTTATGTGGGATGGCGAAAGCCACGTGGCCAAATTATCACAATTAAGATTACAGAAATCAGCCAAATTTGATTTTCTTCCTGCCAATCAAGAAGAAAAAGACCATAATTATTTAGAATTCAAGTTGGATGTTAGTGATTTGACAGGTTCAACGTATTTGAAAGTAATTGATTATTCAAGCAATACTGACGATGATGAATTAAATGAATTGTGGGAAGATTTGATTTACAAACTAAAAGAAATTGTTGGTAATTAAATAGAAGAACTCTTAAATTTTCTTAAACCGAATCTTACATCAAATCATTATTGGTAATTTTACGTTCTAATACAAAGAACGACAATGCTCGTGTCTCTAACCGATTCACGAGCATTTTATTTGTTAAGGGGTATATAGTTTACTCAATACCAAAACACTCATTACTCCATACTGAAAATGATTAAAAAAATTGATAAACTAATTCTCTTATCCTTCTGGAAACCATTTATTACTACATTGGCAGTAGTGATATTTATTTTCTTGATGCGATTAATTGTTACCTATTTCGCTGATCTTTTTGGCAAAGATTTGGGTCTCGAATTATATTTAAAACTCTTCTTTTATTTCAGTCTCATTACAGTTCCAATTGCTTTGCCGCTTGCCATGTTGTTATCATCCTTAATGACTTATGGAAATTTGGGCGAATATTTTGAACTAACTGCCTTGAAAAGTGCTGGTATTTCCATTACGAGAACCATGTTACCGATGTTTGTGGTAGCAACTGTTATTACCATTTTTACTTTTTGGTTTAATAATATCGCACTTCCTTGGGCAAATCTTAAAGGATATAGTTTATTATACGATATAAAAACAACTAAAACTACGCTGAATATTAAAGAAGGTATTTTTTATAATGATTTACCAGGATACAGTATCAAGATTTCAAAAAAATATCCTGATAATAAAACGCTCAAAAATATCGTCATTTTCGACCACACCAAAAATGACGGCGACCGCCACGTAACAATTGCGGATTCCGCCCTCATGTACACCATCATGAACAAACAGTATCTGGTTTTTGAATTATTTAACGGTAACGATTACATGGAAGATGCTGATAAAACCAGTAATTCCAATCAAACCGATTTGTCCACCAATGGATTCAGACAGAATAAAGTTATCATGAGTTTATCGGCTTTTGATATGCACAAAACCGAAGAAGACCAATTTGCTCACCACCAAATGATGCGGGGAATCAGGCAATTAGGCTACGATTCTGACTCAATGAAAAAGTCTTACAAACAGATTCAAGAGAGTTTTCTTCAGACTGTTCCAAATTATTATTTGTACGAAAATAAATACATTGCTAAAGATTCAAAAGTGGGTCAAGTTTTACTTAAAAATAAAGACACCAGATGGATTAATTCGTTAATTAAAAAGAACACTAAACTGGTTCATTACGGTACGCAAAATATAGATTATGCCATCTCACAGGCGAATACGGTATCTTCTTCCGTGGAGTCCAATAATACTGCACTACTATCAAAGGAGGAAGATTATGACAAAACTGATTTGGAATGGCATCGTAAATTTACCAGTGCGATTGCGGTTTTTGTGATGTTTTTGATTGGAGCTCCTTTGGGTGGAATTATTAAAAAAGGGGGATTCGGTTTGCCCGTGGTGGTGGCAATCGTGTTTTTCATCCTCATGTACGTTATGACGCAACAGGGCGAGAAGGCGGCAAAGGAAAGTCGTTTAATCGTGCAAATTGGGGCATGGATTTCTAATGTGGTATTATTTCTAATTGGATTATATTTCTTAAAAAAGGCCCAAAACGATTCTCGACTCTTTGAGGCGGATAATTACATAATCATTTTTAACCGTTTGAAGGATAAAGTTATAAACTCTAAATTGGGCTTACGGTTTTTGAATAAAAAGGCAATCAGACTTGCTAATACCGATTAAAAACGGTAATTTTGCACGTTTTCATATTTATTAACAATTTAAACTGGTTGAAGATGTATTTAACTTCGGAAGTAAAACAAGGGATTTTCGAATCTCGTGGACATGAGAAGTCAAAAATTGATACTGGTTCTGCTGAGTCGCAAATAGCGTTATTCACGTTCAGAATCTCTCATTTGACAGAACATTTAAAGAAAAACAAGAAAGACCACTCCACTCGTTTGGGACTCTTGAAATTAGTAGGAAAGCGTAGAGCGTTGTTGGATTATTTAACCAAAACAGAAATCTCTCGTTACCGTGCTATCATTGCTGAACTCGGCATTAGAAAATAGTATTTGGGTAGGCAGTTTTCATGACTGCCTACTTTTATTTCTCCTCCTTGGATACCCGTTATTTCAAAATTATCGTCATTCCAAAATTCTCTAAACGATAACAAAAATTGAAACGAATGACGATGAAAGGAATCAACAAAAATCCAACAAAATCCTTTTTTGATTAATAATTGAACGATTTTGTAACAAGTATTATGAACTTTTACTTAATACCTTGTACTCAGAACGGATTACTATCATAAAAAGGTAAAAACAAAAAATATGGCTTTTAATATAATTACAAAAGAAATAACAATGCCCGATGGTAAAAAAGTTACCATCGAAACGGGCAAACTCGCAAAACAGGCGGATGGTTCTGTGGTCGTGAGAAGCGGAAACATGATGTTATTGGCAACGGTGGTTTCATCGAATTTTGCCAAAGAAGGAGTAGATTTTCTACCTCTTTCAGTAGATTATCAAGAGAAATTTGGAGCTTCTGGAAAAATTCCAGGCAGTTTCATGCGTCGTGAATTAAGACTTTCAGATTTTGAAGTTTTAGTGAGTCGCTTAGTGGACAGAGCTTTACGCCCAACTTTCCCTTCTGATTATCACGCAGATACCCAAGTGGCTATCCAATTGATTTCGGCAGATGAAAGCGTTGCCCCCGATGCCTTTGCTGGTTTAGCTGCCGCTGCCGCTTTGGCTGTTTCGGATATTCCTTTCAATGGACCAATTTCAGAGGTTCGTGTTGCTAAAATCAAAGGTGAGTTTGTGGTAAATCCCGCTTATAACTTGATTGAAAGTGCTGAATTAGAGATTTTGGTTGCCGCCAATGCCAACGATATTTTGATGGTTGAGGGCGAAATGATGGAATGTTCGGAAGAAGATATGCTTACTGCCTTGCGTTTGGCTCATGAAGCAATCAAAGTGCAATGTGCGGCTTTGGTGGAATTGACCGTGATGGCTGGTAAAACTGAAAAGCGTGCTTATTCTCACGAAACGCACGATGAAGAATTAAAGAAAACGCTTTGGGCTGGTTATTATGACAAATTTTACGAAGTTGCTAAGATGGCAAACCCAAGTAAAAGTGGTCGTAGAGAATCATTCAAAGCCGTTGAAGCGGAATATTTTGATGCGTTACCAGAAGATTCTACGGTAAATAAAACCTTAGCGAAAGTTTATTTCCACGATATTGAGAAAGAAGCGGTTCGTCAAATGGTTATCACTGAACGTTTCCGTTTGGATGGTCGTAAATTAGATGAGATTCGTCAAATTACTTGTGAAGTTGATTATTTACCTTCTCCGCACGGTTCGGCAGTATTTACTCGTGGCGAAACGCAATCATTGACTACCGTAACATTGGGTACGAAAATGGACGAGCAAATTGTTGATCAAGTAATGGTTTCGGGTTATAATCGTTTCCTTTTGCACTATAATTTCCCAGGTTTCTCAACGGGTGAAGTAAAACCTAATAGAGCACCAGGTCGTAGAGAAGTGGGACACGGTAATTTGGCAATGCGTGCTTTGAAGAAAGTGTTACCTGCTGATGTTGATAATCCATATACCATCCGTATTGTTTCTGATATTTTAGAATCAAATGGTTCGTCTTCAATGGCAACGGTTTGTGCAGGAACATTGGCGTTGATGGATGCAGGTATCAAAATATCCGCTCCCGTTTCTGGTATTGCAATGGGATTGATTTCTGACCCTAAAACGGGTAAATATGCTGTTTTATCTGATATTTTGGGTGATGAAGATCATTTGGGAGATATGGATTTCAAGGTAACTGGTACAGAAAAAGGTATTACGGCGTGTCAAATGGACATCAAAGTTGATGGACTTTCTTACGAAGTATTAGTGGAAGCCTTGAATCAAGCGAAACAAGGACGTTTGCATATTTTGGGTGAAATGAAAAAGGTAATTGCCACGCCAAGAGCCGAATTGAAACCTCATACACCACGTGCAACGGTTATCAAGATTATGAAAGACCAAATTGGTTCAGTAATCGGACCAGGAGGAAAAGTTGTTCAAGATATTCAAAAACAATCAGGAGCTACGGTTACGATTGAAGAAAAACCAGATGGTGGTTATGTATCGGTTTTCTCTGCCAATAAAGAGTCAATGGACAAAGCGGTGGCAATGATTAAAGGTATCGTAATGATTCCAGAAGAAGGCGAAATCTATGATGGCGTAGTGAAATCAATCATGCCATTTGGTGCTTTTGTCGAATTTTTACCTGGTAAAGATGGTTTATTACACATTTCTGAAATTAAATGGGAACGGTTAGAAACCGTTGAGGGAGTTCTTACAATTGGCGAGAAAGTAAAAGTCCAATTGATTGAAGTGGATAAGAAAACTGGTAAATTCCGCTTGTCAAGAAAGGTTCTTTTGCCTAAACCAGAGAGGGCATAGAACAAAGAAACGTTTTATTACGTTATTAATTTGTGGACTAAGTATTTTAATGGTAAAATTTACTTCTACTATTAGGTACAAAACATAAAATTTAGATATTCCATACCAAATGATTATAAATAGACGAATGTGCTTAAATAATCATTTGGTTTTTTCCATAATTAAGGTTTGTTAACCATTTTAAATTATCACTTATAGAACATGAGACAGCTAAAAATTAGTAAGCAAATTACGAACCGAGAAAGTCAATCACTTGATAAGTATTTGCAAGAAATTGGTAAGGTGGATTTGCTAACGCCCGAAGAGGAAGTTATTTTAGCTCAAAAAATACGTGATGGAGACCAGCTTTCTTTGGAAAGATTAACCAAAGCGAACCTTCGTTTTGTGGTTTCAGTAGCCAAACAGTATCAAAATCAAGGACTTAGCCTCGGAGATCTTATCAATGAAGGAAACTTAGGACTTATCAAAGCGGCTCAACGTTTTGATGAAACTCGTGGTTTTAAATTTATTTCGTATGCCGTTTGGTGGATTCGTCAATCAATCTTGCAGGCGTTGGCGGAACAATCTCGTATTGTTCGTTTGCCCTTGAACCGTGTGGGTTCGTTGAATAAAATCTCGAAGACATTTTCAGAATTAGAGCAAAAATTTGAGCGTGAACCAACCCCTGAAGAATTAGCCGAAGTATTGGAGATTTCAACGGGTGAAGTGGTTGATACCTTGAAAATCTCGGGTCGTCACGTATCAATGGATGCTCCTTTTGTGCAAGGAGAAGAAAACTCTTTATTGGACGTTTTGGAAAATGACGGAGAAGACAAACCCGATTCAGGTTTGATTAATGATTCATTGCGTAGAGAAGTTCAAAGAGCCTTATCAACTTTGACGCAGCGTGAAGCGGATGTTGTTACGTTATATTTTGGCTTGAACGGAGAACACGCTATGACGTTGGAAGAAATTGGAGAAAAATTCAATCTTACTCGTGAGCGTGTACGTCAAATCAAAGAAAAAGCCATTCGTCGTTTGAGACATACATCAAGAAGCAAGGCTTTGAAGACTTATTTGGGATAGATTTTTTGAGTTTATAAAGGGAACGCCAATCAATTGTTTTGATTGGCGTTTTTTTTTGTATTATGATTTCAATCATCTCACAACACTAATATTCAAATTCGGCAACTCGATTTGTAATTTCACTTTTGCTTTCAATGCTGTAAAAACTCGCATCAAAGTGTCAATTGTTACATTACTGGCATTTGATTCAATCCTTGAAATCTGAGCCTTTTGCACACCGATAAGTTTCCCTAACTCTTCCTGTGTTAAATGTCGTTCTTGCCGAGTCTGTTTTATGGCTTTTCCAATCAAGTCCATTTGTAATTCATATTCAAATGCGTCACGGTCGGGAGTGCCAATTATTCCAATGATTTTGTCTTGGGCTTCGTCTAATGTGTATGTTTTCATTTCTTTTTCTTTTTAAATTCTTCTTTTTCTTCAAAATAATTAATTCTTTGTTGCTTTGCTTTAATAATTTCATTTTCTGGAAAGTGGTCATTTTTATGAAGATTAAGGGCATTTTAATAAAAACAGAATCATGATTAAGAAAAGCGTCCTAAAAAGAGCCGTAGGCTCGATTCTCTTGTAGCCGTGGATTTTAATCCACGGATTTCGTATAAAATTCATGTTTTGTCCATTTTCACGGGTTAAATTGCTTCGGCAATCCGCCCCATGGCTGCAAGAGAACCGAGCCTAAGGCTCTTTAAATTCGTAAGAAAAATACATAAGATACTGATAATCAATCAATTACTTTTATGAAATCCCTTTATATAAAGATACAAAGTTTCATTAAAAAGAAACCTTTGTATTTAAAATCTTATTTAACTAAAACTGCCTTTTCAACGTAAAATCTATATTTCCCGAAGTCTCAACCCCTAATTTCACCCACATCCCAATTTTCGCTCAAAATTCCGTAATTTTGCACCCAATTACAATCAATCATCAAATGAAAAAGAAAATTGAAATTCTTGCTCCTGCCAAAAACTTGATTCAAGGAATGGCTGCCATAAATGCTGGGGCAGATGCAGTATATATTGGAGCTCCCCAGTTTGGAGCAAGAACAAATGCGACCAATTCTATTGAAGATATTGCTGAGATGGTTCGTTATGCTCATTTGTTCAAGGCACAAGTTTTTGTGGTTATCAATACCATTTTGTACGATAATGAACTGGAAATGTGCAAAAAGCTAATTTATCAATTGTACGATATTGGAGTGGATGCTCTTATCATTCAAGATATGGCAATTATGGAAATGGATTTGCCCCCAATTGTCATTCATGCCAGCACCCAAGCCAACAACAGAGATGCAAAACACGTCAAGTTCTTGAAAGATGCGGGGATGAAACGGGTGGTTTTAGCAAGAGAATTGAACTTAGACCAAATAAAAGAAATAAGCGAAACTACCGATGTAGAATTAGAATTCTTCGTTTCGGGGGCTTTGTGCGTGTCTTTTAGTGGCAATTGCTATATGAGTATTGCGGGCGGTGAGCGAAGTGCCAACCGAGGCTCGTGTGCTCAAAATTGTCGTCTTCCTTACAATTTAACGGATGGCACGGGCAAAACTTTGATTGCGAATAGTCATTTATTATCCATTAAAGATTTAGACCTAAGCGACCAATTGCCCAATCTAATTGAAGCGGGAATTACTTCTTTTAAAATAGAAGGACGTTTGAAAGATATGGTTTATGTGAAAAATAATACATCCTATTTGAGGAAACGTTTGGATGCGTTTTTAGAAAATAACGATAGTTTTCAGAAGGCTTCTTCGGGTAGAACGTTCTATAATTTTGAGCCAGAAATGGATAGAAGTTTTAATAGAGGATATACCGACTATTTTGTCAATAAACGTAAAGAAAGGATTGGGAATTGGGAAAGTCCAAAGTCACAAGGACAATTGATTGGGAAATTGCTTGAAATCAAGGCAAATGGCTATGTAATTGAAAATTATGAGAAACTAAATAATGGTGATGGACTATTTTTTATTAACGAAAATAATGAAGCGGACGGCGTGCAGATAAATATCATTGTGAACGATGTTATTGTACCAAACTCCTTCAAGTCATTGCCGATTGGGACAGTTATTTATAGAAATTCGGATGCCGAATTTAATAAAATGGTGGAGCAAGAAAACAGTGTTGTTCGTAAAATTGGGGTTTCGTTACATTTCACAGAAACGCAAGATGGTTTTCAATTATTGGGAGTAGATGAAGACGGACATAAAAGCGTTCAAAGTTTGCAAATCGCTAAGGAATTAGCGAAAAGTCAGGATTCGGTTATTCCAAATATTAAAAAGAATCTTTCCAAAACTGGCAATACACCCTTTATTGTTAATAATCTTGAAGTGGAATTTACAGAGAATTGGTTTTTGCCAATATCAAAAGTAAATGAGATAAGAAGAGAGGTTTTGGAACAATTGATTGATATTCGAGTAAAAGAATATCACCGAGAAGAGTTTCAAATTGTAAAAACTGACCATGATTATCCAGTTAAGCAATTAGATTTTATGTATAATGTTTCCAACAAAATGGCAAGAGCATTTTACAAAAGACATGGGGTGACCGAGATTGAAAAAGCCTTTGAATTGCAATGGGACCCAGGGAAAGCCAGAGTAATGACGACCAAATATTGTGTAAAATACGAATTAGGTAAATGTGCCAGATTCCAACGAGATACGATGGGCGAAAAATTAGTAGAACCCCTAACCCTAAAACACGGTGAAAATGAATACAAATTGAAATTCAACTGCAAGCCTTGTGAAATGGAAATTTGGGAAAAAGATGCGGAGTTGGTTTTTGAGGATGAAGATGAACAATTGGGATATGTGGGTAGAAGGTAATGTCTGAATTTGGATTCGTTGGATTTGGGGATTTTTTGGATAATTTTACGGGATAGAATCCTAAAAATCCTGCGAATCCAACGAATCCAAATTCAGACTAAAATTTCTCCCAATTCTAAATCCATAGCCTTATACCTCACCACCTCAACACCAAATTTCCTCAAAAATTCCACCCCTTCATCTTTCTCAATTTTTTTATATTCCGCATACGAATGTAGGAAAATAACTTTTGAGATTTTCATGCTATAAATGATTCTGGCACAGGCAATACATGGGGAGAGCGTAACGTAAATGGTTGAACCTTCAATACTCGAACCATTTTTTACGGCATATAGAATAGCATTTTGTTCGGCATGAAGGGCTAAGGAACAACTGCCTTTTGAGTCTCTTTCGCAACCATCAATCGGAAATTCTTCATCGCAATTGTGTGTCCCAGCGGGTGGACCATTGTAGCCAATAGAAATAATGCGGGTGTCTTTGGTAAGCACTGCCCCAACTTGGGCTTTTATACAGTGTGAACGCTTGGCAAGGTTTACTGCCAAGTCCATAAAAATATCATCAAAGGCTGGTTTCATATTAAGTTAATAAGGTTATGAGTTAAAAGTTTATGAGTTAAAAGTTTAGGAGTACGACTTCTCAACTCCTAAACTTTAAACTCATAAACTCCATTAATGATGCACGCCACCATCTCCGTGTACGTGACCATGTTCAAGTTCTGAGGTTGTAGCGTCCCTAATTCCTAAAATTGTTCCTTTAAAAAACATTTCTTTATCTGCCAAAGGATGGTTGAAATCCATTCTTACAAAATCTTCTTCAACGGCTAAAACTCTGCCATTTAATTGTTCGCCTTTGTCGTCAGTCATGGGCAAGTAGTTTCCAACTTCCAACATTTCCTCCACAAATTCGCCATCTACTTTAAAAATATCTTTTGGTAATTCCACGATGGCGGCATGGTCATATTCTCCATATCCGTCTTCGGCAGGAATGGCAAATTCAAAATTATCCCCCACTGAAAGTCCTTCTATATTGGTTTCAAAGGCTTCTGGCAAGCCACTCATGCCTTGAATAAACGACATTGGGTCGTCTTGTTCCACCGTTTCAATTAATTCTTTTTGCCCATCGGCATCCGTCACAGTTAGTTCATAGCCCAAGGTGACAACTTTTCCATCCGTAATTTGCATTATGCTAAGTTTTTAAATTGTTGTTACGAAGATAAACATATCTCCTAAAAAGGTAACAGTTTTTTCTTAACTTTATGTTCCAAGCCAACTTAAAACTACGTAATTTGAATTTCTTAGCACATACATATCTTTCAGGCGATGATGACGACCTTAAAATTGGAAATTTTCTCGGCGATTTCGTCAAAGGACGATTAAATAAATTGTCTAATTCCCAATATTCTGAGGGTATTATTAGAGGAATGGCTTTGCACCGTGAAATTGACTTTTTCACAGATTCCCATCCTATCGTTCGCCGAAGTATTGACCGTTTGCAACCTAAATATCACAAATTTTCGGGCATCGCAGTTGATATGTTTTATGACCACATTTTAGCAAAAAACTTTGCTCAATATTCAGATGTTTCATTGGAAGAATACAGTCAGAATTTTTATAATTTATTAGAAAATCGTAAAAATGACATTCCAGAGGCTATGGAACGGATGATTGAATCAATGGTTAGGCGAAATTGGTTTGTGGGTTATCAACAATATAAGGGTATAGAATGGGCTTTGCAAGGAATTTCAAAACGGCTAAGTTTTCAGTCAGGAATTGAGAATGCTACGGAGGATTTAAAACAGGATTATTTACTGTACGAAGCCGAATTTAATGTTTTCTTTCCTCAATTAATTAATCATTGTCAAGAATTTGTAAAGATTTATGTCTAAAACCGCAACCGAAGTCTTAAAAGATTTAAAGAAAAAAATCTATTCGCCCCTGTATCTTTTACACGGGGACGAACCTTTTTATTTAGATAAAGTAGCTGATTATATAGAAGATAATGCCCTTTCGCTTAGCGATAGGAGTTTTAATCAGTTTGTTTTCTTTGGAAAAGATTTAACGATACCCGCTCTATTGTCGCACGCCAAAAGATTTCCGATGATGGCGGATAGGCAATTAATTTTAGTTAAAGAAGCCCAGCAACTGCAAGGACTTGAACAAAAGGAAATGCAAGTGGCTTTGGAAAATTATACCAAAAATCCTTTATCTTCCACCATTTTAGTATTGGTTTTTAAAACTGCCGCCGATGAACGTAAGGCATGGGTGAAGGCGTTTGATAAAGCGGGTGTAATGATGCCTTCCAAGAAGTTTTATGACAATAAAATTCCCGATTGGATTTTAGAATATTGCCACGAAGCGGGACAAAAGATTAGTAGAAAAGCTATTGAGATGCTTTGCGAAAACGTTGGAAGTGATTTGAAACGCTTGGCTTCGGAGATTGATAAAATTATTATTAACCTCAAAATTGGCGAAGAAATCAATGCCGAAGCCGTTGAAAAATACGTGGGAATCAGTAAAGAATACAATTATTTTGAATTTCAGAAAGCTATTATTAATAAAGATGTTTTACGAGCAAATCAAATTGTAAATTTCTTTGCGGCTAATCCCAAAGATAATCCCCTTGCTCCCATCGTGATTTTATTGTTCAATTTCTTTTCAAAGGTTTTACTAACTCATGCTACACCCGATAAGTCTGAACGCAATTTAGCAACAGTTTTGGGTGTAAATCCATTCTTCACGAAAGATTATGCCTTGGCAGTTAGAAATTATCCTTTGGCGAAGGTTGTGCAAATTATTGGCGAAATTAAGAAGTTAGATTTGAAATCAAAGGGCGTTGAAAGTGGTTCGTTGAGCGATGGTGATGCTTTGCGGGAAATGACTTTTAAGGTATTGCACTAAAAAAAAGAAGCCTCCCAGACGGAAGGCTCTTTTTGTATAATCCTTACTTTGTTTTTCTTTGATGTTGGTTGAGTTCGTAAGTTTAATTTCTCAGCCAACACACCTCCGCCTTATTTATACAACATCACATTACTCATGGTAATTGTGGGTTCAAGGTCGCATTTTTCGGGATTCGGTAAAAATTTTATTATCTTCCAATCGTAGTCAGCATTTACTTCTGAACCTACGCAACCATAAATTTTCTGACAGCTTCGGTCGGCATAATCTTGATAATTTCTCATCAGAGCTTCGTTGTCAGTTGAATACAACGAATTAAAATTATCAATCATTTTATTGTAACCTTTCACATTGATATTGTGGTTAAAGGTTTCAATCAGCACAATTTGCGTGTTGCCCTCAATAGCGTAAGTTCCAACATCAATCTTACCTAACGTATTTTGTAAATGAATAAATTTCATTTGAGACATTCCTGCATTTCGCAGTTGAACAAGCGAGGTATCCTTGTGAGAAGTGATTTTTTGGTTTACAACTGACGGGGGTAAATAGTCATTGTGAACTCGTGAACGAATGTTTGGGTCTTGTTTACCATAAATCAAAGAAAGGACAGACAGACTCAAAATTAAGACAGTTCTTTTCATTGAATTAATGGGTTAAATGAAAAAACTATTTTTAAACGTACTGATAATCAATGATGTAAGATTACGAATCATGTTTTTTTTACACAAGAAAAATAATTTATTTATTTTTTAATATTTTTGGATTTAATTTTTTTTTAATAATTCAGAATTTTTGAGTATTTTTTTGAGTTAAATTCCAATTATTTTTTATTTAATCGGAATTTAAAAAGGATTTATTTTTTAAAAAACTTTATTAAAAAACTCATTAATTACCTTAAAAAAAGAGGCGCATATCTAACAAAAACTGTACTATAACGCATACAGTACAAGCTAAAAAATACTGTATAGCATTACCAAAAAGTATAATTTTACTGTGGGATAACTTGTTAAAACTAAAGTTTTGAAATTATGGAATAGGCGATTTGGGTTTTCAAAATAATAAAAGGGTTACCTAATCAAATGGGCAACCCTTTATTTTTAGCTACTTTTTATTCGTAAATCAAATTCAAAATCTTCAATTTCTATAATTTTTAATTTTGTAAAATCGGGATGCTGGGGATTGATAAGGTAATTAAATTCGTGTTTAATAACTGCTGAAGGAACTTGAAGTACACAAGTTTCAAATTCTTGAATCCAATTATCTCCAATTTCTTGACACACTTGATAACCATCGTGGTATGTCCAGGCTTCGGGAAGGTCTTCGATATTTATTTTCGTAACATTAACCCCTTCTGGAATTTCTACCACCGACATTCTGAACTCACTTTTTAATCTATCGGAATTTAAGTGAACAACCATTTCCAAACAAGCCAAAGCTCTTGATGAAGCGGTGTAGGCAATAAAAATGCCATTTGAATTCCATCTTGCAGCATACCCTGATCCACGCATATTTCCTGCCCATTTCTCAGTTGTGATTCTATATACCTGCATAAATTAAGCCGTTGCTCCAAATTCAATTCTGTACAATTCCTCCATAATCAACTCAATTCCGCCCGATGTTTCCATCAATTCAGCGGGGACTTCCCAACCCAAACCATACGCAGGTTTCATAATCCATCTGCGGAAGGCTTCTATTTCGCCAAAGATTTCATTCCCCTTTTTGAACAAAGCAATTAGTTTTAAAGCGTGTTCGCTACTGACTATATCCAAGGTTTTGCCGTCTTGCGTATAACGAGTTATTGTTTTGGCAGAAGTATTGAAAAGGGTAGCAATTTGCTCCTTTTTGAAACCTGTCAATAAAATAATATCGTATAAAATAGTAGAACTCAATCCTTTACGGGCGTTAAGGACAATAGAAATATTCCCCTTAATCTGTGGGGCATATTTGGCATAAATTGCGGCTTCTTCGTGTACTTCCATATTCATTTCGTTTTTGATGATTGTAATTTGATGTTCGGAACTTTGTTGTTTATTAAAGTCTATCACAAAGAAATAGACTTTTGTCCATAAAAACAAGACAAATTTCTTGTGTTCAAAAAAAATAAACGAAAATGATAATTATTTTACCGTCCACCAGGAGGGCAATTTTGTTTTAGATAATTGGTGAATAAATTTGAAAGATGCTCAAAGGTCCCTTCCCCCTCCGAAATTCGGTGTGAACGGTTGGGGTACGCCATCATCTGAAATTGCTTTTTATTTTTAATTAATTCATTGATGAGCATTTCAGAATTATTGTAATGCACGTTGTCATCACCCGTGCCATGTATGTATAAAAGATTGCCTTTCAAGCCTTTTGTATGAGTAATAGGTGAACCTTTCACAAAATCCTCCTTATTTTCTTGGGGCAAACCCATATAACGCTCTTGATAGATATTATCGTAAGTTAGTTGATTACCAACTGCCGCAATAGCAATTCCTGTTTTATAGATTTCGGGGTATTGAAACATTAAATTGAGTGTGGCAGTACCACCACCACTCCAACCCCAAACCGCCACTCGGCTGGAATCAACATACGACCATTTCAAAACTTCTTTGGCTGCCATTGCTTGGTCTTTAATATTAAGCTGTCCAATTTTTCGATAAACACTCTTACGCCAAGCCCGTCCCTTTGGGCAAGGCGTTCCACGATTGTCAATTGAGACATACACATACCCATCTTTTGCCAAATTACCTTTGTATAAAAAATTATTGGTTGCATTAAAGGCATCTCTCACATTTTGCCCCCACGGTTCGGTGTAAACATAAAATATTACGGGGTATTTTTTAGTTTTATCAAAATTAAGCGGTTTCACTACCCAAGCATCCATCGAAATACCCTCTTCGGTTTTAATAGTCATAAACTCTATGTTAGACTTAGAATTATCGCTTTTAGCAATGGCATCATCAACAACATTACTATTCAGCCCTTTGTGGTTTGGCAATGAAATCCATTCACGGATAGTTGGTGTAAAATAATTTGAAAATCTATGCTCCGCAAAAAGAGCATTTGGCGAAAGGGTATATATATGAGTACCTATTTGATTTTCAGGAGAAATGCGTTCAGCAATACCACTTCCATCTAATTTTGTTCGATAAAGATATTTTTGAGTAGCATTCATTGGCGAAGCATGGAAATAAATATAGCCATTTGTCTGGTCTATGACATCAATTTCCATCACATCAAACTCGCCTTTGGTGATGAGTTTTACGGTCTTTCCATCCAAACTAATGCTGTAAAGATGTCGCCAACCATCTTTTTCACTTGCCCATAAAAAGTCCTTGCCATTGTTTAACCAATCCCAACCACCATTGGCGTAATCTTCATCCCAAAGCGGCAATGTATCAATCCAAGCATCATCTTTTTCCGTGAAAATAGTTTTCACATCGCCCGAATTAGCATCACAAAGCATAATATTGCTTTCATTTTGTTTACGATTGAGGTGTTGAATAATCACTTGGTCGGTATTGTTTGTCCACTCCATTCGAGGAACATAACTTCCTAAAACAACATCCGTTGGAATTTTCATCCATTGCGTATTAGCATCTGAAATATTTACAACCCCAATTTTATACAATGATGGGGCTTCGCCAGCAACTGGATATTCAACGGGAATGGCTTTGGGGTAAATTTCAGCGGTATTATCAAGCATCAAATAATCTTTGGTGCTTTCAGCGTTGATTTGCCAATAGGCTATTTTTGTACCTTCATTATTCCAGCGGAAACCATCCCGACAAAAAAACTCTTCTTCATACGCCCAGTCGAAAGTTCCATTGATAAGTTTTCTATTTCCACCCATTGTCAAGGCTTTTATTTCGCCCGAAACTAAATCTTCCACGTAAATATTGTATTCACTCACATAAGCTACTTTATCACCTTTGGGAGAAATTTTGGCAAACATCAATGAAGATTCTGGTTTGCCTTTGCCAATTTGCTTCAAAGATTTAGTTTCAAGGTCGTATAGCCAGTAATCGCCTTTTGTGTTGAGTCGCCAAACCTTTTTGGTATTGGTGAATAGTAATATCTTTTTGAAGTCTTTTGAAAAAGAAAAACTATTCAAAGTTGAAGGAGTATTTGTCCCAATCGGTTTTAGGTTATCTTTCCCCAACATGAGCATTTTTGTTTTTTCGGGCAAAGTATACTGCATTATTTCCCCTTTTTCAAGGGTAAAATAAGCATTTTCATCCAATGACCATTGAAGATTTTGGGCTTTAATAATGAACGAAATGAATAATAGGAATGCGAAGATTAAATACTTTTTAAACATAAAAGATGGGCATTAATGGTTGAATAAGATTCTATAAATTATTCTGTAAATTACCAATTTATATTTGAATTTTAAATAAATACATAAAACGAAAAGCCATCCCTTTCGGAACAGCTTTTCGTTTTATGTATTTATTCTCTAAAATATTACTTCTTCGTAACTCTGATTGAAGTTCTACGGTTTGCCGCACGACCTTCTTCTGTTTCATTGGAAGCAATTGGATGCTCAATTCCGTAGCCTTCTGATTCTACACGAGCATCATCAATTCCCAATTTAATCAGTTCAGATTTCACGGCAGCGGCTCTATCGGCTGATAATTTTAGATTATCATTGGCATCACCCGTATTGTCAGTATATCCACCAACTTTCACATTAACGGCTGGAAATGCTTTCAAAATCTCCGCAATATTTTTCAATTGTTCGGCTGATTCTGGTTTCAATACAGATTTACCCGTTTCAAAAGTCAAACGGTCAAAATCAAACCAAGTAGTTTTATCAACGGCTTTTGATTTATCTTCGATGAATTTCAATAAGTTATTTTCAATTCCATTTTCAGGAATATTCAACGTAACTCCCGAAGCCAAAGCCTTATCCATTTTTGCTCCTAAATTTTTGATAGCATCCGAAACTGGTAATTCAGAAGCTAATTGAGGTGTTGCCATTTCAATATTCATTCCTTCCATTGCTTTTGAAACAGTTTCAGAATTTACAGCAATATAAGGGGCAATTACCAAAGAAACGATTGACATCAATTTAATCAAAATGTTCATCGAAGGTCCAGAAGTATCTTTGAAAGGATCTCCAACGGTATCGCCCGTAACCGAAGCCTTGTGTGGCTCAGATTTTTTGTAATACATTTCACCATCAATCAAAACGCCTTTTTCAAAAGATTTCTTGGCATTATCCCAAGCACCACCAGCGTTAGACTGGAACAGACCCATCAACACGCCCGAAACCGTAACACCTGCCAATAAACCTCCTAAAACCTCTGGTCCCATTGTAAAACCTACTAAAACTGGCGTAATTAATGCAATGGCACCTGGCAAAATCATTTGTTTGATTGAAGCCTCCGTTGAAATAGCCACACATTTTTCGTATTCTGGTTCAGCTTTGTATTCCATAATTCCAGGAATTTCACGGAACTGACGACGAACTTCATTTACCATTTCCATCGCCGCTTTGCCCACTGCTGAAATACATAAAGCACTGAAAATAAAAGGAATCATACCACCCACAAATAAACCAGCCAATACATCAGCCTTATAAATATCAATTGCCTTGATTCCTGCAATTCCCACAAAAGCCGCAAAAAGAGCCAACGAAGTCAAAGCCGCCGAAGCAATAGCAAAACCTTTACCCGTAGCTGCCGTAGTGTTACCTACCGCATCTAAATTATCGGTACGCTCACGAACCTCGGGAGGCAATTGAGACATTTCGGCAATACCCCCAGCATTATCCGCAATTGGTCCAAAAGCATCAATGGCTAATTGCATAGCCGTGGTAGCCATCATACCCGCTGCCGCAATAGAAACCCCGTAAAGACCAGCAAATTTATACGAAAGTATGATACCAGCCGCCAATACCAAAATTGGCAAAACCGTTGATTCCATACCTACTGCCAAACCACCAATAATGTTTGTAGCGTGTCCAGTGCCTGATTTTTCGATAATTGACAACACTGGACGTTTGCCCATTGCCGTATAATATTCCGTAATAATGGACATCAAAGCACCCACAACCAAACCAACTACAATGGCAAAGTAAACGCCATTTGACGTAAATTCAAATCCACGAAGGCTAAGATTTTCTGGTAATAAATATTTTACTAAGAAATACGAAGTAATAAAAGTAATAATTACCGAAGCCCAGTTTCCTAAATTCAAAGCCGCTTGTACCGAAGAGTTTTCATTTTTAATTCGCACTAAAAACGTAGAAACCAAAGAAGCCAGCAATCCAACACCCGCAATCATCATCGGTAATAAAACAGGAGAATATCCATTGAAATTATCTTGAACACCAATTTCTTGACCTAAAACCATCGTAGCCAAAATGGTTGCCACATAAGACCCGAATAAATCCGCTCCCATACCAGCCACATCACCCACGTTATCACCCACGTTATCCGCAATGGTTGCAGGGTTACGAACATCATCTTCGGGAATTCCAGCTTCAACTTTACCCACTAAATCCGCTCCAACGTCGGCAGCTTTTGTATAAATACCTCCACCAACACGAGCAAAAAGGGCAATTGATTCAGCTCCCAATGAGAAACCAGCCAATACTTCAATGGCTGTTTTCATTTCGTCTGAAGTCAAAGGCATATCTTTGGCGAAGTAGTTGTAGAAAATAATGAACAATCCACCAAGCCCTAAAACTGCTAAACCAGCCACACCCATACCCATCACCGAACCAGCCGTAAAAGAAACTTCAAGAGCTTTTGCTAAGGATGTACGAGCCGCCTGTGCAGTACGAACGTTAGCTTTAGTAGCAATTTTCATTCCGATATATCCTGCCAATGCTGAAAGAAAAGCACCAATTAAAAAGGCAACGGCAATCAATGGAGAAGAATGAATTGGGTTTTCGGCAGTGCCTTTATTTGAACCCAAAAAGAATAATAAAATAGCGGTAGGAATAGCAAAATAGGCTAATACTTTCCATTCTGCCTTCAAAAATGCAATCGCACCATCGGCAATATAGCCAGAGAGTTTTTGCATATTTGCATCACCTGCGGGTTGGTTTGTTACCCATGAGAAACGCCAAGCTGTGTACAGCAATCCGATTATTCCAAAGACTGGAACGTAGTAAATAATGTTATCCATTAGTTTTTGTTAAGGGTTTGTAATGTTTAGAATTTTTGGTTGAATGATTTACTAAATCTAAACGATTGATTTAAAATTATTAAAAGTAAAGATTTATACAAGACTACAAAGATACGTTTTTTGAGAGGTTTAATAAAAGCAATTCAAGCACAAAATTGAATTAATCCTATTAAATTGATTATTTTTCAATGATTTTCTTGAAAAAGTAGAAATGTATGGATTAAAATATAAGCCTGAATTCAACAAATTGGATAATATGAGCGAAGGCAATATAAAGAAGATTTTTAGGAATCATTGGTCTATTATATCTCCATTTTGGGGATATTAACAAGCATTAATAAACGTTAATGTTTGTTAATGTGCAAACTGGTACGATAGTTTTAGCGTTTATTAATCAACAAGTCAAAATCAACATTGAGTCTGATTTTTGTAAATTATTATTTCTGTACAATTCTTCATGGAATTATATAGATTCACTTAAACCAATAAAATCATGAAAAAGATAACCATTATTCTTGCAGCATCAACATTAATGTTTGCTTGCAACGAGACATCCAAAAAGAATTCACAGGATGTCGCTCAAGTTCAGAACGTTGAACAAATAAAGAAAATGACCATTGATTCCATGCGTTTGCAAGAACAGATTAAAGATACAAAGCAAGCTGCGATTGATTCGATGAATAATGTAGCAAAAATTGAAAAGGCTAAAATCTTTACCATAGACTCTTTGAAAGCGACCAAAAAGGAAACGCAAGTCGTAACAAAATACTCGCATCAAACGGTTAAGAAGGCTAACGATGTAGTGGGATACAAAGACAATTCTGAAACCACCACTACTACTACAACTTCAACGCCAGCAAAAGTTTATAAGAAAAAAAGAAGAATCAGTAGAACCGTGGAAGGTGCATTAATTGGAGCGGGTGTAGGTGCAATCTCAGGAGCTATAATTGATAAGAATAATCGTGGGAAAGGTGCTATAATTGGAGGAGTAATTGGGGCGGGCGTAGGTGCTGGTACAGGTGCAATACTTGATAAAAAAGCGAAAAAGAAAGAAATGTACTGGTAGGCTAAAAAGTTATGAGTTTTGAATTATGAGGTGCTTTACAGCAATATAACCTCATAATTCAAAACTCTAATAACTACTAATCATTTAAATGCTTCCAATCGGGAAACTCAATCCCAAGGTAATGGCAAATGCATTGTTAGTGATATTTACTTTTGGTGCTTGTGTAGCATCGGTTAAACCTAAACCGTAGCGAACATCGAAATTCAGCCAAGTTTTATCCATAACAGCATAATTGAATCCAGCCCCAAAAGTTAATCCTAATTCGGTACTTTTATAATATAAGTTATTAGGATTCAAATCATTACCATCTTTATTTTTAGCATTCAATAAGAAATTCACGTGCGGACCGGCAAAGAATTTTGGTCTGAACGAACCTTGTGTGTTACTACCCGCTAAATAATACGTTGCCAGAATAGGCACTTGAATATAATTTAACCGAATGGTCTCAGTAGGTGTTGTCAATTTTGCACCCAGTCCATTGTACACTACTTGTACGCCAAGCCCGAACCAGTTTTTACTACTATAATTGAAGAATGCCCCTGCCAACAATCCTGCTTTGGATGAAGTATTGGGATAATTGTTTAACGAAGAAATGTTAAGTCCTGCCATTGGACCAAATGATAAGTTTTGAGCATTGCCCATTCGGCTCATAAAAAAAAGGCTTGTTACCATTAAAAGTGATTTGATTTTCATATTTGTAATTGTTTTATTTTTTTTGACAATATGTCAAATGACTACTGCAAAAAAATATGCCATATCACTTTGGGGAAAATTGGGGAAGGGTTCTAAGCAAAAATGCCCTCAAAATAAATTTAAGGGCATTTTGTTCGATACGATAAAATTGAGTAAGCATAAGGGAGCATCTAAAAAATAGCATACTATTACTTCTGAATTTGGACTCGTTGGATTAAAGGATTTTTTGAATTGAGTTCAATTTTAATCAGAAAAATCCTAAATATGACGAATCCAAATTCAGAAAAGGGGTATTATATCATTTGAATCATCCCTAATTTTAATTTTGAAAAGTAGACTCTCATTGTCGTTATTCAAATTAAGCAACTATTTTATTGGCATTTTGCGGCAGCAATTTCTGCATTGTATTGAGCCCTTTGTGCAGTTGTTAAACCTGGGCAACTATCCAGATATTTTTTAACGGTTGCAAAATAGGCTTCACAATTTGCCTTGGTTGGACTATTTCCAAAAGTGGTAGCAGCATTTGAAACCAAGGTTGCATTGGCAGCACAAGCATCAGCTGAAACCACAGGCTCATCTTTTTTACAACCGTAAGACAAAAGAATACCGATTGCTACGATAAAAACAGAAAGTTTAGGGAAATTTTTCATAACGTTGGATTTTTAAAAGTTTAAGGTTTTTTAACCTTGCAAAGTTCTAAAATCATCGTTTTAAATACGTCCCATTTATTAATCTATTAGTACCGATTAATAAATTACTTTATATTTTTGGATAAATAATTCCTTTTGCTGAAAGAAGCGTATTCTTCATCAAAGATACAATTGTCATTGGTCCAACTCCTTTGGGTACAGGTGTGATGTAGGAACATTTAGGAGCAACTTCATCAAATTTAACGTCTCCTTTCAAGGCAAATCCTGATTTTTTAGTTGAGTCTTCTACCCGTGTTAAACCCACATCAATTACTACTGCCCCTTCTTTGATGTATTCAGCTGTAATAAATTCAGGACGACCCAAAGCGGCAATCAAAATATCTGCCGAAGCACACATTTCAGCCAAATTTTTTGTTTTAGAATGGGTTAATGTTACAGTACAATTCCCCACTTTATGATTCCTTTGCATCAAAATTGACATGGGTAAACCCACAATTTGACTACGACCAACAACAACACAATGCTTTCCCGAAGTTTCGATATTGTATTTTTCCAACAAATCTAAAATGCCTTGTGGCGTGGCAGAAATATAGGCAGGAAGTCCTTTTGCCATTCTTCCAATATTGATAGGATGAAAACCGTCCACGTCCTTACGGAAATCAATTGTTTCCATCACTTTATCAGGATTAATATGGTCAGGAAGGGGCAATTGAACTATTAAACCATCCATATCATAATTATAATTCACCTTCTGAACTTCCGCTAAAAGCTCTGATTCTGAGATACTTAAATCAAAACGAAGAAGCGTAGATTTAAAACCTAATTCTTGACAAGATTTCACTTTATTGGCAACATAAGTTTCAGAAGCCCCATTATTTCCCACTAAAATGGCAACTAAATGGGGCGTTTTTTTCCCATTTGCTTTCATTGCAGCAACTTCAATGGCTATCTCTTTTTTAATCTCATCGGCTGTTGCCTTACCGTCTATAATTTGCATGGTTGTTTTTTAGGAAAATTAAGGTGCAAAAATACGGCTTTATCTCAACGATTCAACCACTTTTCTCACATAATCAATCGTAAAATCAATTTCCTCCTCCGTTGTATATTTTCCTAAACTGAATCGAATCGAAGAGTATGCCAAATTATCCGCAACTCCAATGGCTTTCAACACGTGCGAAGGCTCAACGGAAGCGGAAGTACAAGCAGAACCGCTCGAAACTGCAATATCCCTGAATGAATCCAACAGCTTTTCTCCATCGACACCGCCAAAAGAAATATTAGTAAGGTTTGGTAAACGATTTTCCATTGAACCGTTAACTTTTGTACCAAGGATAAATTGTAAAATTCCATTTTCCAATTTATCCCTTAACCTTATAACAACTTGATAATCAATATTTTTCGCAATTTCACAAGCCTCACCCAAACCTATAATCCCCGTAACATTCAACGTACCCGAACGATACCCTCTTTCATGTTTCCCACCATCCATTTGAGCAATCATTCGGGCTGCATTTGTCTTAATATTGATGTATAAAGCCCCAATCCCTTTAGGAGCATAAAGTTTATGACCCGATAAACTTAATAAATCAATATTATCTCGAACAACATCAACCTCAATTTTTCCAATTGCTTGCGTTGCATCGGTATGAAACAAAATATCGTGTTTACGAGCCAATTTCCCAATATCATAAATGGGCTGAATCGTTCCAATTTCATTATTCGCATACATTACAGAAATTAAAAAAGTCTCGGGTCGAATAGCGTCTTTAATTTGCTTAAGACTAATTAAACCATCAGAATTGGGTTTAAGATAAGTAACTTCACAACCTTTTTTTTCTAAGTAATGACAAACGTCTAAAACTGCTTTGTGTTCAGTTTGAATGGTAATAATATGTTTCTTTTCAGGATAAAACAATTCAAATAAACCCTTGATAGCTAAGTTATTAGATTCCGTTGCACCACTTGTAAAAACAATTTCTTTTGCTTGACAATTCAATAAATTTGCGACTTGTTTTCTGGCAGTTTCTACGGCCTCTTGGGCTGTCCATCCGTATAGATGTGAGCGAGAAGAAGCATTGCCAAAGTTCTGAGAAAAGTAAGGCAACATTTGTTCTAAAACTCGTTCGTCAACGGGCGTTGTAGCATTATAGTCAAGGTAAATTGGGAATTTCATTTTCAAATTTAAAACAAAAATGGGATAAACTTTCGCTTATCCCATTTTTAAAATATTTGTTCAAATTGAGAAATTACTTTCCTCCAAATAATCCACCAAGAAGACCACCTAAGCCTCCCCCACCTTGTGGTTGTTGTTGCTGTCCGCCACCGCCCATAAATCTACCTGCAATATTCATAATGTCGTTCATATCAACTTTACCATCCGCCATTACATTCATAATGTCTCCCATGTCAAAATTTGAGTTTGATGGGTCAGCAGTTTGCTTCACCATTGAACCCATGACCCCTGGCAATACTTGTGAAACGATACCAGAAGCAGCACCATTGCCTATACCAAATTTTTGCATCAGACTACTAATGGCTTGCTGTGCAATACCCGCCACAATTGGATTAGACATTAACCCCGAACCGCTTGTTCCAGACTGTCCTCCCAGAAGTCCCGCTAAACCAGCCAAGCCAGATCCACCACCTTGTGCTTGCTGTTGCATTCCACCCGTGATAGCACCCAATATTGTTTGCATTGCCGAATCATTTTGCTCATTCGGAATAGCAGGATTATTTACGATTGCCTCTTGTGAATGGTCTTGAATCAGACCCATTAGTCTTTCAAACATTGTTTTTTCGTTAAGAATTGTTATTTTTCAATTTTGATACAATTATAAATAGAATTTTTTAATTTCAAGAAAAATTTATTGTTTATTTCTAATTGCGTACTTATGACAACTAAAATACCCGATGGGTCACTCGAAAATAAAACAATTTTATTAAAGGAACAGATTGAAGCCCTGTCTGCCGATTTGAGGTATCCATCCGAATCGGATGAAAAGATAGAGTATTTTGATATGGAACATTCTACCACTGATAAATTATCATTGGCAGATTTCAGAATGTATAATGGTATCAAGCCTGAAACAGTAATTAATGAAATATCGTTTGATGATTTTTTCAGACCGCTCATTAAAACGGAGGATTGGTTTGGCGAAGAAGAAAAAAAATGGACGAAAGATAGCTTAAAACTCAAAAATCTACTTGCTGAAAAAGCAAAAGATTTTCAGATTTATAAGGTTGGGACGGATGAAATTGATGTTTTTGTATTTGGGAAAGCGGAGGAATGTAAATGGGTGGGTTTAAAAACAAAGGTTGTGGAGACCTAAAAATACCACAGGCTTTAGCCTGTTTTGTAATGTTATCAACAGGTTAAAGCCTGTGGTAAATAAAAAAAGAGCGATTCGTTTGAATCGCTCTAAATTTTCTATTTTACTTTTGCTACTACTGCTTTGAACGCCTCTGGGTGATTCATCGCTAAGTCAGCTAATACTTTTCTGTTTAACTCGATACCGTTTGCATGAACCTTACCCATTAATACTGAGTAAGATAATCCTTCCTGACGAGCGGCAGCGTTGATACGCTGAATCCACAATGAACGGAAGTCTCTTTTCTTAACTTTACGGTCACGGTAAGCATATTGAAGACCTTTTTCAATTTTGTTTTTGGCTACCGTCCAAACGTTTTTACCTCTACCATAAAAACCTTTGGCTAATTTAAGCACTTTTTTACGTCTTGCTCTTGACGCTACGTGATTGACGCTACGTGGCATAATTTTGTTTGTTTTTTGAAATTTGGCGGTTAAATTTTAACCCTTAATGAGCCAATCTTCTGGTTGAACAATAACTTTTCAGTTATCAGTAAATAGTTGTCAGTTATCAGAAAAAACAGAATTAATATTTTTAACTGTTTACTGTTAATTGTTTACTGTTCACTGTTTTTACATTACTAACATTAACGTAACTCTGTTCATGTCGGCAGATGATACTAAACCTGCGTGAACAAGATTACGCTTACGTTTTGTTGATTTTTTAGTAAGAATATGGCTATGATAAGCGTGCTTACGCTTGATTTTGCCTGTTCCTGTAACCTTAAAGCGTTTTTTCGCTCCAGATTTGGTTTTCATTTTTGGCATTCTGTTAAACGTTTAATTGTGAAAAATACTGAACTTTTTGTAAAATAGAGTGCAAAGATACGAATAAATACGTTTGACAAGTCAGAAGTGCCTACAAATATTCCTCAAAACGCTCGTAAAGTTCAGTAATATAGCCTTTGTTACCGTTTGGATTTTTAAGGCTTTTCGTAAATTCATACCAATAACCATCCCCCACCGAAAGAAATTTACCGACCGATTTAGGCTCATTTTTACTGGCTTTGTCGGTAATAAATTCGCCCACAAAAACATTGGTAACCATATCGCTGGCTTCTTCCCAAGATATGCTTCGGCTTCGTTTCGTATCTTCTACAGCGGTATTACATTCAACTGTTCTATCAGTATAATGTAGGATTAATTCCAGTTCAGAAAACGCATTCCTTTGTTCTAATTTCCTAAATATCAACTTAAAAGGCATTTCTTTTCCGTAGGTTTCATAAGCTGCTTGCATTAATTCTTGCAAAAGAAATTCCCATCGGTCTTGATTTTTAGGGTTGCCGTAAACCTTTCCGTCAATTGATAACTCAAAGAAATTTTGCTCTTCATTTATTGCCTTTTGATTGGGTTTTTCGGGCGTGTGAGAAAGCAATTCTAAGATTGGTTTTTTCCAAGCGTTTGAAATTTCTCCCGCCCAAGCCAAATCTTCTTCACCCGTGAAGCCTTCTTCCAAAATCTCTTCATCCGTCAATTCTTCACGGTAAGTATAAGCAATATCGAAAATAGTATTGATGGCTTTTTCTTCAAAATCCATCGTCAAAATTACTTGATGCGAAAAAGGAGGAGGCATAATATCTGCCGTCTCAAACTTAATTTGTATTTGCTTAATGTTGTTGGTCTGCATAATTATCGAATTTCCCTACAAATTTAACCTTTTAATCGTTACCTTTTTGTCAATTTTGCCCGTCGGCGTTTCTGAGAAGTTTTTTATGGTAAAAATTTGTTTTGGAATTTCATATCTTGATAAATCTACTCTGGCTTGATTCAATAGCATTTCATTTGCCAAATATTCAGTTTCTATTACTAAAATTAACTTTTGCCCTAACTTTTCATCGTCTATTCCAAAAGCAAAAAATCTTTTATCTAAAATGAATTTCTCAAAGATTTTTTCGATCTTTTCCAATTGAATTTTTACGCCTCCGCTATTAATAATATTGTCAAATCTGCCAATCAATTTAAACTCATGCTGATTCATAATTTCCACAATATCATTGGTCTGCACCAACTCATGATTACTGGCATCGGCAATAATATTTAAGCAATTTCTTTCGTCAATCCCAATTGTCACGCCTTCTAAAACCTGAAAATTATCGCTTCTATTTACTCCATTCAAAGCTCTAATGGCAATATGTGAAACCGTCTCCGTCATGCCGTAAGTGCTGTAAACGGGTACGGTCAAGTATTGAATTTCATTTTCCAGAACTTCATTTACAGATGCTCCGCCTACGATTACGGCTTTTATTTTATTCAGAACTTTAATCTGGTTTTCATTTTCAAGAATCTTTTGTAATTGTAAAGGCACAAAAGCGGCAAAATCAAAATCTTGGTCTTCGAGGTTCTCCAAGGGATTACTATTGGGTTCAATAATAGTCAATTCTAAACCCAAAACCATTCCTCTAACCAGCATCATAATCCCTGCAATATAATCAACGTTTAGGCAAACTAAGGCTTTGTAATTAGGCTGTAAATTAAAGGTTCTGCCCGTTAATTTTGCACTGGCTTCCATTTGAAAACGGGTCAAAATGATGGGTTTAGGCTCGCCCGTTGAACCAGAGGTTTTTAATACAAACTCTTGCTGACCAGATAGCCATTTTTCACAAAAGTCAAAAACTTTTTGGTCGTATTCTGAATCGGGAAAAGGAAGGTTTTTGAAATTATTGATTTGCATAATTTTATCCATAAAAAAACACCCAAAGAAAACACCTAATTTGGTATTTTCTATGAGTGTTAGAGCGTAAATGAATTCTTTAAGCTATTTTTAAGATATTCGTTTTGGAGTCAAGAGTCGCTTTGAAGGATTTTAAAGCCGCAGTAGCTGGTCCATTCGTTGCATTTCCAGCAGAATCAAAATTTGAACCGTGGTTTGAACAATTGAAACTTGTCTTGTCAGGGACAAAATCTACTGTTGTACCCTGATGCGTACAGGCTTTTGCTAAGGCTAAAAAGTCACCATTTTTAGTTCTTGCCACAATAATATCCCCTGAAATAAGGGCTTTGCCATTGGTGGCAAGGTCTGAAAAGTTTTTATCGGTAATATCCAAAGTAAAATCTATTGTTCCTTTGGCGATAGAATTATTTCCAGTCAATCCGCTAACTGTTGTTGTACCGCCACCAGTTGTGGGAGTCGTTGGAGTGGTTGGAGTTGTAACAGCGGGTTTTGGATCGCTTGAATTTGAGCATCCCGACATACAATTTTGTAAAATAACTGCCCCAACGCTTATTCCAACCAAATTTAAAAATTCTTTACGTTCCATTTTTCAGAGTTTTAGTTTGTGGATAAAGTTTAATACGTTCCTTCCTTTTAACAGTGATACGCATACAATGTTTAGAAGGTTGCGGGATAAGAAATATTATTTTAAACATTTTGAAAAACAATGGACCTTTTTGAAGGTTTAATCTATCAGATAAGGTAGATATTTAATCCAAAATTGAACTAATATTTTAAAAATCAAAGGTGATATTTTGGTAAATGTGTTTAATAAATAGATTATTTAACCAATTATTGAAATAAAAGCAATTATTTTATCTAAATTAATTAAATTTGCAGGATGAAACACGTTTTAGTTCATGAATTAACAAAATTATGTCAGACGATAAATTTTTAAATCCCATTAATAAAGATAAAGTTGCTGAAAATCCAGGACTCCTCCCCTACGCTCATACCGCTGGCGGAGCTGTTATTCGTCCTGAGGATATGGGCAAAACGAAAGGGCGTTCCATTACGGCAATGCGACAACAGACTGATCGACAGATGAATCAGTTGTATGAGCAGATGGAAGTTCTGGCTCGGCAAGCAAAGTTGATTGCTCAACGCAAAGAAATTTCTGAGAGAATTTATGATGCTGCCATGGGATTTGAACCAATCATAAACGAAACGTATTATATGTATGAAAAAGACACTGGCAAAGATTTATTATCCTTAGTTGCTCCAAATGAATGGGGACGCTCTTTCAAATATAGTAGATTCTTAGCCAAATGCCTGTTGCTGGCAGACCATACTTGGGATGTGGAGTTTAATGAAGAAGCATATTCTTAGTGATTGGTTATTGGAGAATTAGTTACTGGTCGTTGGAAACATCTTCTTTCATAACCAGTAATCACTTTTCCTGTAGCTAATGACTATTAACCAATAACAAGTAACCAATTATGTGGGAAACCCTTAAAGAGTACAAAGAAATTTTATTTACATTTCAAGACGGTATCGCAAAAATATCCATTAATCGTCCTCATGTGCACAATGCCTTTACGCCCCTCACGGTGAAAGAAATGATTGATGCGATGAATATTTGTCGTGATGATGAAAAAATTGGTGTGATTATCCTCACGGGCGAAGGCGGAAAAGCATTTTGTTCGGGTGGCGACCAGTCCGTGCGAGGACATGGTGGATACGTGGGCGAAGATACCGTACCGAGATTGAATGTGTTGGATTTACAGAAACAAATTCGTTCCATTCCAAAGCCCGTGATTGCCATGGTGGCAGGTTGGGCAATTGGTGGCGGACACGTTCTGCACGTAGTTTGCGATTTGACCGTGGCGGCAGATAATGCTCGTTTCGGACAAACTGGACCAATTGTGGGTTCTTTTGATGGTGGTTTTGGGGCTTCTTACTTGGCAAGAATTGTGGGTCAAAAGAAAGCTCGTGAAATTTGGTTTCTTTGCGACCAATACGATGCCCAAGAGGCTTTGGACATGGGTTTAGTCAATAAAGTCGTGCCTTTGGAGAAGTTGGAGGAAACCACTATCACATGGTGTCATAAAATTTTGCAAAAAAGTCCATTGTCATTGAGATTGTTGAAATCTTCTTTCAATGCCGAGTTAGACGGTCAGGCAGGAATTCAAGAATTGGCGGGTAATGCCACGTTATTATATTATTTATCAGACGAAGCGAAGGAAGGAAGAAATGCTTTTGTGGAGAAACGAAAGCCCGATTTTAGTAAATTTCCAAAGTTTCCCTGATAATAATTTTGTCAGTATAAAAGTCCCTCAAAAACTACTTTGAGGGACTTTTATGTTTATAAGGGAGGTAAATTATTTTATGATTTTCTAACTTATGACTTATAGACTTACAACTCACTTTTAATTTACCTCTCCAATTTAAAATTTACATCAGTGGCGGGACGCACTTTAGCATTGGCAACTTTCCAACCCGTTCTGTACATCCAATCCGCCATTTTTTTCAGTTTGGGATAATTGATGTTTTCAATATTATCCTGCGGTGTGTGGTAGTCAGGATGCAACAGCGAGGTGTACATAATGGATGGAATCCCCAAACGTGCATAAGGAACGTGGTCGCTTCTAAAATACCAACCTTCCACGTGTTTTACATCATCCCAACTGGAATCTAATTTGAAATTTGGACCCTCTTTATTGGCTTCCAAGGTCATATTGACCAAATCAAGCGAATTTCTATGGGGCGGCAATGAACCTAAAACGGTGGCACTATCCGTATTATTTCTGCCAATCATATCACCATTTAAAACCGCTACAATACTGTTAATTGGCACAGTGGGATGAGAAGAATAAAATCTTGACCCCAATAAACCTCTTTCTTCTGCCCCATGAATTACAAATAAAATGGAACGTTTCGCAGGATTTTTGACAAATGCTCGGGCGTTTGTAAGCATGGCAACATCAACGCTTCCGTTATCGTCTGCCCCGTAACAAATAGAATCTCCTTTGATGACATTTCTGACTCCATGTGCATCGGTATGACCACTATAAAGCAAATATTCTGATTTTAAAGCATTATCCGTACCCTCAATTTTCCCGATAATGTTAACTGATGGATAAGGATATTTTGACACCATAATATTCGCTTTTAAATTAGCCATATTACTTTGCAAATCCTTTTTACTATCCGCATGAAGCCAAAGTACAGGCACGGTGGTCGTTAGATTCATATTCACGCCACCATCAATATCATAAGTACCCCGTTTGAAATTTTCGTTGGCATCTGCCCAAGCGTTTTCTGCGGTTTCGTCAGATACTAATATAATGGCAGTTGCTCCTCTGCGGATTAATGGGACTCCATATTTTACAAAAATACTACGACTATAACGCCAAGTTGGTAAAGATACATTCAGATTAATTCCCTTCGGATTGGCTTCAATGGCAACAATTTTACCTTTTATATCCATAGTGGTGTCCATATCCAAAGCATTGCCCAAATATACAATTGGAGCATTTAATTGAATATTTGCCATTTGTGAAATAGCCACATCTTTCCAAAGTGATAGCTTTTTGTCGTTTAAAGAGATACTGCTTTGTTCAGAAATTTGATTTCTCCAAAGCGTGAAATATTGAAAAAATGTCCCATCTTCGCCCGCAGGTTTTAAGCCGATGGACCGATATTTTTCCGCTAACCACATGGAGGCTTTCAACTCATCCAAAGTCCCTGCCGAACGACCTTTAAAATGGGCATCCGCCAAACCTTTCAAATCACTTTTGAGGTCTTCAATACGAATTGAATTGAGGGCTGGTGGGGGATTCTGTTGAGCAAATATTGTATTTGAAATACAAGCAACAAACAATAGTAAACAGATTTTTTTCATGATGAAGTGTTTTAGTTTATGTTCCACTAAAATTAACAGTTTTTGTGAAAGTTTGTTAGGTAGTTATTCTTTTTAGCAATCAGTTGACGGAAAATAAAAACAAAAATCCCTCATAGTTAATTTTGAGGGACTTTATGGTGATTAATTGGAAAATCTTTATTCAATCTGCTAAGAGAATAAAGCCTATATCCCTCGGTTTGCCGTACCAATAACAAGCAAAATGAAGCCAACTAATAACATTTCATAGTTATACTTTGACAATATATCTACGTGGGTAAAGTGACCCAAAATGCCTAAAAGTCCAACGATGAGGGCAATAACCCAAAGTGTCATGTTGGGTGCACTGGGCATAAATTTTCGGTTTGCCATAATTATTTGATTTAGTTAAGATTGATTGTTTTTTGGGTCAATGACGACTTGTTGTAAATATAGTGATATTAAAATTCTTAATATCTTTATTTTGGAAATACTTTGAAATAATCTAAATACAAAAAGTCCCTCAGAATTGATTTTGAGAGACTTTTTATTTTTGAGAAACGGATTGGCTTTGTTTTAAACACACTCGCTTGGCTCTTGCCGAGCGAGTGCGGGAGTCAATAACTAACAGCGAAGTAACAACTTAGGGATTAATGTGTTATAAATTAAGAAGGAATTATTGCATAAAATAACGCCCTTCGTAGAATTTTAATCATCAGCAATATTAAAAATGAGTAATCAAATTACAACTATTACCTTCTTTAAATTTTCTTCCATGAGTCATAAAATTTGGGGGCTTAAAATGATGCAACTCGCCAACAAAGATTTATCTAATATAGACGGTTTAACGTTTTATCGAATGATGGGTAGTGGAAAAGGAAAAGGCTTTAATCCTTTGCCCGATTGGTCTGTTTACTGCCTGTTGCAAGTGTGGGAATCGGAAGAGGCTGCTCATACTTTTTTTGCTTTTTCTGATATGATAAAGCAATATGCTGACCGTACCGTTGAGATTTTTACGCTTTACATGAAAAACATTTCATCGGGTGGAACTTGGGTCAGTAAAGAACCTTTTGAAAAAGGAGTTGATTTAGACCCAAATCTACCGATTGCGGTTATCACTCGGGCTACAATTAAATGGAATTGGTTAATCCGATTTTGGGAATATGTGCCTATTTCACAAGAAGCATTGGAGGGAAATGAAGGCTTAATTTATACGAAAGGCGTAGGAGAAATACCCATAGTTCAAATGGCAACCTTTAGTTTATGGAAAGACTTTGAATCAGTGAAACAATTTGCCTACAAAAGCAAACAACATCAAGAAGCAATCAAAAGAACTCGTACTAATGACTGGTATAAAGAAGAGTTATTTGCCAGATTTCACCCGTATAAATCAACTGGAAAGTGGGAAGGTAAGGAACTATTGAGTTTTTGAGAGATGGATTTATTGATTTTTTATGATGCAAAAAGTCCCTCATAATTAATTTTGAGTGACTTTTTTGTATTAAATGGGCAATGAATATTAGACCACCGATTCTCCATTGAAATCTGCCGTGAGTACTTCACTCATGTAATCGAAAAAAGGTCTCATCGCTAAAAATGTGGCGATTATTTCCCGCTGAAAATCATTGGATAAAACTTCTTGATTAGTAAATTTCCTTTGGACTATAAATTGCTTTTTCTTAATCAAATCAATGGCAGGATGATTTTTATCGAAACCTTTTGGGGCGGTTTTTACACCTTCTTCACCTTTCAGTTCCCCAAAGTATTTTACGAATGTATCGTTTGAAGTAATCGCTTCGATTTCTGTGGTATTTGCTTCAAATTCTTTCCGAATACGAAGCAAATCTTCACTATTGGGACTCCAAAATCCTCCGCCCACAAAGCTGTTATTGGGTTCTATTAAAATATGATAGCCTCCTCTCAGTTTTGGTTTTACACGAGAAAGTCCAGCCCCTACATTAGTTTTATAAGGCGATTTATCTTTGGAAAAACGGACATCTTTATAAATTCTAAAAATATGGATTTCATTCAAACTATCATATTTTTGAAATTCGGATTGAATAGCATTAAAAAATACTTTGTTCTCTTTCACAATCGAATCATACTCTCCTTTGTGATTGGTAAACCATTCACGATTGTTGTTTTCTTTGAGTTGTGCGAGAAATTTTAGGGTGCTTTTCATTGTAATCCAAATTTTTTTTTCTTGGGTTTAGGTTCTGGCAATTCTTGGGCAGTTATTTCAACCAATTTTCTCAGCCAATTACGGTCTTCCATTTTATCTTCAATCAAAAAACACGGTTTTGCTCCTTCGTAGGGAGCCGCCTCCACCACTTCACCGATATATTCCTTTCCCGATGATGTAGGTTTGATAAAAAGTTTATTGTCACAAACGAGGGCGAACATCTTGTTTCCCAAGTATAAACCATATTCCCCAAACATTTTTTTGTAGGTAATTTGCTCCATATCCATTTGTTCAATGATAAAATCTACGAATTGCTGTTGTGATGCCATGATTAGGGATTTAGGTTGAATTGTTCCATAAAACAAAAATACTGAATTTATGATGGATAACAAAAATGCCCTAAATCCAACGATTTAGGGCATTTTTGTCTTTTGGAATAATTTTCAATACTTATTCCCAAGGTGCTTCCGCAAGTGTTGTTGGAGAAAACTCCAACAATGGCGGGAAACTCCAACACTGGAGGGAAATTATTATTTTACTACAAAGGTTAAATTTCTCCGAAATTGAGTTGAAAGATACATCGAATTAAACATCGGAGATGTTCAACCTTTGTAGAAAATCGTAAATATAACATACAACACTTCGGAGAAGTAAAACCTTAGTAGAGTGCTTTAAATAGTAGATTATTTTGTAATTTATCTATCTAAAAATATCTTCATATTGCCGCCCATCTTTCTTCTACAACCGTATCACTGAATGAACCTTTGAAGTTTTTTAGATTTTTCTTACTTTTTGCAAATGAAAAATCAGATAGTGAAATTCCCTTTTCAGAATTAGTTTCAACCTCTTCTAAAAATGTAATAATAACTTTTATGGGATTTTTTGTGGAATAATCTTTATCCAGTTTTACAAATCCATTTTGATATGTTCCGACGGCTGTAAGCATTTTATGATTCGTTTTGTGTTACTGGTTTAACCCATTTGAAGCACTTGCAGAAAGTTAATTTTGAATATTGAGTACAAAATCAATCGAAACTTCATTATCCTCGGCAATTTCATGAATCGTTAATTTTGCTCGTTTAAGAGCCTTTCTCACAGATTCGGTAGTCATAGCTTTTTTTGTTTTTCCTTACACTTTTTCTACTGCCTTATCAACCGCTTTCTTAATCTTTTTTTCCTCACTTCTAATAATTACAGCATTTTTTGAAATTGTCATTTCGTAGGCAAAGCGTTGTTCTGGGGTTAGTTTTTTTGTGTCTAACTCCTTGATTGCCACATCTAACCATTCATCATTCCAAAATTCGGGATATTGCTTCGGAGTTTTTGCTTTATGAAGATTTTTCATGGTATAAATTAATTTGTCTAAGTCTGAATGGATGTCGTTTAATTGCTAAAATACCAATACAATAAATTTTAGGCAAATTTTCAAATGTATATTTCCCCTTTTTTACCAGTGTATTGAAACGATGTAATGCGTAAAATTTCATGCGTTGGATGAACTCAGGATATTCACTGAGTTGCATTTCAAAAATAAAATGGTTATTATTGGCATCAGTACAAGCCAAATCATAAATTCCCCCTCGGCTATCCATCGTTATAGCTTTTATCTCACTTTGAATAAATGTAACCACCCACATGAAAACGGGCGATTTTACGAGTGCTTGCAACGCTTTTCTCAAAAACCTCGTATCAGATTCGTTGCCGAAAGTTACCTTAAATCGAAACGTCGAACCGTCAGTAATCTGAAAAAATAAATCGTTCATTTTCATTAAATTGTTCCATAAAACAAAAATACTGAATTAATAATGGATAACAAAAATGCCCAAAATCGTTTGATTGAGGGCATTTTTGTAGATGTCTGGTCGTAGGTTTAGCGAAGCGTTCCTTCGACCTGTTCCAGTTGTTGGTGAAAAAAAACCAACAGCTGCAAATATATAATTTAAGCATTGGCGTGTCAATTTAGTTTTTTGTGTATTCAGCGAACGAGCGGACGCCCTATGTGTGTATAAGTCGTGGGAACGCTTTGCCAAACCTGCGACCTGTTCCAGTTGAAATAAATTATATGATTTACCCCTTTTTACTTTTATACTAATTTCAATGTGATATTGTAAAAAGGTGAAATTATGTACGTACGCCCCCTTATCACTCTTACTTTTCGTTAAATATCTTATCCACATTTAACAAAATTGATTAAATGAAATATTATATTTGTCATCACACTATCGCCAAAAATGTACTAAATTGACTTGGTTGTGTTAACCTATCAATATTTATCACCACATTTGCTACACACAAAAGAGTAAAAGAGAAAAAAGATGGCCAATGATAAAGAAATACCTATTATTATTAAGTGTAAATTTGTGACTGGTAAGGCAATTAAAAGGAGTAATGACCTCAATTTAATAAATGTTAGTGAGTCAAAAATTTATGATTTTGGTAGTAAGTCCTCTTTTTTCTGTACAATTTCAGACAAAACGGATGAGTTAAAATTACTGAATAATGAAATATCGAATTATCTATTTGATGACTATATTTTTATAGATATATGTAGAAATACGTATCCATATAATATAGGTGTTGGTATTAGTTATACTTTTTTAGAAGATTATTTTCCTGAAATATTTGACTTGAAAGATGAAAAAATTGAAGAAATTCTAAAAAATTTTGAAGTTGAATTTATTTCAAAGTTTAGTTTACTTTCTTACAAATATTTAGAATTTTATAAAGATTATAGCAAATCGGTCTTTAAGTCTTTATTATTACAGTCTTACTGCTTACAGCTTATTTGCGATTTTTCAGGATACTTAAAAGGTGGACTAAATGATAATAAAAGTATGAAAGCTCAATCTTTAGAAAATAAAAAAATTAAAGAAATTCTTCAAAAAGTAATGTCTGAATTGTATAAAACATCTCCTACGGTGCAAGAAATGGCAAATATGGCAGACATGAGCGTAAGTAAATTTAAATTAATATTTAATAATGAATATGGTGAAAGCCCACACCAACATATTTTAGGGAAAAGACTTACCATGGCTCGGGAGTTGCTTCAAACGGGAAGTTATTCAGTATCACAAGTATGTTATAAAGTTGGCTTTAATCATCCTTCTGGTTTTACCAGGTTATTTAAACAAAAATTTCAGTGTACACCAAGTAAATTATTTTTTAGTAATTAGCACCTCAAGGTAGAAACATATCCATAAAACTATAATTTTTCAAAAAGTTAAGCTCTTGTTGGTAGTTTATTCCGCAAAATGAGATTTTTTGATTTACAAAAAGATACAGAGAAAAGCGATTTTACATACCCCTAAAAAGTAAACACTAACACACATATTTATAAAATTTTACAGAACTATAAACCACTTTGCCAGAGGAATTAATCCCATTATTAAAAAGGGCTAACTCACAAAATTCTTTATAATTCCTAAATTTCATTTGAAAGCAAGCTACCTAATTTTTTGCCACGAGCTTATTTTACTCAAAATATCTCGGAGCGTCAACAAATTTTCTATAAATATTAAATCGTTGTTGTACTTCGCTTTCTAAGTCAAACCTCTAAAATAAACGTATATTAAAAAACGTTAGGGAAATTGCTTTGTCATTAACTGGTACTGCCGAAGTGGTTGAATTTTACCGTTTTTATATTTTCTGCAAATTTCATGGAATAGAAATTCCTAATCATTTTTTAAAAATTAATGAAAATGAATGTACACACTTCTCCCATAGGGTTTCGTTCAAATTAATTGGGCGTTGGTACTTAGACATGATTAAATCATAGATTATTAGGATGGCACGATTAATATTTAAACTAAAATGGTAAGAGACATGACGTATTCGCAATTTTTAAGGAATTAAAATTGCAGCCTCACAATATACAATGCTTTTGGCATTACGAGTAAATATTGCAAATCTTTCTAAATGAATTAATTTTTCGAGCCAAATCTGTAAATTTTGCTAAATCAAAAAAAATTAAAAACAACCACTTTTTAACGCATCAAAATCAATTTCTATTATTTATTACCTTACTGAGTATTTCATTCACAAAGTTATGCTCAAGGACCAAGTTTTGGCAATATTTATATTGGCTCTGTGAGATTCTATTTTTTATTAGCTTCATTTTGCGTACCAAATTCATAATGAAAATACGTTTTTTTACGATTTGCAAATTTTGTTGCCACTAAACCTCGTAAGGAAATATTTAAAAATTCCACTAATTACCATGAAAAAAGTACTATTTTCTATAGTAACTATTGCATTATTATTTTTATCAAATGTAATCTTTAGTCAGACTCCCAATGGTACAGCCAATTTGGGAATACTTACCTCCTTTGGTGCTTATACAGGAGCAGGAGGGGTTGCCAATGGAGCTGGAGCAACCTTTACTGGCGATGTGGGTACAAATGTTGGAATAATTAGCGGATTTGGTGCGGCACCTGCTTTTACTGGCAATACCTACAATGCCAATGCGACAACTGCACAGGCCAAATTCGATTTATTTAGATTTTATATTCATCTTTACGACAAGTTTGTTGACTTTCCTGCCACTCATGCACCTGCTTTTGGAAATAGCGAAACGCTAACACCTGGCGTTTATTCCATACCTGGTGCTGGATCTATAGCAGGAGCCCTTACGCTTAATGGAGGGGGCAATCCTAATGCTTTCTTTATAATAAAATGGGGCGGAGCATTGACCGCAGGAGCGGGGGCTACGATAAACTTGACTGGAGGAACACAATCCTGTAATGTTTTTTTTATGGCTGATGGTGCTATTTCAATTGCGGCTGATGCTAATTTAAAAGGAACTTTATTTGCAAAAATAGGAGCTGTAGGGATTGGGGCAAATGCTATTCTTGAAGGAAGAATGCTTAGCATGGAAGGAGCTATAACTACTGGAGTTGGAGCTGTCGTTAGTCCACCTCCTGGCACTTGCACCATTCCAATATATTGTGATTGGGGCTGTAGTCCTGCCTCATCTGTTGATGTTTTGGGCGTTCTTTCAAACTATGCCCTTTTTACCAGCTCAGGTGCTGTATCAAATACAAGTACAAGTGGAATTAATGGAAAAATTGGAACAAATGTTGGTGCTTCATCTGGTTATGAGTCATCTATTGTTATAGGCTCTTTTGAAACTGCTAATGCTGCTACAGCACAAGCAACATTAGATATAAATAACGCTTATACTGCGCTTATGGCTTTACCAAATACGGTAACTAACCATGCTGCGGCTTTTGGTATAGGAGAAATACTTAATGCCGGGGTTTATTTTGTGAATGGTGCAGGATCTTTAGGAGGAACTATCACCTTAGACGCTCAAAATAATCCCAATGCCATATTTGTTTTTAAATTTGCAGGGGCATTTGGTGTAGGCGCTCAATCAAAAATAATTTTAGCTAATGGAACCCGTCGTTGTAATATTTTTTGGATTGGTGGAGCCGGAGTTGCCACTGGTGCCGTTAGTATAGGAGCTGCCTCTGATTTAAAAGGAACATTTCTTTCCCATGGTGGTGCTTGTACCTCAGGAGCTGGTTTGTTTCTATCGGGTAGGCTGCTTTCCACAGATGGTGCAGCTACTACGTATGCAGGTATTGTTTATAATAATCCAGAATGCGTCACTTCTACGTCTTTGTCGGCGCCCATTATACAAGCAGTAGCAGAAACTACAGCAGCAGTAAATGGATCAACAGGTGGAACCACAACTGCATTAACTACAAATGATTCTTTAAATAGAGTTTTGGTGGTAATTGGTACGGCACCAGGAAATGTTACGCTAACAGGCATTACAGTACCGGCAGGATTAACCTTAAATGCAAATGGTACCGTTACTATTGCCCCAAATACACCCGCAGGAAATTATAGCCTTACCTATAGAATATGTGAAGTTACCAATCCCACAAACTGCAGTTCGGTAACGTCTATTATTGTGGTAACCGCTCCTCCAGCGGTTGCAAGCCCTGATTTAACAATTAGTATTGGTCAACCAGTCCCCATTCCCATCGTTGCTCAACCAAGTTCTATACCCGTAACGGTATCAAATATAGGGACAGGTCCAACCGCTGGGACTGTTACGGTTGTAATACAAATACCCTCTGGGACTTTATTTGCGACATTTCCAGTTAATAATAATGGATGGACTTGTTCAACAAGTGGTATAATTGCCACGTGTAATTCTACCGCTGTAATTTCAGACGGAACTAATACAACATTTAGTGTACCCTTCATTCCAACCGCCAAGCAAGTAGAAAACGCATTAGTAATCCTGCCAGCAGTAGTCAGTGGAGGAGGCGAACCAATTGCCAATAGGGGAAATAATGCTTCTAATACAATTACTACCCTAAATGTTTCATCGGCTGATTTGACAGCGAATTTTACATTTTCTAACACTGTTTTCACGGTAGCTACGAGTAAATCAGTTATTATAAATATTAATGAAATTGGTAATATTTCCACCAATTTAACAACACCCGTTACTATTTTTATTCCTAATTCTACTGGATTTACCTACGCTTTTGATGCAAGCCAGACAAGTGTTACGGTTTTAGCCCTTGAAATAGTAAATAATCCAAATTGGACTTTAACCGTTCAGCCAGCAGGTTTATTACTAAGTTCGAACATAATAATTCCTTCCAATGGTAGAAGTAGAATTGCCATTACGGTAACGGCAAATACTGCGGGTACTATCGCAAATCTTATAGCAAGTATTACCCCGAATGGAGGAGGAGAAAGTAACAGATTTAATAATTCTGCCACTTTAACCCAATCAATTCAAAATTGATTTTGAAATTACATTTTAAAAATTAAAATGCTATACTAAGGATTCCGCCCAATTTATTAGAGAGCATAAAATCAAAATGAAAAACTTTTTATTAACAACATTCGCCCTATTTATTGGGCTTAATGTTTCATTTTCTCAGGCGGCGGATCCTGCTATAACGGGAGCAAACTTTGTTCCCAATCAAATCAATACAGGACAAACTTCCGTATTGACTGTCAGTTTTTCCAATACTGGCTCAACGGCTATTCCGATAAGTTCAATTGAATTGACCATCAGTACAGCCTTTAATTATTACACGACCAGTGGAATTACTGCTCCTACAGGACCGGGAGCTGCCTTTTTTAACTGGACTTATACTGGCGTATCAGGAAGTTCTGATACTTGGAAAGGTAAGAATAATGTTGCAATCAATGCTTTTGATGGTGGGAACATTTTATTGAACGTAACGGGTAACACGGTTTCGACTGGCTTTGAATCCACCAGCATTAATGTTCAACCAGTGGATAGTTTGAGCAAATTTAATGATTCACCGACTAATAATAATCTCCAACCTCAATTGAAAATTAATCAGGGTTGTCCGCCATCACCTGTACTAAGTGCATTCACAAAAGCCAATATATGTCCGCTCACAACAGCTGATTTAACGACTTTGCAACCTTCAGCAGTGACAGGACAAACTTTTGAATGGCATACCGTTTCAAGTAGCCCAACTACTTCAACTTTTGTAAGCACACCAACGCAAGTTCCAGCGGGCACTTATTACTTATACGCTAAAGCTATTTGTTACAGTCCAGCTTCGTCACCCGCAACCGTTACCATTGACGTATGTCCAAGTCCAGACCTGATTATTAGCATTGCCCAACCTTCTCCATCACCAATTGCGGCACAAACCAGTTATATTCCAGTAACTGTAACAAATATAGGTACTGCCCCTTCAAATGGGTTAATTACAGTGGTTATCCATATACCCACTGGAACGTTATTTGGCACATTTCCAACAAGTAATAATGGATGGACTTGTTCAACGAGTGGTATAACTGCTACGTGTACTTCTCCAACTGCGGTTTCAAACGGAGCTAACATAACATTTAGCGTACCCTTTATTCCAACCGCAAGGCAGGTTGGAAATCCATTAACATTTCCACCAGCAGTAGTATCTGGTGGAGGTGAATTGAATACAGCAAATGATACTTCAAATAGCATCATAACTCCAAATGTAGCAGGTGCAGACTTATTACCAAATTTTACATATTCAAGTACCACTTTTGCCGTGAATACCAGCAAAATAATTATTATCAATATCAATGAAATTGGTAATATTACTACCGATTTAACACCTGTTGACGTATTTATTCCTTATTCTGCTGGATTTACCTATGCTTTTAATTCAACCCAAACAAGTGTTACGGTTGTAGGTTTGGAAACGGTAAATAATCCAAATTGGATATCGACTATTAAGCCTACGGGTATATTACTCACATCAACTACCGCAATCCCCTCTGGAGGTAAAAGTCGAATTTCGATTACAGTTACGGCAAATACACTTGGAGCACAAGCAAATATTACGGCAAACATTACGCCGAATGGAGGCGGTGAAACCAATCCATTCAATAATATAGTTTCATTGGCTCAATCAATTCAAAACTAAGGCAACTTTGCAGAAATAATAGTTGCTAAAACGAAAGAATATGAAAAGATTTATCTTAACAATCTTTACTTTTATCATGGGGCTTACGATTGTTGTTGCTCAATTTGCTGACCCAGCGGTGACTGGAGCTTTGTTTTCGTCTAATCAGATCAATACGGGTCAGACAACTGTATTGACTGTTAGTTTTGTGAATACTGGTTCAACAACAATTCCTGTAAACTCGGTTGAATTGACCATCAGTACTGCTTATAGTTATTATACATCCAATGACAATATGGCTCCCACAGGTGCGGGAGCCATACTGTTTAATTGGGCACATATCGGAACTTCGGGATCAGCCGATGTTTGGCGGGGTACTAATAAAATTGATATCGAAGCTTTTGTTGGTGGAGATATTTTATTGACAGTGATTGGGAATAATGTTTCACCCAGCTTTGAAACAACGAATATTAATATTCAACCAATAAGTAATTTCAATAAGTTTTTTGATTCACCGAATAATAATAGTCTTCAACCACAATTGAAAGTTAATCAGGGCTTAATAGTGTGTAAAACAATCTGTCTTCCATATTCAACTGTAAAAACTAAATCTAAGTTTAAATGAGGCAGTGATTTTAGTAATTCGATAAGAAAATTCTGTTTGAGCTTCTGATTTACAAAAAAGGATTTTCTAACACAAACATTCAAATTTAAGAAGTTCCAATAGATTCGTGCCGTTGTTGGCTTTTTTTGACCAACAGCCCATGAGTAAGCAACTCGCCAGCATTACAAATTATTGCATAACTTGATGGATGTTTAACACGTTGTTTTTAATAACACTATTTTATTTTCATATTTGGTATGTTGCATACGCTTGTGTTGTCGGTATAAAAACACCAACAACAGCAAAAATCACAAACTTTTTAAAGAAATGAACTGTTGAACTCAATTCTGAAATTTACAATTTATTGCTTATTCAAACAACGAGCGGACGCTCTACGAAGTTATAGGTCGTAGGAACGCTTCGCTAAACCTACGACCAGAATCATACGCAACTGTTTGAAGTATCTCACGTTGTTATCAGTATTTCTCATACTTTCATTCAGTCACGCCTATAATCCTCAATGAGGTCATTGAAACATCCATCATTATTGGGAACATTTCTTCAAGAAACCATTCCGTTGGTTTTGTATAAATTGACACTGCCTGTAACATTACAGATTTCCCATCAACTGAAATAATAATGTTTTCACAACTATTTTTATTGATTGGCAAACTGTAATTTGATGCCGTTAACCTATCAATTCTGTTTAATGAACCTCCATCGTGTTTCAGAGTCGTCTCTGTTCCGTCTAATCGCTTTATTGTTATTGGCTCGGTAAGAAAATTAGAACCCTGTAAAAACAATATGTAAGGGAAATGCTTTTCATCAATCATTATGTTCCTTACCTCATTTATATTTTTGTGAGAACGCTCAATGGCATTTCCTGCTACCATTAATTCTTGATTGTTATTTTTGCCAACTAAAACTCCCTTGCTAATATTTTCAATGTCTTTTCCTTGATGTTTAGCTTCACAAACCAATACAATACGCCATTTACTATTTTTGTCTTTAACTTCAATAATTCCCCCATCTGGTCTTATTTCTGCCTTTCCAACAAATATTGTTACTCCCAATCGAGAATCTACCGAATTTAGTTTTTCATTTATTTCCTTCTTTTGTAAGCTGTCTCTAAAACGAAATTCAAGTTTTGGAAAATCCTTTTTTAGGGCTTCAAAAACAGCTTTTGAAAATTCATTTACAGAAGCATCGTGCTTTAAAGCATTTTCCCCGAATATTTCCTTTGGTCCTAAACTCCTTATTTTTTCTATTCTCAGACGTTCTGTTTGTCTTACTTTACTTATTTTTTATAATCTTTTGTTCTTAATTAAAATTCTAAAATATGGGCATTTGCTATTGATTGATAAATCTTTATTATCATTTCCTTTTCTAAATCAAACAACTTCGTAATTAAAACATTTTACACACCATCCAGTTTCATCACTTATTAAATCGGCAAGTTCTTCATCTGCATCAAAATTTTCTTCCTCTACTACAAAAAAATACTCGTCTGATAAATCATCAATCTCTGTTCCATCTGTATCAAAAATTATATCAAATGCTCTAATTGTTATTTTGCCCATGTTTTATAGCCCTTCTTGTTATTCGATATTGTTTATAAATTAAAAAATGGTTGAAATAAGGTAACAGAAACGAATATTGTTTTATATTAGAGAGCATCAAAACCAGCATTGCAATTACACGAAAATTATGCTGCAAATTTTGCAAAGGCGAAGTCGTTTGACGTAAGAATACCCTTACTTGCTTTGCGTGATATGATTTTTTCATACTCAGTTAAAAAGTATGCTTCTGTAAGAAATTCTTTTCCAAATGTTTCCTTCAATATTGATTGTCCGTGTTTAGGAAAAGTAATTTCTTTGGTTAATGAATAATTCCAAAGTTTTTCAATCCGTTCATCTATATCTTTATAGTCTTCTTTATAAACCAAACTAAGCGTTTCTGTTGAAATTACGAATTTATTCACTATTATTTCTCTGCTTGTTTGATTGATAATTCCCATTGATTCCAAAATATTCAATAATAAAGGACATCGCCTTTTTGCTCCTTCATCAGAAGAGACATCAATTCCATTTTGGTCACAAAAACTTGTAATAAAAGGTGTTTTAAAGAAGTTTTCGTAAATGTAATTTTTCATTACAGTCTTCTTTCTGAGAATTTTTAATAGATAATTTACCATTAACGAAATGGCAGGCATTTCTATACATAAATTCTGAAACAGGATTTTTGCTTCAGAATTTTTAGGTTTAGATATAAAACTGTAAATCTGCTGGTTGAAATAATTTGTTGATTCAGTCATATCCCAATTAGGTATATTTTCTTTCTTTGTTTTGAAATCGTCATTGATATTTTTCAAAAGTTCTGAGAATAAATCCGCTAATTTTTCTCCATCAGGCGTAAATTTTAACACAAATTCTTGATTACCTAATTTTCTATCATCAACCAATAGCCCCAATTCCATAGCACATTGAATTTTATATTTGGTTGAACGCTGTAAAATACCTAATTCCCCTTCATCATAATTTCCTCTTAATCGCACATATTTTTCGTCTAATAAAGTATCATTCAACTTCTTTTTCTTCACTAGTTTCAGAATATGGAGAATATGCCCTAAATGAACACTTGGGGGAAATATATAATTCATTTCTGTAAATTCACCTATTTCTCTCAAAAATTTAACCCATGAGCCAAAAACATTAAGATATTTTGCCACTTTAAATTCTCCTTGCTGGTTAATTTCTTCTTGCGTTGGTTTACGCTCTAACTTTTCCGCAAGTTCATAATAAGCTGAAATCAAATCTTCTTTTGTTATTTCTCTGTCTTGTGCATCTTGTCTATCTAAAATTTGCTCCACTTCGGTATCGAATTGAACTTTGCAATTAGGCGAATATTCATATAAAATCTTCTCAAATCGTCCCGTTTTTGGATTTATCAATCCTTCTTTACCTTTCGCAAGATATTGACGAATTAAATGTGCTTTTTTGTAATTACCGATAAAATCAAGAATTGTAACATTGTCTTTTCCCGAACTTATCCGTAAACCACGTCCTAATTGCTGTAAAAATACTGTTTTGCTTTCTGTCGGTCTTAAAAATAGCAAAACTTGTATATCAGGAAAATCAACACCTTCATTGAATAAATCTACGGTAAAAGCTATTGTGAACTCGTTATTTCTGAATTTTTTGATAAGTTCATCTCGGTTTTCGCTTTCAGAAGTTATTGACACACAAGGAATACCTTTTGAATTAAAAAACTCTGACATTCTATTAGCGTGTTTTACCGAAGCACAAAAGCCAATTCCTTTATTTCCGTTACCTTTTGTTGAATACTCTTTATAAATCTGTTCATTTCTTTCCTTAATTATCAAATGTTTATCAAGGTCTTGAACATTATATTTATTACCTTGAAATTTAATTTTTGAATAGTCTATATTATCCTTTAATCCGTAATAATTGAAAGGCACTAAAAAGCCATTTTCGATTGCATCATTAAGAGAGTATTCAAAGACTTTGTTATATTCAAAAAGTTCAAAAATATCTTTTCTATCCATTCTATCGGGCGTGGCTGTCAAGCCTAACATAAAAAAAGATGGAGTAAAATATTGTAAAACAGTTTGATATGATGGTGCTTGTCCGTGATGAACTTCATCTACGATTATGTAATCAAATTCGTCTCTTGAAAATTGCTCTAATGTTTCAACATTTCGCATTGTGTCCTTTGAGGCAAATAAAATCTTTGAATCTTTAACATTTTCTCTTACTTCACCTGTCAATAACCCTAATTTTTCAGTTGGATATATTTTTTCAAAAGCATCTTTCGATTGGCTCAAAATATCCAAGCGATGAACTAAAAACAGTATTTTTCCATTAGTTTTTAACGTATCAAATGCTGAAAGATAGGTTTTACCTGTTCCTGTCGGCAAAACAACTATCCCTTTTTTCCAACCTTTATTACGGTAATAATTCAAAGCCGTCAAGACTTCATTTTGTAAATAATTAGGCTCAATTATCCTTGCTGATAGAAGTTCAGGGAAAATTTTAAGAATAATTTTAGTAATACTTTCGCTTACTCGACTTCTCCACAAAGGCGATATAAGTTGGTTATATGAGTAGCGTAAAAGTTGATAACCTGCTTTCAATATTTCGTTTTGGCGAAAAAGGTTATCATCAAACATTTCATTTGGTATTATACCTTCTGCATGATATGTTTCCCCATTTACTTCTAAGGCTAACCGTTTTCCGTCTTTTAGCAAGACAAAATCTATTTTACGGCTTTTGCCTTCGCTATCCAAGAATGGGTATTGTGGAATTACATATTTGATATTCTCATTTCCTAAAATTGGAAATAAGAAATCAGAAACAAAAGTCTTTTCGCTTTCTTGCGTTATACGGCTATTATAAATTTCTAAGTATTCATGAAGTTCAACAGTATTCTCATTTTCAAGTAAGTTTTGCCAAGAGGCTACTATTTGATTATCCATAATTTATATAAGTTTTGGCGTAAAAAATAGCCAATTCTCGGGGTTAGAATATCGTTATTTTATTTTCATCCTTTCTATTTTAATCGAAGAACAGATGTTTTTTTTAGTTTATCATTAAAAAAGTTACTACTTCTTGGATCGTCACAATTACAAAAAACCACTTTATTTTTAAAATGTTCCGTGTAATGTTTCAATTCACTTTCAATGTCTGAAAGTTGAGTATAAAACTCATCTTTTTTTGAAAATTTTGCTATATGTAAGGTTTTATTTAGTGTTTTTTCCGCTATCATTATTGTTGTATTCGTTATGCAGTAAATTTACAGATTTAATTTCTGTTGCTTGTCTTTTTAGACTGTAAAATTACTTCTATAAATAGTATATTTTTCAAAAATACTTCACAATAAAAAAAATGCCCTTAGAACCAAATCCAAGGGCATTTCACTTAAAACTCCAAACTTTACTTCACCTCCTCAAAAGGCACATCTTCCGCTTGTGAACTTGAACCAGCGTCTGCGGTTTGTTGTCCGTTTTCGCCGCCCATTGGGTTGGCATCTCCGCCTGTTTGTGCGTACATCTCAGTTGATGCTGCCGCCCAAGCGTTGTTGAGTGCTTCTAATGCCGTGTCGATTGCCGCTGCATCACGTGAACCGTGTGCGGTACGTAAACCCGTCAAGGCATTTTCGATGGCGGTTTTATTACCTTCCGAAAGTTTTTCACCGTACTCTTTCAATTGTTTTTCCGTTTGGAAAATCAATGAATCGGCTTGGTTGATTTTTTCGATTTTTTCTCTCTCTGCTTTATCTTCGTTTTCGTTAGCCTTAGCTTCCTGACGCATTCTTTCGATTTCTGCGTCCGTCAAACCGCTTGATGCTTCAATACGGATATTGCTTTCTTTGCCCGTTCCTTTGTCTTTTGCTGATACGTGTAAAATACCGTTGGCATCAATATCAAAAGTAACTTCTACTTGCGGCACACCACGGGGTGCTGGTGGAATTCCGTCTAAGTGGAAACGACCTAATGAACGGTTATTGGTCGCCATTGGACGCTCTCCTTGCAATACGTTCAATTCTACCGAAGGCTGATTGTCTGATGCAGTTGAGAAAGTCTCCGATTTTTTCGTTGGAATAGTCGTGTTGGCTTCAATCAATTTAGTGAACACACCACCCATTGTCTCGATACCCAATGACAATGGAATAACGTCTAACAATAATACATCCTTCACTTCACCCGTCAAAACACCCCCTTGAATGGCAGCGCCTAAGGCTACGGCTTCGTCAGGATTTACGCCTTTTGACGCTTTTTTGCCCCAATATTTTTCTACTTCTTCTACTACCTTTGGAATACGAGTTGAACCACCCACCAAGATAACTTCGTCAATATCTGAATTTGAATATCCAGAGTTTTTCATCGCTCTCTTGCAAGGCTCCAACATTCTTTGGAACAATGAATCTGCCAATTGTTCAAATTTGGCACGGCTCAAAGTTCGAACCAAGTGCTTAGGCATACCGTCCACGGGGAAGATATACGGCAAATTGATTTCGGTAGAAGCACTTGAAGACAATTCTACTTTCGCTTTTTCAGCTGCTTCTTTCAAACGTTGAAGAGCCATCGCATCTTTACGCAAATCTAAACCTTCGTCATTTTTAAATTCAGCCGCCAACCATTCGATGATTACTTGGTCAAAGTCGTCTCCACCTAAATGCGTATCACCGTCAGTTGATTTTACTTCAAAAACGCCATCACCTAATTCCAATACTGAAATATCAAAAGTACCGCCCCCTAAGTCAAAAACGGCAATTTTCATATCTTTACCACCTTTGTCCAAACCATACGCCAAAGCGGCGGCGGTTGGTTCGTTGATGATACGTTTTACTTCTAAACCAGCAATCTGCCCCGCTTCTTTCGTAGCCTGACGTTCTGCATCGTTGAAATAAGCTGGTACAGTGATAACAGCCTCAGTGATGGTTTGCCCTAAATAGTCTTCGGCAGTTTGCTTCATTTTCGTAAGAATCTGAGCCGAGATTTCTTGTGGCGTATATAAACGGTCGCCAATGCGAACCCGTGGCGTATCGTTTGAACCTTGCTCAACGGTATAAGCAATGGTTTTTAATTCGCTTCCTACATCTGTATAACGTTTACCCATGAAACGCTTGATAGAAGAAATGGTGTTTTTAGGATTGGTGATAGCCTGACGTTTAGCCGAATCTCCTACTTTACGTTCACCGTTGCCATTGTCTAAAAAAGCCACGATTGAAGGTGTAGTACGACGACCTTCTGAGTTAGCGATTACGACTGGTTCGTTACCTTCCATTACGGCTACGCAAGAGTTGGTTGTTCCTAAGTCAATACCGATAATTTTTCCCATTTTGATTATTATTTTATTATTTGAATAAGTTTTTAATTCGATTTTCCTTAATTTCAACAATCATAATGCCAGCGGTGTTTTTTACGTTTATTTATGACAGAATGACAGTTTTTAGAAATATTGTCAGTAGTATTTCGTCAAATAGCGTAGAGACAAGGCACTGCCTTGTCTAATCTTTGTCCGATTTTAATTATAAATTATACGCAATTAAATTTTGAATTATATTTGTCCATACGTAGAGATAAGGCACTGCCTTGTCTAATCATTGTCCGATTTTATTTATACTACTCATAGAAACTATTTCTTACCTAAAATGTGTCCAAACTTGTTCGTGCGTGAGACAAGGCAGTGCCTTGTCTAATCTTTATGCGATTTTATTTATCAATCATTGGTAATTAAATTTTGAATTAAACTTATTCGTGCGTGAGACAAGGCAGTGCCTTGTCTCTACATTTCGTCCAATTTCAAAAAAATAACAAAAACAATGAAAATATACATTTTTACCCCCTTCGCTGAAACTGAAGTTCAGAAATTCAAAGATTCTTTATCTCCAAAATACAAAGTTATTATTGGCGAAGAACTGTCCTTAGAGCAAAGAGAAACACAATTTCGTACTTGTGAAATCTGTTATGGAAATCCTCCGCTTGATTGGTTGGCAAATAATAAAACCTTACAATGGCTTCAATTGAACTCAACTGGACTTGACCCGTACCAAAAACTGACGGACTATCATTTCAAACTGACCAATCTAAAAGGTTTCTTCGGACAGTCGGTAGCGGAAACGGCTTTGGCAGGAATTTTAGGAATTTATAGACGAATCGACCATTTAGCTCGTTTACAATCTGAAAAGAATTGGGTTGGAGTTCCTTTAAGATCAACTTTACATCTATTACATCAATCAAGGGTTCTGATTTTAGGAAGTGGAGCAATTGGGCTAAAAATCAAAGAATTATTAATGGGTTTTGAATGTGAAACAACCATTTTAAATTCCAAGACTATTACACAACTCACTGATTATCTGCCTAATATAGATATTCTAATCGCCGCTTTACCCGAAACGAAAGAGACGATTGGGCTTTTGAATAAGGAATACTTGGATATGCTAAAACCATCGGCATTGTTCGTAAACGTAGGCAGAGGTTCAGCCGTTGATGAAGAATATTTAATTGAGATTTTACAAGAAAATAAAATATTTGGGGCAGTTTTGGACGTTACTGAAAAAGAACCATTGCCTATCGAAAGTCCGCTTTGGGCGATGTCAAACATATTATTAACCCAACATTCATCGGGAGGATGGGCAGAAGAAGCATCGGATAAAGTAAAATTCTTTTTGAGTAATTTGGAAAGATTTGAAAATGGGGAGGAGTTAGTGAATAATGTTGATTTGGTGAAGGGGTATTAAATGGTTAGACCACAGATTAGACGGATTTTACGGATTCACACGGATTTTTTTTCTTATATTTTAAAATTACTGGATGACATTTTTCACATTATCCATAGCGAGGGAATTAATTCCCTCGCTATGGATAATGTGAAAAGTTTACTTTGAGTAATATTATTAAATAATTCAGTTCCCATAAAATTCAAAGAAAATCATTTTTTAAAATCCGTCTAAATCCGTACAATCGTTCAAATCTGTGGTCAGAATTTCAAAACTATGTTCAAAAAAATACTTATACTCTTATATCTATTTGTAAATCAACCGATTATTGCCCAAGATAATCAACGGTATTTGGCTTTGGTCTTGGTGAATATTGATGAAAAAGAAGATGATTTGGGTGTAAAAGAAATTGAAAAAGCTCATCAGTTAGGATTTAATGCCGTCAATATTGCCGTGCTTTGGGACTATGTCAAAGTCTATCGTGCCAATACCGCCAATCCTTGGATTCAGGTGGATAATCAGATGAAAAAAGCGTCTGAATTAGGGATGAAAATTGGGCTTCGGGTGTGGATTGATGGTTGGTGTGGCGATGATAAAAAAAATCAATGGTGTTCAAATTTCGACCCAAACGAAATTATGGTCGATGGTGAAGGGCGTTATTCCTTTGCCCAATCGGGTCCAGGCAAGCGTAGTATGACATCCTTTGCAGCTACCTCCACCCTTACTCGCATGAAAAGTTTTACTATGGAAGTGATGGAACGTTACAAAAAGTACCAAGAAAATGGCGATATTTTATATGTAAGTTTAGCCACCACGGGCGAACAAGAATTAGGATATTCCTTCGGTAATTCTGGCACAGACGGACTTTTTGACTATTCACCTCCCATGCGTGAAGCCTATCGGGTGTGGCTCAGAAGACGTTATTGCAATGATTTGAATAATTTAAAAAAGGCTTGGGGTGATGATTATAGAGACATTAAAAGTTTCAACGACATCAATCCAAAATATAGCATTTATTTTCAGTATTCCTTTGAAAAACAGGACGGTAGGGATTGGTATAATTTCCGCCATTTCATGTTGAAACGCTTTAATACCGAATTTATCCAGACCGTAAAATCCGTAAAAGTAAATCGCCCTTTCAAAATTGTGAATGATTATGGTTCAGTTTTCGATGATTTGGCGGTACGGCGGGGAACGATGGCATTTCAAGATTTGGGCGAAGGGACTGATGGTATCAAGGTAAACGATGCCCTTCCTTACAATCACCGTTTTTCCATGGATTTTATTCGGAGTAATATGCCCAACAAGTGGATTATGAATGAAGCGGAAGTCAAAGATTTTTTACCCATTCAGTCAGAATCAGCCGTTTATGCGAGTGACCATTTTCAACAAATCGACCAATCTTTTACGCACGGAGCAAAAATGGTTGCCGTTTTTCCGAATATAAAAGGTAAAAACTTGATGCAAATTGTGGAGAATACCGCCAAATTGGGGGAAATTATTAAAAACAAATGGCTGACTAACAAAACGCCCATTCAAGTAAATCAGAAAGGGAAATTGAATCTAAAACTCTCAGAATTCCTGTTTGATGGTGGTTGTGTGCAGGGTTCGGGCAGGTGTAAAGCCTTGACGGAATGGCAAAATATTTCGGCAAAAAATGGGGGACAACCCGTGGAGATTATCATGGAGGAGGATTTTATCAAAGACCCATTCATCTGTGAAAATTTAGGCATCAATGCCGAGTATGAGGGAGCTTTGCAAAAGGCAGATTGTCAGGGTGGCTACGGTTGGATTGTCAATAAAAGTAATCTCCCCCAAGCCGTAAAATATGAAATTCAATTGGATGGAAAAGTTATCAAAACTGGCTTTGCCGATAGTTTAAATCCAGCATCTCAACGGTATTTTGGCAATGCTAAACATGGTTTTTCTTTTAAATTCCCCATGCTTTCAGATGGTGAACATACTTTGAAAATTAAAATTCCCGAAAGTAGTTATTTAATCACCAGTGCCAAAGTAAATTTAGTTTGTAGTAATTCGAGCAAACAAACCCAGGTAAAAAATATTACCCAATGTATTGAATGTGACGAGTTTAATGTCTATCCAAACCCCGCCACCGACCGAGTTTCTTTGGGATTCAACCTTCAAGATTTCAAGGCAGTTTTGATTGAAATATTCGATATGCAGGGCAGAAGAGTTTATTTTTCAGATACTTACGGCGTGGCGGGAGACAATGATTTAGAAATCAGTACGCAATCGTGGGCGGCAGGAAATTACATCATGAATGTAAGAATTGACCAGAAGTTTTATCAACAGAAATTTATAAAGCGATAATTTTTTCTATTTGAAAATTAAGGCTTTTGAGTGTACGAAATATGTCAAATATTTCATCATCAACGCACGAGAAATCTTTGCTAATAGCATATTTATTTCCTTCCAAAACCATGAAATACCAGTTTCTGCCAATCACAAAACAGCCAAAAATTGGGTTTTTATTTTCATTTAATTCTCTGGCAACTAACATCGAAATTAAGGCTTGTCCTTTGGGGTCGCCGTTAGGGTCTGTTCCTCTTTTGTACTCATTTAAACAAAAATAAGGCTTTTTGGGACTTCTGAATCCCGTGGCAATCATACCATCAACTCTTCCTAAAAGAGCATAATCACCAATGTTGGCAGACAAATCCCGTTCTAAAAAGTACGAATAATTTTCATTAGGCTTTCCTGCAAAAACAATCATTGGACTAATAAATTTATTTTCTAATTCAACCTCATTCCAATCATCGCCTCCTAAAATAAAATGCGATTGTAATTGTCCTAAATACTTGGTCTCAAAATCATCAATTTCATAATGAAAAGCCAAGATTTCATCTAATAAATCCATTTGAAACACTTGCTTCAAACCAAAAGCATCCTCAATTTTATCTAATGTCCATTCTCTAAAACCTGTCTGTATCATTTCATTATTTTTTTTGCAATTTACAAAAAAACGAGCCTAATCAGTTGTTTCATCATAAATTCCATTCTTTCTAAACTTCAACCGACTCCCGTCTCTCCCCGAAAAGAAAGTTTTAATCTCGGCAATAATTGAAATAGCAATTTCTTCGGGCGTTGTTGCTCCAATATCCAAACCTACGGGCGTGGCAATTCTTGATAAATCTTGCTCAGAAACAGGATTTCCTTCTTCCGTTAATTGCAAAAACATTTTATCCGTCCGCTTCTTAGGTCCCAACATTCCGACAAATAAAATATTGGTTTTCAAGAGTTTACGCATATTCTGAAAGTCAGTTTCATAATCATGAGCCATCAAAACGGCAACGGTAAATTCATCAATCTCAATTTTATGAGCTGCTTCCTTTTCAATGACAGCATCCGCCAAATCGAATAATGATTTATACACTTTCAAAGGGTTGCAAACAACTGTGACTTTCCACCCAACTTCCTTGGCGAGTTTTACCAAGGAATAAATATCATAATTGCCACCATAAATAATTAAGTGCGTTGAAGGAAGTATTATTTCCAGAAACAATTCAATTTCCCCGCTCTCTAACTGATAACTTTTGATAATTGATTGCTTTGATTCTTTACAATTTTGTATGTCATTTTCCAAGATGGAAGTATCTTTTTTTAGAGGAAATAATTTAGAAAAATCTTTATTTTCATCCTCTAAAAATGAATATCCTACACTAATCTGGGTATCATTTCCCTTCATCCTTAAAATCATGACTACAACATTCGGCTCACGGCTTTCAATACATTTTTTAAGTATAAGTATTTGATTTTCAAAATTTTGTGGGTCAATTGGTGTTAATAAAACATCAATAATTCCATTACAACCAAGCCCCACTCCTATCTGAAATGGATCGTCTTCGGTGGTGTCATAAGTAATTATAGAAGACCTATTTTGAGCAATGGCAAATTTAGCTTTCTTCAAAGCATCTCCTTCCAAACACCCTCCGCTTATTCCGCCAATCCATTCGCCTGAATCAATCACCAACATTCTCGCACCTGACCGTCTGTATGATGAACCCTCTACCCGAACAACGGTTGCTAAGGCAACTTTATTTTTGGTAAAATCTATTTTATGGTAGGCATCAATTATTGCCCTTATTTCTTTCATTTTCTCCTTAAATTTTTCTTTAAGATATGAATTTAACCAAAAACAGTAGATTTTTTACAAAAAATATCACTAATTTTAGACTTTTAAATCCTTACCTGCCATTATTAAAATGCGATATTTTTCACCCAAAGTTTACTGGACAGTTCAATGGTCTTGGTGGTTATTTACCACTTTTGTTTTACGTTATCCTACCACAAAATATTTCAATAATCCCTCCATCAAATTTAGTTATTTGATTATCAGTTTCTTATTGGGTATTTTGCTAACACATTTTTACGCCCATTTTTTTAGCCAGAAAATTAGAAACAGCAAAACTACTATTTTCTACGGAATAACTGGTGCAATCATAACGGGTGCTTCAATTTTTTTGTTGGATTATTATTTTGGATTTCAACGCTACCGAAAACCAAGTGCAGGAATTCCCTTAGAAACTTACGATTATTTTCAATTTTTTGTAGAATCAATTAGATACGTTGGACTATGGTTTCTGTTTTATCATTTACTAATCAGTAATCATATTGCCCAATACGAGAAATTAGCGTTGGCACAGTCTGAGGCTTCTTTGAAAACAGCCGAGTTGTCGAATCTTAAAAATCAGTTGAATCCTCACTTTCTCTTTAATGCCATCAACAGTATCAAAGCCTTAACCATTTCCGACCCAAATCTCGCTCGAAATGCCCTAACGGAGCTTTCACAGCTACTTCGAACGTCTTTGACCATCGGAAATGAACAATTAGTTAGCCTTGAATCGGAGATTAGTTTTGTGAGAGATTATCTTTTTTTAGAAAAATTACGCTATGAAAATCGTCTTCATTATTCATTTGAGATTGATGATAATACCTTAAATATAAAAATACCACCCATGTCTTTACAACTTTTGGTTGAAAATGCCATCAAACACGGTATCGGGAAAAGCAAAGCGGGAGGTGAAATTTTAATCAAAACCGAAATTATATCCAATAATAATTTTGTTTTGACGGTAACAAATAGTGGAAAACTAAGAACTGAACATTCATCAACGGGCGTAGGAATTAAAAATCTTGAAAAGCGACTATTTCTCAATTTTCAAGATAAAGCAAAATTTACCGTTTATGAATTCAAACATCACGTAATAGCCTCAATTTCCATTGTCGGGTGGTAATTAATTCTGTAGATTTCCCATGGAAAAGAATCTCAATAAACCCTTCATTGTCAACTTTTTAAAACGAGCTGTGTAACCTCCCCCAATAATTACTTCGTGTCCTGTATTTATGGTTACAAAGTCAATTGACGTAGGCACTCTATTACACGACCACGTTGAAGTATCATACCAGTAACCAGTGGTTATGGAGGTTATCGGAATCAATCCAGAGAAGTTATTGGGAACGCTGATTTGAGGAAAAATCAGCACATTTCCTAAGTTATCTTTCACCCGCACACGATAAGAACCCGAAGAAGCTGAATAGGTATAAGAATTTGATAAATTATTATTTGCAGCATTATTGTTTGTCCACAAACTACTTGAATATGAATTACTCACACTTATTAAAAGACTTGAAACACCATTACAATCACTGTTTAGTGTTGGCGGAGGAATTGCTAAATAGGGCGTAGAATTAGTAAAAAAAGCTGTATTTAATTTCTGATTCCAAAGACTTGCCAAAATACGATGTCCATTTCCCACAAAATGAACAGAATCGCTGGTACGTACATTTGGACCCACATACGCATCCGTTGCAGGACCGTCAAAAACTAAAGTTGTATAATTAGGCACTCCATTTCCATTATTTCCAATCACATCATTTTGAGCCTCAATAACTGGTTGATAAGTTCTTGAAACAGGAAGTGTTGGCGGTAATTTATATCGTGATGCCTTTGAAACTACCCAAGCCAAATTGGTTTTTCCTGAGTGTATTCTACTTTTCTGAATAACGTTTTTTAGATAAATCCCGTAATTATTTTGGGTAGTATTGTTCAAATTATCGGTTTCCCCCTGATGCCATAAAACTGCTCTCACGCCAAACTGAGCTACATAAAAATTTAATGCTGCCCTTAAATTTCCGTAAGGCATACCTCTCGGATAAGTAATAAAATTCATGGGAGTTGCCGTGGAGTCGTCTGCCGAAGCATTCCAAGCATCCGCACCGCTTCCCGACCAACCAGCATTGAAAAAGGCAATTGGAACGTTTAGCCTTTTGGTAAGCGTATCGCCCAAAGCTCCCCAACACCAAGCACTCGTTCCAAAAGGTGATATATTAAAGGTTGAGTCTAAGCGGCTAAATTCAGCACGGGGTAATACTACGCTTCCGTAATTTGTAGGATAAGTAACAGCATAATTCGTCACACTTACACGGTCGTCGTTGGCACGGGGTCCATAATTTCCCATTGCCGCCAAACCGCTATCTCCTGTTGCATTCGATTGCCCCGCAATTAAGAAAACCTCTCCCACTCCAATTCTTTGAATAGATGCTGTACCTAATAAAGTAGTGCCATTCCAACAACGTACTTCAATATCATACCAACCGCCCATAATAATCAGACTTCCGTAATAATATCCATTAGCTGGATTTGTTTGAATTATCGTCCAATTAACCGCTGTTCCTTGCGTAGGCATCATCGGACGAGGAATGGCACGGGCTTCCACTTTATCCGCAAAGGCAGTATAATTTCCAGCAATGTAAACAGAAGATTGATTACTATTATTCCGCTGAAAAACGGCTCTACTGTCGGGATATGTAATCGTTACCTGAGCCAGAATTTTAGTAGAAATTAATAATATTATGCAAATTTTTAGAATATTTTTTTTTCTCATAAATGATTGATACACGGGTAATTGATAACAAGAATTATTCTAACATCTTTGGGAAAGACGTTAAAAAAATATTTTGATGGTAAGGAATGGGAAGGGAAATATGCGAATTGCAGAACAAAGATACTATTTTGATTGTCGAAACAAAAAAATCCCCAAACAATTCAGTTTGGGGATTTTGAAATCTATCAATAGTAAATACTAAAAATTAGTCTTTTAACTTTCCTCTCAATGCACGTGGAATGTCGATTGTGGCGACTGGTGCAGAGGGGTTATTCAAAATAGTAACGTTTTCAGCTTTCAATTTACCAACTTTCACCGTCTGACCTAAGTCTAAACCAGTAATGTCAATTTCAACGAAATCTGGAATGTTATTAGCTAAACCTCTTAAAGATACTTTACGCAACTTTTGAACCATTTTACCGCCTTTACGAACACCAGGAGAATCTCCGATAACTTGAATCGGTACATCGATTTTGATTTCTTTACCTTCCACTATTTCCAAGAAATCCACGTGCAAAATCATTTCTGATACTGGATGGTACTGAGAATCCTGAACGATAGCGTGGTGAATTTCACCTTCAATATTCAAAATAACTTCTGATACTTCGGGTGTATATAACAATTCTCTAAAAAGAATCATTGGCACTGCGAAGTGGATTTGCTTCTCGCCACCGTATAATACACATGGTGCAAGGGCTTCATTTCTTAAATCTTTGGCAGACTTTGTGCCAAGGGTAGCTCTGTTGTACCCTACAATTTCAATCTTTCTCATTTGAGTTGATTTGTGTCAGTAGCCTGTCGATTTTAGTTATGAGTTATGAGTTATGAGTTATGAGTTTAAAATGACGACACTTTAAACTCATAACTCATAACTCACAACTCACAACTTAGAACTATCTTCCACTGACCGTTTAAAAAAAATTAATACTTTATAAATAATGAACTGATAGATTCGTGGTCACGGATTCTTCCGATGGCTTTGGCAAATAATTCTGCCACGGATAGCACCTTAATTTTCTCACATTCCTGTTTCAGTGGAATGGTATCGGTAACAACTAATTCCGTTAAAATTGAATTATTGATATTTTCGTAAGCATTACCCGATAATAAACCATGCGTAACGATGGCTCTTACTGATTTTGCTCCGTTATCCATGATTAATTGGGCAGCTTTACACATTGTTCCACCCGTGTCAATCATATCATCTACTAATACTACGTCTGCCCCTTCCACATTTCCAATTAATTGCATCGCTGCAATTTCATTGGCTCGCTTCCGTTGTTTATCACAAATTACCATTTCGGCGTTGAAAAACTTAGCGATGTTTCGAGTTCTTACTACACCCCCAACGTCAGGCGATGCAAATAGAATTTTACCTAATCCTAATGATTTCAAGTAAGGAACAAATATTGCCGTTCCTTCCAAATGATCCACAGGAAAATCAAAAAAACCTTGAATTTGTCCAGCGTGTAAATCAATCGTCATCAAGCGGTCAGCACCAGCGGCGGTCAGAAGATTTGCCATCAATTTTGCCCCAATTCCTACTCTGGGCTTATCTTTTCTGTCTTGGCGAGAATATCCGAAATAAGGAATTACCACGGTAACATAGTGAGCTGAAGCACGACGGGCGGCATCAATCATCAATAAAAGCTCCATCATATTATCGGCAGGAGGAAATGTTGATTGAATCAAAAACACATCGCAACCACGCACCGACTCGTTAAAACTGGGTGACATTTCACCATCCGAAAAACGCTGAACACTACTTTGTCCTAAATCTTTTCCAAAATATCGAGCAATTTCAGTTGCTAAATATTGGGAAGACGAACCTGTAAAAATCTTTACCTGATTTATAGAAGCCATAGTTATTGAGAGTTTGCGTTGTACTCCCTAAATTTGAGAATTAAAGTATTCTGATTTTCCGCAAAAGTACAAAATTCCTTTGAAAACGTTATCATAAAATCTTGATTATTTCTGTAATTAAGGTATAAATCAAGAATAAGCAACTTAGAAAATTACTATTTATTGAGTCCCAAAATAGCCAATAATTAACCTTTATTTCACTTTATAGCTAAACACAGAATCAGGCTTTCTGCAAGATAAAATCATCCCAAAACAAACTAATGCCGTAAGATTTGAGTTAAAACAAAGCAACCAATTCCAATTTTATCATAATGATTTTCTATATTTGGCGATTGTAACGAATCGTTACTTTTAAATTAAGATATGTCGAAAAACTTAGTAATAGTAGAATCCCCTGCCAAGGCAAAGACCATTGAGGGATATTTAGGAAAAGATTTTACCGTGAGGTCTTCCTTCGGACACGTGCGGGATTTGCCCAAAGAAAACAACGCCATTGATGTAGCCAATGGTTTTAAACCTACTTATGTTATCTCACCAGAGAAAATAAAAGTTGTGAACGAATTGAAAGCCTTAGTGAAAACATCCGATGTGGTCTGGTTAGCCACCGATGATGATCGTGAGGGAGAAGCTATTTCGTGGCATTTAAAAGAGGCTTTGAATTTACCAGACAATACTAACAGAATTGTTTTCCGAGAAATCACTAAAACTGCCATTCAAAAGGCAATTCTGAGTCCACGGACAATTGATGTGGATTTGGTGAATGCTCAACAAGCCCGAAGAGTTCTTGATCGATTGATTGGATTTGAATTATCGCCTGTGCTTTGGTCAAAGGTTAAAAAAGGACTTTCGGCGGGTCGGGTGCAGTCGGTGGCAGTGCGTATTATTGTAGAACGTGAGCGTGAAATTGAAGGATTTGATTCTAAATCTTCTTTCAAAATTGTGGCTCTGTTTAACTTGGTAGGCGGTAAAGTTTTACAAGCGGAATTACCCAAAAACTTCACCACCGAAGCCGAAGCAAAAGCATTTTTAGAAAGATGTATCAGGGCTAAATTCACCATTAAGAATTTAGAAACAAAACCCGCTAAAAAGACTCCTGCCCCGCCTTTTACCACTTCAACGTTGCAACAAGAGGCTTCTCGTAAGTTGGGATATGCCGTTGCATCTACTATGATGTATGCTCAGAAATTGTACGAAGCGGGTAAGATTTCTTACATGAGAACGGACTCAACCAGTCTTTCGGAAGAAGCAATTCAAAAGGCGAGTGAAGCCATTACGGATGCTTACGGAGCGAAATACGTGGAAACTCGTCAGTTTAAAACTAAAAACGAAAACGCCCAAGAAGCTCACGAAGCCATCCGTCCAACGGATTTTGCGGTAAGTTCTGCGGGTTCAGATTTGAAGGAAAAACGGCTCTATGATTTGATTTGGAAACGTGCCATTGCCTCACAAATGGCGGATGCTCAATTAGAAAGAACCACGGCAACCATTGGAATTTCGACAACGCCCGAAGATTTAATTGCTCAAGGTGAAGTTATCAAATTTGACGGTTTCTTAAAGGTATATTTGGAAGGAAAAGATGATGAAGATGATGAGGAAAATTCAAAGATGTTACCTCCATTAAACATCGGTCAAATTCTTGATTTAGATGTTTTGAAGGCAACTGAAAGATTTTCCCGTCCACCCGCCCGTTACACAGAAGCAAGTTTAGTGAAGGCTTTGGAAGAAAAAGGCATTGGTCGCCCTTCAACGTATGCTCCCACAATTTCAACGATTATTAAACGTGAATACGTAGTAAAGGAAGATCGTGAAGGCAAAGAACGCTCTTTTAAGGAGATAGTTTTGAAAGCGGATAAAATTTCTGAAAAAATTAGTAAAGAGAATTACGGAACGGAGAAGCAAAAATTATTCCCAACCTCGGTGGGGATGGTGGTGAATGATTTTTTGGTCAATAATTTTACTGATGTCGTCGATTTTAAATTCACTGCCGATATGGAAGATGAATTTGATAATATTGCCACGGGTAAAATTGAATGGTCGGAAATGATTGGAAATTTTTACGGAAATTTTCATAAAACCATTGAAGACAGTAAAAATATTGATAGAGGAACGGTTGGTTCATCTCGTGATTTGGGAATTGACCCAAAAACGGGCAAATCCATTTCAGTTCGTTTGGGTAAATTTGGACCTTATGTGCAGTTAGGCGAACAAAAAACAAAAGATGATGAAAAGCCTTTATTCTTCAATTTGAAAAAAAACCAATTAGTAACAACCATTACTTTGGATGAAGCCTTGGCTTTGATGGAATTACCTAAATTACCCCGTGAAGTTGGTTTTTACGAAGACAAACCGATGATTATTGGAGCGGGTAAATTGGGACCATACATCAAGCACGATGATAAATTCACGAGTTTACCTCAAAGCGAAGACCCATTTACCATAACCGAAGAAAGAGCCATTGAATTATTATTAGAGAAACGAGTGGCAGATGCGGGAAGTGCTTTGGGAACGTATGAAAAAGAGCCAATCAGTACGGGCAAGGGCAGATTCGGACCTTACGTTAAACACGCTGGAAAATTTTATTCATTGGGCAGAGCTGATAGTTTAGAAACTATTACTTTTGAGCGTGCAGTTGAAATTATTGACAAGAAACGCAATGCCGAAGCCAATAAATACGTAAAAGAATTCCCTGAAAATGAGGCGATTAAGGTATTGAATGGAATGTATGGACCATATATTCAAATCGGGAAAAGAAATGTAAAAATTCCAAAAGATATGAAGCCAGAGGATTTGACTTTGGAAGATTGTATCAGATTGGGCGAAGAAACGCCTGTGGTGGCATCGAAGGGAAAGAAGAAGTAATTTTATTCAACATTATTAATTGTTAAATATTAATTGATATGACTTATCTCATTTCAAAAATAGCAAAGAATCAGACTCATCTGAGTGTTGAACATCAGAGTAGGATATTGAATTTTTCGAGATTTAATATGGATGATGATACCTTTTTTGATTTTGCCATGATAATAACCACTTACGAATCGAGCGAAATGCCGACGGAACTATCATCATTATGCCCACCACAGCAACACTCAGAGGAGAAAAAAAACTCACAAATTACCGTTGATTTGGGTCTTTGGAAAAGAAATAATGGAGGTCATAGTTTTGACTCATCAACGGGTTTTAAATTACCAAATGATGCCGTTCGCTCTCCAGATGCTTCATGGGTTTCTGATGAAAAATATTAGAATGTCGCTTACGATGAATTAAAGAAATTTGCTTTATTAACGCCCGATTTTGTAGTAGAATTAATGCCTGAAAATGATTCATTGAGAGAATTGCAAGAAAAAATGGAAGAGTATATCGAAAACGGAGTAACGTTAGGTTGGTTGATTAATCCAAAAACGGAGGATGTATTCATTTATAGGGCTGACGGTACATTTAGTAAAGTTTCTGGATTTGACAATAAATTATCTGGTGAAGACATTTTGGTTGGATTTGTATTTGATTTAAAATTATTAAGAGTATAATATGAAAAAGACATTAGTCGTACTTACAGGAGCGGGCATTTCTGCGGAAAGTGGTATCGCTACTTTTAGAGATTCGGATGGGCTTTGGGAAAACTATTCCATTGAAGACGTTGCTACACCCGCTGGTTGGGAACGTGATTCGGCTCTGGTACAACGTTTTTATAATGAAAGACGTAAGCAATTACCAACCGTAGTACCCAACGAAGGACACAAGATTTTAGCCAAATTAGAAAAATATTTCAACGTCCGAATCGTTACCCAAAACGTTGATGATTTGCACGAACGTGCAGGCTCTACTCAGGTTTTACACTTGCACGGAGAACTAACGAAAGCCCGTTCAGTAAAAGACCCAAATACTATCTATGACATTGGTTATGAGGAGATTAAACACGGAGACTTAGCAAAAGATGGTTCACTATTACGACCACACATCGTTTGGTTTCATGAAGATGTTCCTGAAATAATCAAAGCCGTTGAATTAACGGCGGAGGCGGATATTTTTGTGGTTGTGGGAACTTCGATGCAAGTTTATCCAGCGGCAAGTTTAGTGCATTACGTTCACCAAAAAACGCCCATATACATCATTGACCCCAAGAAACCCGATATTTCGATGACTGATAATATGACTTATATTCAAGCGGGGGGCAGTGAAGGATTGGCAAAATTATTTGATATTTTAGTTAAGAGTGAATTACTATTTTAAAAACCTATTTCCAAAAATGAAAAACTTTATCGTAAACAATCCCACCAAATTACTTTTTGGTCAAGGAGTTGTCTCAAAATTAGGCTCATATTCTAAGAGCTTTGGCTCAAAAGCCGTCATTATAATTGGCAAGGGTTCCGTGAAAACCAATGGAATTCTGGATGCCGTTACAGCACAATTAAAATCCGCTGGCACTGAATACGTCCTGTTTGAAGGCATTAAATCCAATCCAATTTTTCAAGATGTTGATGCTTGTATATCCATAGCTCGTGAATTTCAGGCTGACCAAATTGTGGCAGTTGGCGGTGGTTCAGTGATTGATTCTGCCAAAGCCGTTGCCGTTGGCTTTTATCACGACGGCTCAGTTTGGGATATTTGTAATGGCGGTATTAAACCTACCCAAGCATTACCCATTTTGTGCGTATTAACATTGGCGGCTACGGGTACGGAAATGAACAAATTTTCGGTTATTCAAAATGATGAAACTGGTCAAAAATTAGGTTGGGGCAGTGATTTAGTTTATCCAAAAGTATCATTCCTCGACCCTGAATACACTTTTTCCGTTCCAAAAACTTATACGGCTTACGGTGTTTCAGATTTAATTGCGCACACTTTTGAACAATATTTTGAACCAACTCCTTCTCCTCTTTCTGACCATTTGGCAACTGATATTGTTAAGTTGGCTTTTGAATATGGTAAGAAAGTAGTTGATAATCCAACTGATTTTGAAGCCCGTGAAAATATCCTTTGGCTTGCAACGGTGGCTTTAAATGGCTCATTATCAGCAGGCAAACAAGGTGGAGATTGGGGAGTTCATGGTTTTGAACACTCTTTGAGTGTATTGTACGATATTCCACACGGGGCAGGACTTTCAATAATTTATCCCGCTTGGATGAAGACATTTTTCCCACAGATAGAAACAAAACTGGATTTCATGGCTCAGAGAGTTTTGGGTGAAGGTAAAAAAGCTCAGGATTTTATTGATGCCTACGAAGCATTTTGTCGAAGCATTGATTCACCAATCAGATTGGTTGAAGTTGATATTCAATCTGACCAAGAATCGATCATTATTGACAATTTGAATCATAATAAAGTGAGTGGTGCATTTTTTCCACAAAATGAAAATGTTTATCGTAAAATGCTTTCATTGATGTTTTAAAATGAGTTAAAGAGTTGAATAGTTAAAGAAGTTAAAAGTTAAAATTACCATTAGCTTTTAAATTTCCCTATTTTCAACTCTTTGACTTTTCTAACCACTATAACTACTTTAACTCAACTAAAATGAATCACTGGCTCGTAAAATCAGAACCTTTCAAATATTCTTGGGACGATTTCGTTAATCAAGGAACAGGCACATGGGATGGTGTCCGTAATTATCAAGCTCGCAATAATTTAGCAGCAATGAAGGTGGACGATTTAGTTTTTTTCTATCATTCAAACGAAGGCGTTGAGGTGGTTGGTTTGGCAAAAGTGGTCAAAGAAGCCTATCCAGACCCTACAATAGATGACCCTCGCTGGGTTGTTGTGGACTTACAACCCATCAAAAAATTTCCAAAAACCGTTACGCTCAAACAAATCAAAGCGGATGAACGTTTGAAAGATATTTCACTGATAAAACAATCTCGGCTTTCAGTTGGGGCAATAAAACCCGAAGAGTTTGATATTATTATTGGTTTAGCACATCCCTAAATTAACCATCAACATATATGAAACGCATCAAATTAATTGTATTATCCTTATTTTTAGGAATTATAATAGCTCATGCTCAAAGTGTTAAACGAGTAGAAATTCCGCTTGCCAATAGTAGCAACACGGAACTATTCACCATTCCCCTCCACGAACAAGGTGTTTTGGTTTTGAACCAAATCAATAAAACCAATTATACCCTCACTCGCTTTGATACCAATTTGGATAAACTTTGGACCGTAAACGGAACGATTGATGCCAGTTTGGACTACGTGAAAAGCTCTTATGATGGCAAAAATTTGTACTTGCTTTTTAGTCGTTACAGAAGTAATGTTTATGAAGTAGTAAAAGTAAATATTGGTCCAGGTTTTATTGAAAAGTATCAGATAATGTCCGTTGAGAGAATGGAAGTGTCTGAATTTCAAGCCCTTAATTCATCCATTTTTATTGGCGGAGTTGTCAACGCCCAACCCGTTATTTTATTTACTAATCTTGAAGAACGTAAAACTCGTGTTTTACCAAGTGCTTTGAAAAGTTCGGCTGAAATTCAATCCATGGAATTGGATACTACTTCGGATTTGGTCAATGTAACGTATGCCGTTGGAACGAAAGGCAAAAATTATCAATTGGTCATGAAATCTTTTAATGAGGGTGGTAAAATGATTTCTCAGTTTGTGCTGAATCCTGATAATGAATTTGCCATGATGAATGGAAGAATGAGCTTGGTATCGGATTCCACCGAAGTAATGTTCGGAACTTATGGGCATAAAAATTCCATCGGCTCATCACGTGGACCTACTTCACAAGGGATTTATTTTACCAAACTAATTGATAATGAGCCAACTGACGTAAAGTTTCACAGTTTCACGGAGTTCAAAAATTTCTTTAATTTCATGACTGACCGTCAGCGTGAGAGACAGGAACGCAAGATTCAAGATAAAAAAGAGAAAGGCGAAGATTTACGTTTAGATTACCGTTTATTGGTGCATGACATCATCAAACAAGGCGATAAATATATCATGGTTGCCGAGGCTTTCTATGCAGATTATAAATATAATAACATGAGTCCTTACGGTTTCGGAAATAATTCTTGGAATAGTTTTGGTAGTCCGTACAGCTCATTCTATAATCCATATCGTTGGGGTTATGGAAATTATGGTTTGTACTCGCCTTTCAGTTCTTATTATTCGCCTTGGGGTTACGGAAATCGGAATTATAACAATAGCCAAGTGTTTGATGGTTGGGTCTATACACACGCCATCGTAGCGGCATTTGACACCAAAGGAAATTTGCTTTGGGATAATAGCATTGAACTCAAAGACGTAAAAGAACAGAAGTTGAGTGAAAAAGTAAAAGCCTCCATGAAAGGTGATGATATTACGCTCTCTTACAGCAACAAAGGTCAGATTTATACAAAAATAATTCAGGCGGATAAAGTTTTGGAAAACACTCAACCTCGCCCAATTGATACCAAAATGGAAGGCGATAAAGTTAGACAAACAACTTCTGACAATATTGATTTTTGGTACAATAATTTCTTTATAGCCTCTGGTTATCAGAAGATTAGCAATGACAATGAAGGTGGAAAACGAAATGTATTTTATCTAAATAAGGTTTCGTTTTGAAAAATAATATTTAAAAATCCCCTAAGAATGAATCTTTGGGGATTTTTTTGTTGCCAAAAATCTCAATAACTTTGAATCATGAATAATCAAATACAAACCGAAACCCCAAAAAATTGGAAAGAATATCAACTAATCGACTCTGGTGATTTTGAAAAATTAGAAAAATTTGGAAAATACATCCTCCGTCGCCCCGAACCACAGGCGGCTTGGGATAAATCTATGCCAGCAGCAGAGTGGGAAAGAACGGCTCATGCAACATTTGTCAAAGAAAAAGGCTCGCAAGAAAAAGGGGAATGGGTTGTAAAAAAGGCAATGGAAGACCGTTGGTTTATGAATTATAAAACGGACGATTTGGATTTGCAATTCAAATTGGGTTTGTCTTCCTTCAAGCACGTGGGCATTTTTCCAGAACAAGCCTGCAATTGGGATTTTATTCAGGAGAAAATTAAGGCTTTACCCATTGAAACACCCAAAATCTTAAATATTTTCGCTTACACAGGTGGGGCTTCATTAGCCGCAAAACAGGCGGGTGCAGACATTACGCACGTAGATTCTATCAAACAAGTAATTTCATGGTCAAGAGAAAATATGGAAGCCAGTGGACTGAATAATATCCGTTGGGTGGTAGAAGATGCCTTGAAGTTTGTAAAAAGAGAAGCAAAAAGAGGCAATAAATACAACGGAATCATCTTAGACCCTCCCGCCTACGGACGTGGACCAGATGGTGAACGTTGGATTTTGGAAGAACAAATTAATGAATTATTGAAAACGGTATCGGAAATTTTAGACAAGGAAAACTATTTCCTTATCCTTAATATGTATTCGATGGGATTCTCTTCGATAATTGTAGAAAATTTAATAAAATGTTCTTTTGAGCAACAGAAAAATCACAAGTTTGGAGAATTATATTTGGAAGATACTTTTCAGAAGAAATTACCCTTAGGAGTCTTCTATCGCTTTGCAAGTGTGTAAATTTGATGTTCGTATTTCGATGTTTGATGTTTGTATTTCGTCCCAAAAAAAAACCATTCTGTCTTAGTACCTTCGTGGTAAAATTCAAAAAAAATACCGCAAAATTAATTTGCGGTATTGATGATTTCCTAATTTAGTTGGCTAATACTTCAAGTGTTTTTAGGAGAATAAGGAAAAAAACGAAATAGTAAACTTTTTTCATTGTGTGGTTTGTTTTTTGTGGTTAATATTCTGATACAAAGCTAATTATAAAACTTATCATTCAAAATAAAAATCATTGAATATTCATAAAAAATGACATTTGTCAAGGATATAATTTTTTGTAATTGTTAGATAGTACATAATAGTAGCTAAATTCGTAATTTTGAGTAATGAATAAATATACTATAATATTATTTTTAACCACTTTTTTGATATTCAGTAGTTGTAATTCTGAATCCAAAAAAGGTATAACCATTCCTCCCGTACCTGAAGTTACCGCTAAGGTACGCAGAGTGGCGGCTATTGCATTTTTGACCGATGCCATTGAATCATCTTCCAATAATTCCGAAAATTATTACAAACGGTCTTTGTTATATTTAGAAAATGGAAAAAACAAAGAAGCATTGGAAGACATCAATAATGCCATCAGTATAAAAGCGAACGTTGGTAATTATTTTCAAGCGAAGGCATTAATTTTGCGAGACTCCAATCAGCCGCAATTAGCTTTGGAAGCCGCCTCAAAAGCCGAAGTTTTGAATACCGAATCGCCAGAACTTTATACTTTGTTGGGCGATTTATACCAACAATTAGGTCAATACAGTAAATCAAAGGCATATTTACGCAAAGCCCTACAAATTTCTCCCAACAATGGAGAAACTTATTTCTACCAAGGAGAAATAGCCGCAAAAATGGCTGATACTACTTTGGCATTAGCCCTTTACCAACAAACTTTGGGTTTGAAGCCCAGTTTTTTGCCAGCCTATTTGAAACTTATTCAGTCATATACTAATCTCCGTCTGTATGATTTAGCACTCTTATACAGCAGAGAAGCCCTAAAATATCATCCTCAAAGTGGTTCATTATATTTACAAAGAGGCAATACTTATAACCGAATTTGGAAATTAGATAGTGCCATTATGTGTTATAATCGTGCGATTGCATTAGATACCAATTTAATTCAAGCAAGTTTTAATTCAGGACAAATCTATTTCAAAACAAGAGCTTATCGTTTAGCTTTACCATTTTTTGAAAGGACATTAAGACATGACCCAAAATATCCAGATGCTAAATTTTATGTGGCACAGTGTTTGGAATATACTGGTGAATATGTAAAAGCCGAAGCATTTTACAACGAAATGATTGCAGAAAATGCTCAAGATTATAATGCTTTGGGAGGAATTGCGAGGGTTCAGCGAAAAGAAATTTATGGTGAATATATTCCAAATGAGGATATTAAATATGATACAACCGCTTTTCCAAAATTTATCATGCCCAAAAGAACTTCTGATACAACGAGTTTAAAATCTTTAAAATCGAAAAGTGTTGAGACCGTTAATAAAGATAATTAAAAACAATAAATCGAGGATTTGACATAAAATGTTATTTGTAAAACGTTTATTTTCAAAAACCCACCTCAAAAACAAGAACAAAATGATACAAATTAAATTGCCAGACGGCAGTGTCAGAGAGTATGCTCAGGGAACAACTGGGATGGACATTGCCCTTAGTATTTCAGAAGGTTTAGCCCGCAATGTGTTGGCTGCCAAATTGAATGGAAAAGTTGTTGATGCCTCATTGCCCATCAATGAAAATTCTGATTTTCAACTACTTACATGGAATGATACCGATGGAAAATCCACCTTTTGGCACTCATCCGCTCACTTATTAGCCGAGGCTATTGAGTCCCTTTACCCAGGCACAAAATTTGGGATTGGACCATCCATTGAAACGGGTTTCTATTACGATATTGACATGGGAGATAAAACGCTCAGTTCAGATGATTTCAAGAAAATTGAAGATAAAGTTTTGGAATTGGCTCGCCAGAAAAATGAATATCAGCGTACTGCCGTTTCAAAAGAAGATGCCATCAAATATTTTGAAGGCAAAGGTGATGAGTATAAATTAGAATTGTTGGAAGGTTTGGAAGATGGTTCAATCACGTTTTATCAGCAAGGAAATTTCACAGATTTATGTCGTGGACCACACATTCCAAATACGGGATTTGTTAAAGCCGTAAAGTTAATGAGCGTTGCAGGGGCATATTGGCGTGGGGATATTACCCGAAAACAGATGACTCGTGTATATGCGGTAACTTTTCCAAAACAAAAAGAATTAGAAGAATATTTGGTGCTTTTGGAAGAAGCCAAACGCCGAGACCACCGCAAGTTGGGCAAGGAAATGGAATTGTTTGCTTTCTCTGAAAAAGTGGGCATGGGTCTTCCATTGTGGCTTCCGAAGGGGGCAATGTTACGTGAACGTTTAGAAAATTTCTTAAAAAGAGCTCAAGTTCGGGCGGGATATTTGCCCGTAATCACGCCACATATTGGTTCAAAGGAATTGTATGTAACCTCTGGACATTATGCCAAATATGGGGCAGATTCCTTTCAACCAATTCGTACACCCGATGCAGGCGAAGAGTTTTTATTGAAACCCATGAACTGCCCGCATCACTGCGAAATTTATAAAACTAAACCCCGTAGCTATCGTGATTTACCTTTACGTTTAGCGGAATTTGGAACAGTTTATCGTTATGAACAATCGGGCGAATTACATGGCTTAACTCGTGTTCGTGGATTTACACAAGATGATGCCCATATTTTCTGTCGCCCCGACCAAGTAGAAGACGAGTTTATGAAAGTTATTGATTTGGTACAATACGTTTTCAAGGCATTAGGTTTTGATAATTATTCTGCCCAAATATCCCTAAGAGACCCTGAAAACAAGGAAAAGTATATCGGAAAGGATGAAGATTGGGACAAAGCAGAAGCATCAATCATTAAATCTGCGGCAGCAAAAGGATTAGCAACGGTAGTAGAATTGGGTGAAGCGGCTTTTTATGGACCAAAATTAGATTTCATGGTAAAAGATGCTTTGGGACGTAAATGGCAATTGGGGACAATTCAAGTAGATTACCAATTACCTCAACGTTTTGAATTAGAATATACAGGTTCAGACAATCAAAAACATTGCCCTGTGATGATTCATAGAGCTCCCTTTGGTTCATTGGAGCGTTTTGTAGCTATTTTAATTGAAAACACAGCGGGTAATTTCCCACTATGGCTTTCACCCGACCAATTAGCGATTTTACCGATTTCTGAAAAATATGAAGATTACGCCAATGAACTTTTCTTACGTTTGCAAGAGCAAGATTTGCGAGGTTATATCGACCATAGAGACGAAAAAATCGGGCGTAAAATTCGGGATGCAGAGATTGCAAAAACGCCTTTTATGTTAATCGTGGGTGAAAAAGAATCTGAACAAGGTATGGTTTCCGTTCGTAAAAAGGGCGAAGGAGATTTAGGGATGATGCTGATTGAAGATTTCGTAAAATTAGCAACGGAAGAAGTGAATAAAAATATCGTGAAATACTGATATATTGGAACGCATCGGTATCATCAGTATTTCATCATTCATTTACACAAAAAATTTGCATTATCTCATTTTTTAAATTAGATTTCGACTTAATCATAAAAAAGGCATAAATATTAACTATTTGGCTTTATTTATGGTTATATCAAAAAGTAATTTGAGGCTAAATGATTTATTTGAGGTATTTTTTTTTACTCGTTCCTCAATACCCATTGCTCAATACTCAATACATACATTTTAAAACCAATCATTATCGAATATGGCGTTACGCCCCAACAACAATTTTAGAAATAATCGTAGAGAAGAAGAACCTTACAGAATCAATGCACTTATAAAAGGCGTAGCGGAAGTACGTTTGGTGGGTGAAAACGTTGAACAAGGTACAATGGATTTCAAAAAAGCCCTTGATATTGCCAAAGAACAAGGACTTGATCTGGTTGAAATCTCTCCAAAAGCTGAACCTCCCGTTTGTCGAATTACAGACTATGCCAAGTTTAAGTACGAACAAAAGAAAAAGCAAAAAGAAATAAAGGCAAATGCGGCGAAAACTGTCTTGAAAGAAATTCGTTTCGGTCCAAACACAGACGACCACGATTTTAACTTTAAGTTGAAACACGCTATCAATTTCTTGAAAGAGGGTGCAAAAGTGAAGGCTTACGTTCACTTTGTGGGTCGTTCAATTGTTTTTAAGGAAAGAGGAGAAATTCTTTTATTGAACTTTGCCAAAGGTTTAGAAGAAGTGGGAAAACCTGATGATTTGCCAAGATTAGAAGGTAAACGGATGTCTATCATGTTTTCTCCGAAAGAAAAGAAGAAATAAATTATTAAGTTATAGTTTAAAAGTCCCTTTCTATCCTCGCAAAAGGAGGAAAGGGACTTTTTTATTACCCACAATTAAAAATACTTATGAAAAAATTTCAACTGATTCTATTATTATTTGTGGTAAGTTCGCCCCTTTTTGCCCAAGATAATAATCAAAATCCTACCTCAATTAAATGGTCGCAAATAAAAACTCCACATTTTAGGCTGATATTTCCATCTCAAATCTCAACGATTGGAAATAGAACCGCTAATGTTTTAGAGACTGTATATCAACCCGTTAGTAATGCTTTGGGTGTAAATCCAAAACCGATTTCGGTTATTTTGCAAAACCAAACTGCGGCTTCAAATGGATTTGTAACCTTATTACCAAGACATTCAGAATTTTTTACCACGCCTCCGCAAGATTACAATCTTTTGGGAACAAATAATTGGTTAGACTTATTGGCAGTTCACGAATTTCGGCACGTGGTTCAATTTGAAAAAGCACGAACGGGTGCGGGCAAATTTTATCATTTTCTTTTCGGAAATACCGCTTTATCAGCTATTTCAAATATCACCGTTCCCAACTGGTTTTGGGAAGGCGATGCAGTGGGTACAGAATCATCTTTGACGACTTCGGGACGGGGTAGAATTCCTGAATTTGACATGGCATTACGCACGCAATTACTCACAAAAGGTGCATATTCTTATTCAAAAGCGGTTTGTCGTTCCTACAAAGATTTCATCCCCAATCATTACGTGAGTGGTTATTTTATGACTTCGTATATCAAAAATAAATTTGGTGTTGATGCTTGGGATAAAATTTTGAAAGGCACATATTCCGATGCACCTTATCCCTTTTCATTCTCTAATAACATCAAAAAAACAACGGGCTTAAAGACGGAACAACTTTATACTCAAGCATTTGCAGATATTTCTGAGCAATGGAAAGCACAAGTAAGAGAATTAAAAGAAACAGATGCCGATTTTTATAAAACCAAGATTTCTAATATTTATACCAACTATGAATACCCACAAATTTTGCCCGATGGTAGAATATTAGCGATTAAATCAGGGCTTTCTGATATTACGCAATTAGTAATTTTGGATAAGAAAAAAGACGAAGAAAAAGTATTAAGGTTAGGAATTTTTAATGATGCTGGCATCTTATCAGTATCAGATTCTAAGGTGGTTTGGGCTGAATTTAATTATCATCCCCGTTGGGGACAAAAAGATTATTCAGTCATCAAAATGTATGATTTGAAGTATGATGAACTAAAAAGTATTACTCATAAAACAAAACTAACCGCCCCTTCCCTATCCGCCGATGCTTCAAAAATTGTAGCCATCGAAAATTCAGTGGACAATAAATGTTCAGTGGTAATTTTAAATACGGATAATGGTCTGGAAATAAAACGAGTAGCTAATGAATCGAATGCACTTTATATACATCCACGTTGGGCGGGTAATGAAGAAATTTATGCCGTAAAATTATTAAATGGACTGAAAACAATTGTTAGCATTAATACTGAAAACAATCAAGAAACTGAACTTTTTACACCAATAAATGAAAATATGGCTTACCCCGTGAAAGCTGGGAATTACATTTTATTCAATTCGGGAATTACGGGTATTGATAATATTTTTGCCTTTGACTTGACCACTCAAAAGCGTTATCAAGTAACTAATCGAAAATTTGGAGCATTTAATCCAACCGTTTCAGCCGATGGTAAAACCTTGATTTTCAACGATTTCACTATAAAAGGGCATAAAGTTGCTTCAATTCCTTTCGAGCCTGAGAATTTCATACCGTTTGATGAAAAATTAACTAAACCCGTAAAATATTTTGGGCAGATGGTTTTGCAAGGGGCGGGTGAAAATTTATTGCAACGTGTAGATTCAACGCAGTATGAAGTCAAGCCATATAGCAAAGCCAATATTTTCAATATTTATTCTTGGGGAGTTGTGCTTAATTCATCCGATGCCAATAGTTTAAATTTTGGCATTGCTTCCAAAGACCTGTTGAACACTACAACAATCTCAACGGGTTATACCTACAATGCGAATGAAAATAGAGGTCAGTTTTATGCCAATTTGACTTATGCAGGTTTATATCCGATTCTAAATCTTAATTACACAAATGGCGAGCGTTCGACAGAGTTTTACATTGACCGAGATACAAAATTGGACAGTTTAAGAAGTGACGTTTGGAATCAACAACAAATTGTATTTGGCGTTAATTTACCTTTGAATTTAACTCATTCCAAGTATATTCAATCTATGAATTTTGGGATAAATACTGCCCTCACGATGATTTCGGGCTATGATTTAAAGGAAAGACCCACTACTTTGAGCTACAATGGAAATCTAAATTCCATGATTTATACGTTCAGTTATTCTCATTTACTCAAACGTGCTACGAGGGATGTTGCTCCAAATTGGGGACAAACCATTTCTTTTTACAACAGAAATTTACCCTTTGGTGGTAGCCTTGAGGGTGGACTTTTGGCAGTACAGGCAAGTATTTATGTGCCAGGTATTTTGAAGCATCATAGTTTGAGATTCAGAGGAGGATTTCAGAATCAATCGGGCTATAAAACGGTTATTGGTTCGCCCAATGGGAATCTTTATTTATTTGGCAGTCCAATCGTTTTTCCAAGAGGACACGCCTATCGTTCCTTTGAGAATTTTCAAACGGGTTCAGTTGAATACCGCCTTCCCTTATTTGACCCAGATTTAGTATTAGG
>JBBRMR010000007.1:0-99904 GCA_038230735.1 Cytophagales bacterium
GCCTGGATTGACGGATTTAAAGCGTTACTTGTAAGGTTTGAATTCTCAGTCAGAAACTGGATGTCATTGCATTTTATCGCATTCTCAGTCATTTTCTTACGCAAAATCAACAAAAAAAAGAAAGTTTAAACAGCTTCAATGTTAGGATAAATGCCTAATGACTAATTATCGCTTAGCCACAAGTGAATATGCTGCAAATTTACTCATATACATTTAAACAAATTGTTAAGACTATCTTTATAATCTTGATTGCTTTGTCGGCTGGTTACGCCCAAACTGAGAATCCGTACAAAAAAGACACTATCCGACACGGCGATTTTCCTGAAATAGCGGATACCAACAAAGTTAAAGCGGTAATGGAAGAAGTAAGCATGAAATCTAAGAAAGATAGCATCATGTTTACGAGATTGAAGAAGCGTTTTTCAAAAAATAAGGTTCTTAACAGTATTTATGAGGCTCTTTTTAGAGATGTATATAATCAGAATTCGCAAGGACAGGAAATCACCAAAATTGAAGAAAACCCTTTTAAGGACTACGAAGGGCGGGTTATTCGCAAAATATTCATCAAAAGGCTTGCCGTTTTTGGGGAAAACATTGCCGATACCACCAGAATTGCTGAGGGCTTTGACCGCTTTCTGAATTCTCTGCACGTTAACACCAAAGAACACGTTATCCGAAAATCATACTTGATGTTTGATGTTGGTGATATTATCAATGCGGAACAATTGCGTGATAATGAGCGTTTAACGCGGCGAAGTGCCATTTTGCACGATGCTCGTATTTTAGTGTTGCCCGATAAAAAATACCCTAATTTAGTGGATATTTTGGTTCTTACCCAAGACATTTGGTCATTACTGCCAGAGGTCGGTTTTAATGGCTTTAAAGACTTTTTCTTGAGCATTAATCAGGTAAATTTCAGGGGTTTAGGTCATTCTTGGCGAAATAATTTTTATGTAAATTATAACCAAAAACCCGCCCTCGAATATTACAGTCAATACACTATTCCATACATCGGGCGAACGTTTGTAACGGGACAAGCCGAAGTGGAACTCCGCCGACAAACTAATCATTACGCTTTACGATTATTTCGTCCATTCCTCACGCCCGAAATGAAATTGGCGGGTGGTTTTGAAGTGAGCCATTCCCGAAATCTATTAAGTACCATTCGTGGCGAAGACGGTTCAACCTATAAAACCTCTGACTCTACTTATCTGTATTTTCCAGTAAACAAAAATTTTCTTGATTTGTGGTTGGCTTATGCCTTTAAATTACCCTTTTTAAATAAAGAAGTACAACAGCGTACTCGCTTGATTTTGGGAGCAAGATTTGCCGATATTTCTTATACGCAACGTCCCGATGTTACGGCAGACACTAATCAACTTTACCGTAATCACCGAGATTATTTAGTCGGGCTTGGTTTCTCAAATAGACGTTATAAAAGAGATTTTTTGATTTATGGCTTCGGTATAACTGAAGACGTACCTTACGGATATTTAGCCAGTGTTGTAACGGGTTTTGAAAATTCGGATGCCTACGGAAAACGCTATTACACTGGTATTAAACTCGCCAAAGGAGAATACATAGGCTCTGCAGGCTATGTTTATGGACTTTTGAATGCGGGGGCATATTCCAATGGAACTACAGGGTTAAGTATCGAATCCAATTATTTCAGTACTCTTCATACCTTTCGCCAACGCACCCAAGTTCGTCATTTTGTTAATGTTCGTTATGCCTTCGGAACGGATAGATATACGGGTGAATACGTGAATGTGAACCGTGAAAATGGTATTTTGGATGCCAATAGTGATAAACTTTGGGGGACAAAAAAACTGGGATTAAACTATCAAATCGTGTTCTTTTCAAGGCTCAATTTTGTTGGTTTCAGAATAGCCCCCTTCTTTCAAACTGACTTTGCCTTTGTCAGTCCCAAAAACCAATTTTTACTCAATCAAGTGCCTTATACGGGTGTAGGCATTGGGATTCGTTTGCGTAATGAAAACTTAACTTTTAATACTTTTCAAATCAAATTCACTTATTTTCCCAATGTTCCAGATGTAAAAACGCTCAATTTTGCTTTTAGTGATACATATAATCTTCGCCTAAAAGATTTTGATATTTCAGCCCCCGAGATTGTTCCTTTCCGATAATTAATTTACCGTTAAATAAATAACCATAATTCCATACAATAATCTTAAAGTATTAACTGTTTTTACATTAAATACAAATGTATATAATGTTATTGTATAGATAATCGCTATAATATGTATTTTGAAAATTATTTAATATGTTGATAGTCAATTAGTTAAAAAAGTTTATAAAATTTTAACAAAATATTAACAATCAAATACATTGACATTTAATGTTTATACATTAATTTTACATCATCAAAAATATGAGTATTGAAACAGACATAAAGCAAAATAATTTCAAATCGCCCCACATGAAGGCGATTGTGAACATTTTTTATACGAATAGTTGGTTGCAGACGGTTCAAATGGAAATTTTTAAGCCTTTTGATTTGACTATCCAACAGTATAATGTGTTAAGAATTTTGCGAGGGCAACATCCTAATCCAATCACGGTGATTGCAATTATTGAACGGATGATGGACAAAATGTCTAATGCTTCCAGATTGGTCGATAAATTATTGCTGAAAGATTTAGCGGTAAGAACAGAATGTCCCAACGACCGCCGAGCAGTTGATGTAAAAATTACCAAAAAAGGCTTGGATTTGTTAAATGAATTAGATGTTCTGCAAGATGCTTGGGAAAACAATTTGAAAGGTATTTCAGAAGAAGAAGCCTTACAATTGAGTGATTTGTTGGACAAAATAAGAACGCCCCAGTGCAATGAAAAGGTAAAAGAATTACAGAATCAATTACAAATACATAACAATTAAAAATAAACAAATGAAATCAATCAAATCTATCGCAAGCATACTAATAGTTGCATTATTCGTAAATGTAGCATCGGCTGGCGTTCCAGCGGCTGGCGTTCCAGTGGCTGGAACTCCGTCAAAAGAAGGTAAAAAAGTAACTTTGGCAGTTGATACCAAAGCCAGTAAAATTCACTGGTTGGCCAAGAAAGTAACAGGACAGCACGAAGGAACAATCAATTTGGCTTCTGGTGCATTGATGTCTGACGGTAAGAAAGTAACGGGAGGAAATTTTGTAATTGACATGAAATCAATCGTTGCTACTGATATTACAGACCCAGAATACAACAAAAAATTCATCGGACACATCACAACAGGTGATTTCTTTGAAGTAGAAAAATTCCCAACGGCGACTTTCAAAATCACCAAAGTAGAAGGTGCAAACATCACGGGTGATTTGACAATGCACGGCGTAACAAAATCAATGACCTTCCCTGCAAAACTTGCAATGGTGGGTGGAAAAGCAACGGCAACCGCTTCTATTCCAGTTGATAGAACAGATTTTGGCGTAAAATACGGTTCTAAGAAATTCTTTGATTCAATCGGCGACAAAGCAATTGATGATGTGTTTAATTTGGATATTACTTTGGTAGCGGGTAAGTAAAGATTAGAGTTTAATAAAATATGTTAAATTCCCGATTTTTAAATACCAAAATAGACACAGAATCCGTTAATTAGACAGTTTCTCATTTAGTCCTCACAAAGAGTTTTCCTTCGGGAATGAACTTTGTGGGGATTTTTTTTATTTCTCCTATTTCATTTTTCCTCAAAGTTCTCCCTCAACTCCCAAACCAAACAAAGCAAAATCATATTTCACGGGGTCGTTTGGGTCAAGCTGTTTTAGGTTTTCCGTTAACTCAATGGCAGTTTGCCAGTCGGGTTTTGGTCTTTGGATTAAGCCCAAAATTCTCCCAACTCTATCCACGTGAACATCACAAGGACAAATTAATTGTGATGGTTTAATGGTTGTCCAAATGCCGAAATCTACTCCCTTGTCGTCCTGACGAACCATCCATCGTAAAAACATATTGATTCGCTTGCAAGAAGAGTTTCTGAGGGGCGTGGCAATATGTTTACGAGTACGTTCTGGGTAATCTTCTAGACTAAAAAAACGATTATGGAAGGCAATCAGGCTTGATTTTACGTTAATTTCATACTCAATATTTGATACAAAAAAAGCCTCTTCCAAACTCTCATGATTTTGATAAAAGTCTTTGAACCAAGCAATAAAATAGAGCGTATCAGTGGCGTTGAAGGTACGATGCTTGAAATTTAGCATCCGTTTTAGGTCAGATTCTTGGTGGTTGATGATAAAATCGTGTGGTACATTATCCATCAATTCAATTAATTCTTTACATTTATTGATGATGGTTTTACGTTGTCCCCAAGCCAAAACCGCCGCCCAAAATCCCATGATTTCGATGTCTTGTTTTTTCGAGAAAAGATGGGGAATATAAATGGGGTCGTTAGGAATGAAATTGGGCTGATTGTATTGGAGATATTTTCTTTCTAATAAATCAATGGTTAATTCGGAGAATGGTGAACTGTCCACAAAGAGAGGTTTAAAACTTGGAAGCAATAAAAGCAATAATTTTTGATGGAATAGAAAATATCCAAACCAAAACCGTGTAAAGAAAGGCGAAAGTGGCAATGGCAGGGAACGCCAATGTATAGATTACATTGAAAACAACGTGTCCAAAAGTTATGGGTCGTTTGGGGCGTGGCATTTTTTTTAGTTAAGAGTTATCAGTAAACAGTTATCAGAATAGACACAATGTGATATTCAAATTATACCTATTTTATTTGAACAAAACGATAAATAACGATACAATGTTTACTGATAACTGATAATTGTTTACTGATAACTGTTTACTGACTAAGGTGTCATATAGCTGATTTCAGCCCTGATTCTTTTGTCGGAGGGGTTGAGTTTTTCAAAGGCTCTTGGTGATAATTTGATGATAACTCTATCACTGCCAATGTCGGGTAATTTACCGATAACTTTCACCCATATACTTTGTCCGTTTGATGAATTCTTGACGTTTACTAAAGTACCCACGGGAGCTGAACGGTGGAGGGCTAAATATTTTCCAGATTTATCTTCCACATCAATCAATTCTGCCAAACCTGTTTCAACCGTTTTGCGATAACCCGATGAGGTTTTTGAGGTTTCAGAAGACGTTTTTACATCGCCACTCACTGGCTCTTCAACGGGTTTCTGAATAACAACGCTCCCGCCCGTATTGTTGCCCATATTGGTATCTTCTACTTTAACGACTTCGCCCTTTGCGGGTAAATCACCCGCTTTTTTAGCTCGATCATATTCACGAGCATCCACAATAAGTACCTGACCCTCAGCGAGTTGGTCGGTCGTGAGGTTATTCCACTTACGCAAATCTGCCATCGTTACTTTATACTTTGTTGCAACGGCGTAAAGTCCTTGTCCGCCTTCTACTACGTGCGAAACCATTTTCACGGACTCAGTAGGAGGGATTACTGGCGTTAAAACTGGTGGAACTGTTGGCGTATATTTTGGCACGGAAGCCACCGAAATCCCCTTATAAGGAATCTTAATGGTTTGCCCCACGTTTACACTCTCGGAAATACCTGGATTCGCCACCTTAAATTCGGCAACTGAACTTCCGTAGCGTTTCACGATGGAGAATAAAGTTTGCTTGGGTTCAACTTTGAACAAGACATAAGACTTACCACCCTCTTTTTTTAACCCAACAGAATCTTTGACGACTTCGGTTGAAAAAGACGAAAATGCGATTGATGACAAAACACAAGTGAGGGTAATCTTAGCGGCGGATGCGGGGTTATAATTCATAACCGACGAAATAGTTTTCATTTTTGACATATAACAAAGTATCGGATTGCAAAGTAAAGGTATCTATTCCAATGCCTTCGGTGGTGGCGATGAGGTCATTTAATAAAATCTGACGGTCATGGGTTATTACCAAAAGATAATTTTGAAATAGTTTGTTGCTGTAAATATAATAAGAAATTACAATCTTGTTACCTATTTCGAGATAATCTACACCTTTTTGGGCTTCAACATTTATTAAACGATATAAAAAATTGAAAATTGCAGGAAAATGTGGGCTGTCTTCGGGGTAATGAGTAGGGGAAGGATTTTGAGACAATTCCGCTTTTAATGAATCTAAACTCAATTTTTCCAAAATAATTTCCTGATAAACTGGCATATTATCTTCATCTAATTGATAAACTATTAAAATATTATTTTGACAATTAAAAAATACCCAACCATCAATCTTCTCTAAGATTTCGCCCGTTTGTAAATTTAAAATTAAAAGCCCTTTTGGCTCAGGTTTTTGTTGGGATGAATATTTATGCAAAACCAAATAATTACCAAAAATACCAACCAATGCCAACCACCAAGATTTTTCGGGGCGGAGGTCTTGCCAAAGGATTTCACCATGCTGTAAATCAATAGCTGCAAAATTGACTTGTCGAGTATTTTCATCACGCATTTCTAAAACAGCCGTATTCTCTCCGAAAGCCGTATTCCAAATTTTTCCTTGAAATGTATGTTCAAATTTTTTGAGCATTATTTTTGAGTATTGAGGTGTGAGTAATGAGTATTGAGTGAAATTTGGGTTTGGGTAATTATTTTCGTTATTTCACAAAATTAGATTACTGATTATACAGATTTAACGAATTGGCACGGATTTATTATACATTCATCCGACTGTGCGTCTCAACGTAAATCTGTATAATCCGTACAATCTGTGGTCTAATCAATCTCTCAAATATACAAATCGTGAACAAAATATTAGGTGTTATTCCTGCTCGTTATGCTTCCACTCGTTTTCCTGGCAAGCCTTTGGTGGATATTGGCGGCAAAACCATGATTCAGCGGGTGTATGAGCAAGCCAATAAAGCAAGTTCACTCGCAAAGGTAGTGGTTGCAACGGATGATGCACGAATTTTTGACCATGTTTTATCCTTTGGTGGTGAAGCCGTAATGACCTCAACCAAGCACCCAAGTGGTACAGACCGCTGTTTTGAGACGTTCCAAATTATGGCAAAACAGGAGCGAAAAAAGCAAGGAAAATTGTACCGAAAATACGATTATGTCATTAATATTCAAGGGGATGAGCCTTTTATTCAACCCGAACAAATTGATATTTTAGCGAGTTGTTTAACCGAAAAAACGGAACTTGCAACCCTCGTAAAACGCATCGAAGACGAAGATACTTTATTCAATACTAACACCCCAAAAGTAGTTTTTGATAATAATAACGAAGCCATTTATTTCACCCGCCAAACTGTTCCTTATTTGCGGGGAATTGAAAAAGAAAAGTGGCTTGATATGCACGATTATTTCAAACACATTGGCATTTATGCGTACAGAGTGGATATTTTAAAGAAAATCACGAAGTTACCAATGTCTTTATTAGAAAAAGTAGAATCTTTGGAGCAGTTGCGTTGGTTATCGAATGGCTATAAAATAAAAATTGCCGAAACTCCTTATGATAGCTTCGGCATTGATGTTCCTGCGGATTTGGTTGAAGCAATGAAAAGACTTTCATCATCTGATTGATACCCATACGCTAAGAGCTTGGGTTTCAAAAGGGTATTTAGTGCAAAGTTCCATCATTAAACTTATTAATCTCAACTACAATAAACTACTCAACACCAAAACCCCCAAAATCCCCACCACGGAAACAATACTTTCCATTATTGACCATGAGCGTAAAGTATCTTTAATACTCAGATTAAAATATTCCTTAAACAGCCAAAAGCCAGGGTCGTTCACGTGCGAGAACATCAAACTACCCGAGCCAATTGCCAGTACCATCAATTCTGGATTTGCACCAGTTTGTATTACCAAAGGAGCAATGATTCCCGCCGTGGTGAGTCCCGCTACCGTTGCTGAACCTACACATACCCGTATGATTGCTGCCACTAACCAGCCCGTAATCAAGGGATTGAAGGGCAAATTTTTTAATATTACCGCAATTTCATTACTGATACCGCTTTCTATTAAAATCTCTTTTAATGCTCCTGCTCCGCCAATAATCAAGATAATCATTGATACATCTTTAACGGCATCGGTATAAAAACCCATGATTTTTTTCATCGAAATCCCTCTGTTTCGCCCCAAAGTGAAGGTGGCTACTGCCAAAGAAATTAGCATCACGATGGAAGGGTCGCCAATGAAAGAACTTAAAGATTTCAAAGGAATATTATCTTTTGCTTGAAATGTCAGAATTGTGGTAAATGCCAAAAGAAAAACGGGTAAAAGGGCGGTTAAAAAGCTATTGAGGGTACTTGGCAGTTGGTCTTGCGGAAGAGTTTCATTTTGGAAAGTTGCCAATGGTTTTGAATCAATTTTTTTGAGGGTCATCGCAAAAAAAGGACCTCCCAAAATGATGGCAGGAATGGCAACAATCAGCCCGTACATCAACGTAACCCCCATATTGGCATTAAACTGTGCCACCAAAGCAGCAGGTGAGGGATGCGGAGGCAAAAAACCGTGAGCCACCGAGAGGGAAGCCAACATGGGTAAACCAATATAAACCGCTGGCAATTTATACTGATTGACCACTGAAAAAATCAAAGGAATCATTAAGACGAATCCAACATTATAAAACAACGGAATCCCAATAATAAAACCCGTGCAAACCAAGCCCCAATGAATATTTTTTTCTCCAAAAATTCCCATCATTGTGGAGGCAATTCTTTGGGCGGCACCACTTTCGGCTACTATTTTTCCTAACATTGCTCCCAAAGCAATCACAATTACCAAAGAACCCAACATATCACCAATTCCTTTTTGGAGAGATTTTCCAATATTGGCTAAGGGGATTCCCGTGCAGATTCCCGCCACAATGGACACTATCAGGAAAGCCAAAAAAGGATTAATTTTTCCCCAAGTGATTAATAAAACTAATAATGCAATGCAAAGGAAGATGATAAAAAGGGTCATAGTTTCAATTAATAATTAACAACGAATAGTAATAGTGAAAAGGTAATAAGCTTCCAATTTATCACTTTTTTTAGAGAAAATCACATTTTACCTAAATACAAATATATCAAGTGATTATTAATCAAGTTTCTTGACATTTAAAATGAAAATCCTTATCTTTGCACCTCTATTTACAAAAAAAAGATTTTAAACAAAACAAAAAATATGCTGATTATTAACATTAAAGAAAACGAGTCAATCGACAAAGCGTTAAAAAGATTTAAGAAAAAATTTGAAAAAACTGGTGTTGTTAAAGCACTTCGTCGTCGTGGTGCATTTGAAAAACCATCGGTATCACGTCGCAAGGAGATGATTCGTGCTTCGTACAAGCAAGTAACTTATGGCAACGATGAGGCATAGTAATTGATTTTATTTTCATAACATTTTATGTTATCAATTTAATCGTGAATTAAGCCGATAACCGTCAGCAACAAAAAGCGTTTAAATAAACTTTGCAAGTTTGTTTAAACGCTTTTTTATTTTTTAGGCACAGAATAACGAAGGCACAAAGTTTTTTATCGGCGATGTATAATCCGAACATCAAATCACAAACATCAAGCATCGAAAATGTCAGAAATTATTATTCATTTTCTCAAATACATCAAGTACGAAAAGCGTAGTAGCGAGCATACTGTTACGGCTTATCAGACGGACATTTTGCAATTTGAAGAATATTTAAAGAAGAATTACGATTTTATTTTTCCACAATTAGCTGATTTTCAGATGATTCGTTCTTGGATAGTATCGATGGCGGAGGTGAAGGTTGAAAATCGTTCTATCAATCGGAAGATTGCTACGTTGCGAACTTTTTACAAATTTCTCCTTCAAAAGAAGATTATTGATATAGACCCAATGATAAAAATATCGGTGCTAAAAACGCAGAAGACGATTCCCGAATTTGTCCGTGAAACTGAAATGGACACGCTTTTGGATGATATTGAATTTCCTGACGATTTTGCTGGCGTGCGGGACAAATTAATTTTGGAATTGCTTTACGGAACGGGGATGCGACTTTCGGAAATGATTAATTTGCAGGAACGGGATATTGATTTTTATAATAGAACGATTACGGTTTTGGGTAAACGTAATAAACAACGAATTATTCCGATAAATCAGCTTTTGGTAAAACTGATTCAAGCCTATCAAGCGTTCAAGCAAACGGAATTATTAGGCAATGATTATTTGATAGTTTCGGAGAAAGGAAATCAAGTATATCCCGTTATGGTTCAGCGGATTACGAAAAAATATTTATCTTTGGTAACAACCCTTACCAAGAAATCTCCCCATATTTTACGCCATTCTTACGCTACGCATTTACTCAATAATGGGGCAGAATTGACGGCAATCAAAGATCTTTTGGGACACAGTTCGCTCTCGGCTACGCAGGTTTATACCCACAATTCGATGGAAAAAATCAAGAAAATTTATGAGCAAGCCCATCCGAAAGCGTAGGTCATTTCTTATCCGCTGCCATTACCATTGCTAAATTCAAGCGGGCAACGATGTCATAAACTTTCGTTAATTCCTGCACGGTTTGGTCTTGTGAAATACGTAAAATAACGGTTTCTGAGCCTTTTTTCTTGGCTTCTGCACCCAAATAAGTTTCTAATTGGTCGAAGGGAACGGGTATGTCATCGACAAAATAATTACTTTTTTCATCAACTGAAATTCTGATATTTTCTTTGGTAGCCGTCTGTTGGGCGGTGCTTGATTCTGGCAAAAGCAATTTGATGGCATCGGGGCTTGCCAAGGTTGAAATCATCAGGAAAAACATCATGAGGAAGAAAAGAATATCTGCCAATGCTCCTGTTTCAACGTCTGATTGTTCACGGACTCTTTTTCTTATGTTCATGTTCTTGTAAGGAGAAAGGGAAAAGGGAGAAAAGGGATTATACTAAATCAAATCTTATATTTAATTCTTTCTCCCTTTCTCCTCTACTCTATTTCTCCTATTTCATTGCTGGTTTATGTAAAATGTCCAAGAAATCAATCGCTGTAATTTCCATTCTGTTCACTACACGGTCAATCATCGTTGTGAGGATTGTATAAAGAAAGTACGCAAAAATACCGACCATCAAACCCGTTGCCGACGTTACCATTTTCTCATAAATACCGCTGGCAATGGTGCTGATGTCGATTTTGTTGGCGGTGGCAATATTATGGAACGTCCGAATCATACCCGAAACCGTACCTAAGAAACCAAACATGGGAGCTATTTTAGCGATTGCCGAAAGAAAACCTAAGTTCTTTTCCATGTTATAAATCTCTACTCGTGCCGTATTTTCGATGGCATTTTCAATATCACGAATGGGCGAGCCTAAGCGATTTAAGCCTCTTTCCAACATTCGGGCAATGGGATATTGCGAGTTTTTGCAATAATTAATCGCACCGTTTACGTTACCACCCACCAGCATTTCACGGATTGAAAACAGAAAAGTATGATCCATTTTCGAGGCTTTGCGGATATATAAATACCGTTCAACGAACAAATAAATGGCAACTGCCAACAATACAAAAATGGGAATCATTACCCAACCACCTTTCTCCAAAAGGCTCAACATATTCAAATCCTCGCCTGATTTTGTGGTGGTGGTGATGGTACTTGCCACGGTGTCGGTGGTAATAACGGTGGATTGGAGGAGGATACTCGTAAGTGGACTTAGCATAGTTTTTTTACGGGTTATATAAGACTAAATTGAGTTTAGGGCATTCAATCTTATTCTAAAACAAATGATTAAGGATTAGCTGATTCTAATTTTATAACAAGTTTAACGAAAAAATCTGAATTTTATGGTATTTTTCTTGATAAAACCTACTTCTTTACTCCCTGAATCACATTACCTATACTGCCGTTTGGTTCTAAAATATTCAAAAAATCTGCCACGGTTGGAGCGATATCAGAGATATTTGTTCTCATATTAGTTTCACCATTTTTAACTTTCCAACCATAAAACAAAAGCGGCACGTGGGTATCATAACGATACAAAGAACCGTGAGTAGTACCTGTTTTATAGCCTGCAAACCAACTTGGATTCACTACCAACATAATATCACCACTTCGGCGTGGATTCAATCCATTTTTTACGTAATCTAATTGATAATCTGGTAACGTTGAATTGGCTAAATTATGCAAATCTATCACATCCGCAACCTCTTCACGCTTCAATAAAACCTCTCGAACTACGGCATGAACTTGTGAGTAAGTGACTTTTTTGTCTTGTATAACCGAGACATTCAAATACAATTGATTATTATCTTCGGCTCTGATAAAATCCCCTTCACCAAATGCGGTTTTTAGAGCCTCTTTCACCTGTGCCATTGCTCCTGTACGGTCAAAAATACCTGCAGGTAAATGATTAACTTGCCAAAATCCTGGTATATCCGCAACTCCGTGGTCAGCACTGAGGAAAACTAAATAATTATCCTTGCCGAGCGTATTATCAAGATTGGTCAAAATTTCCGCAATGTCTTTATCTAAACGTAAATAAGTGTCTTCCATCTCTACGGAATTGGGTCCGAAACTGTGTCCAACGTAATCGGTTGAAGAGAAACTAACCGTCAAAAAGTCAGTTTTTGGGCTTTTCCCTAACTTTTCATTCTTGATGGCTGCCAAAGCCAAGTCTTTTGTAAGGCTATTACCAAAAGGCGTTGTACGGATAACTTCTAATAAATTAACCCCCGCTTGTGCCGCCAATTCATGGGGAAAAGTTGGCGTTTTTTCACCCGCTAATTTACTTTCAAAAGGTACATTATCGGAGGTGCTTTCGGTATATTGTTCAAGGGGTAAAAGCGTTTTCCAACCTTCTGCCATATATTTTTGGGGAATTTTGGCGGCGTTGAAATCCTTGACCCATTGGGGTAAATCTTTCATATAAAACGAAGAAGTAATCCACGAACCGTCCTTTGAATCGAACCAATAAGCGGCATTAGCGGTATGTCCCGCAGGGAGAATTGCTCCACGATCTTTCAAAGCAATTCCGATGGTTTTTGATTGAAAATTATTAGCAATTTTTAATTGGTCAGTAATCGTGGAAACTAATAAATTTTTGGGAGACATTAAGCCCGCTTTCGTAGCTGAACCAACGGTTGCAACACTGGTATCTTCTACGCAATAGACTGTTCTTCCCGTTTTTTGATTAAACCATTCATTGCCAATTATGCCATCAATGGCAGGGACAGAACCCGTAAAAATGGCAGCATGACCAGCGGCTGTAACCGTTGGGGCATAATCATAATGATTGTTCCGACAATTGAAACCATCGTTCATCAAATGCTTGAAACCTCCCGAGGTATATTTATCATAATAACGATACAGAAAATCGTAACGCATTTGGTCAACTACAATGCCGACCACTAATTTGGGTTGGTTGAGAATTGAATTTTCAGCTATTAAAATTTTCTTCTTTTGGGCTGATAATGAAGTGCTTACAAAGAAAATAAGAAGAATAGTTACAAGTTTTTTAGACATGATGAAGTGTTGTTTATATGATAAAGAGACTTATTAGAATACAGGTAAATCTTCCATAAAATCCATTCGTTGCAACTCCCAATCTGTTTTGCAACAATAGAAAGTCATGCCATTGGCAATGGTCAAATAGGGAGCTTTTAAAACCAAATTATATTGTGCCGCTTGGGCAAAAACTGCGGATGAAAGTTCGATGTATGGAGCTTTACATTCAATAATCATAAACAGATTTCCAGAACGGTCAAATACTTGAATGTCAGTACGTTTAAGCAATTGATTGTAAGTTAAACTACTCTCCAATTTTACCAAACCTTTGGGGTATTTATGGTCATTAATTAGATGGTGAACAAAATGTTGCCGCACCCATTCTTCGGGTGTGAGGACAATATATTTTTTACGGATAATGTCCCATATATACAATTTGTCATTGATTTTTTTTAATTTGTGATTATATGCAGGAAGATTGAGATTATCCATTCTGTTTTTGTTCTTAGTTCAAAGGTAATTTTTTGAATGGAAAATACCAAGTTTCTAATCTAAGAACTCATTAAAATCAACAATTAAATATTCATGAAAACAAAACAAGAGATTGTGGACAACTGGCTTCCACGATACACGGGAGTACCTTTGGATGAATTTGGACAGTATATTTTACTGACAAATTTTGCCAATTATATTAAAATGTTTGCCGAGCAATTTGAGGTAGAAATGAAGGGCTTAGACCGTCCTATGCAAACCGCTACTGCTAATAATATCACTATTATCAACTTCGGAATGGGGTCGCCAATGGCAGCTACCGTGATGGACTTATTGTCGGCTATCGAACCGAAGGCGGTTTTATTTTTGGGAAAATGCGGAGGATTAAAGAAAAATTTATCTTTGGGTGATTTGATTATTCCCATTGCCGCCGTGCGTGGCGAAGGTACGTCAGACGAATATATGCCCAAAGAAGTGCCAGCATTACCCTCTTTCCGTTTACAAAGGGCAGTTTCATCCATGATTAAAAAGCACGAAATGGATTATTGGACGGGCTTGGTTTACACTACCAATCGCCGTGTGTGGGAACACGATGAGGAGTTCAAAACTTATTTGCAGGATATTCGAGCGATGGCGATTGATATGGAAACCGCCACCATCTTTACGGTGGGTTTTGCGAACAAAATTCCCCACGGAGCATTATTATTAGTTTCAGACAATCCTATGACTCCCGATGGCGTAAAAACGGAAGATAGTGATAAAAAAGTAACAACTAATTATGTCCAGAAACACTTGCAAATTGGTATTGATTCTCTTGAAGAATTAGCCATGTCAGGTGAGTCGGTGAAGCATTTGCGGTTTGAGTAAAAAAGGAATTAGGCAATACTTATCCGTAAAAAGCCTCACTGCACAATGCAATGAGGCTTTTTACGGATAACTAAAATCAATTACAGTAATCCTTAATCACACTATAAGCGGGGGTATATCCCAATTCGCCCGATTTACTGAGGTCATTACAACCGTCAGTATCACCCAAAGCGTGGCGGATAATTCCTCTCACGTAATATGCCTCGGCGTATTTGCTGTTCAATTTGATGGCGTTAGTACAGTCCTGAATGGCTCCACGTTGGTCTCCCATCTGAGATTTAATCATCCCTCTGGTGAAATACGCTTCGTGATAGGTTGGGTTTAAGGCAATGGCTTTGTTATAATCTTCAATTGCCGCTTTATTATCGCCCGAACGAGCCTTTGAAAGCCCACGATTATAATAAACCTCCGAACGTTCGGGCGACATTTCAGCCATTTTTAAACGCTCTTGGACGTTGTTTCTCAATTCATCCAACACGGATTTTGTTATCGAACCCGTGAAAACAACTTTATTATTTTCAATATTTCCGATGGTAACGGCTTTGGTAAAATCTTCAATGGCTTGTTTGGTATTTCCCAATTTACTTTTCGCAAAACCTCTTCCGTAATAGGCAGTTGCATTTTCGGGGTCTTGTCCCAAAGCACGGTCAAAATCAATCAAAGCTCCCTGATAATCTTCCATTTGGCTCTTGCAATATCCTCTAAAATATAAGGATTCAGCATCCTCAGGCATCAGTTCTAAGGCTTTGCTATAATCGGTGATGGCAGCTTTGAAATCACCCAATTTCATTTTGCTCATGGCACGTCCTGACCACGGTGAAGGGCGTTTGGCGTTAATTTCAATGGCTTTTGTGAAATCGGCAATACTCCCTTGATAATCATCCAATTTCTGTTTAACATTACCTCGGGCAGAATATCCCTGAGCATTGTCAGGCGTAATATCGAGTGATTTATTGAAATCCGATAAAGCCCCTCTGAAATTCTCTAATTTTGTTTTTGTAACCCCACGTAAATAATACGTGTTGGCATCCGTTGGATTAAGGGCAATGCAACTGTTATAATCCTGTAATGCTCCTTTAAAATCATCTTGACGAGCCTTACTTTGTCCACGACCCGAAAACGCATCGGCATATCTTGGGTTCAATTCAAGAGATTTGTCAAAATCATTGATAGCACCACGATTATCTTTTAAATTAGCTTTGGTAACGGCTCTATTATAGTGTGCAATGGCATCATCTGGTTTCAGAGCAAGGGCTTTTGTGAAAGCAGCTTGGGCTTGGGCGTAATTACCTAAATTACTTTGACGAACCCCCATTTCCATTAAATCTGGGAAAGATTCTATTTGGGAATAAGCAACAAAATTAGTCAGCACTGACGCTAACATGATGAATAAAAAACTTTTTTTCATGGGTTGTGTTGTGAAAAACATTTTTTAGTGATTAAAATTCTGAAAAGATGCCTTTTGATAAAAATTTAATTGACCTATTCACAAAACTTCGTGGTGAATAGTCTCATTTTTAAAGCATTGGGTAAATAAAATTCTTTAAATCTAAAATATTTTATGGAAGACAAAACAACGTGTTTCTTAAAAATAAAGTCCTCAATATTCCTGCCAAATTAATAAATAAAAGCGTTATAGCCAAAAAATACCCCTCAAACCAATAATTGCTATTACCCTAAAATTTTAGTAATCGAAACATAAACGGATAAAAACTGCGGGTTATTGTCGAAGCAATTTATAGGTCAAAATGTTTAATACACCTTTTTACGCTTAATTCTTAAAGAGGAACTCTAACACAATATTTTATATAGACATTAACAAAACTTTAACAAATCTACTTACTCGGCAAATGCACTTCCGCCATCATACAACGGGCTGAACCTCCGCCATTGCCCTCAATCATGGAAAGGTTGAAATGGTGAATCGTACAGTAATCGTCCAAAATATCTATTTGTTGTTCCGTAAGCGAATGGTACGCCGAGCTTGACATGACCAATATTTTTTCGCCCTGTTTGCCTTTCACTTCCAGCATATTTCCTGCAAATTTATTCATCTGTTCAAGCGTAATCTCTACTACCCTTTTGCCCGATTGTTCCAAAGAATTACGCACCATCAAGCGTTCATCCAAGTCTGGGATAGCTTCCAGACAAATTACGGCAAACATATCACCAATGCACATCAAAACATTGGTGTGATAAATCTGCTTATTGACACCATCCACCGCATTGAATTTTATAATTTCATAATTCATCTGTGAAGAAAATTCATTCAGAACATCTGCATCTGTACGGGGTGATATACAGGCATACGCAATTTTGTATTTACGGTCAAGCACCATTGAACCTGTACCTTCCAAGAATTTATTTTCATCCTCATAGTGAGCTAAATCAATACGACGATTTACATAAAAAGTGTCTGAAATTTTCTGAATGATATCTTCTCTACGCTCCAAACGGCGGTTTTCTGCTTGCATAGGATAAGTTATTACCGAACCATTTGCATGAAAAGAAATCCAATTATTAGGAAAAATAGAGTCGGGCGTATAAGGTGAAGAAGTATCATTTATCACAATAATATTCACATCAGCTTTACGCAATTGCTCGACCATATCATCAAATTCTTTGAGGGCTTCTGATTGGGCATTATTTTCATTTTGCTTTCCAAATTCAGCGTCTTGAAAAGCATTTGATTCCGCAGTTTCTGGATTAAAACCAAAATTAACTGGACGAATCATGAGGATGTTGGAAGTAGTTTGTGAACGCATTTTCGATGTTGGGTTTTCGTTATTCGATGTTCGGTTCGGATATTTGAATCAATAGTTTGTATGAGATGTTAAACTGTTTTATAATATTCGTCTGATAACCGAACATCGAAAAACGAATATCTACCATCAAAATTCGGAACGAAGTATCGGCATTGACATACAATGTGAGCCACCTCTGGCTCGTGAAAGTTCTGCCGATGGCAACATAATAAAAGTATCTTGCATCGTCTCAGGATGGCGTTTGCCCGTTTCAAAATCTTGTAATAAATCTTCCATGTGTACGGCTTCAAAACCTGCATTTTTGAAGGCTTCGAGGGTTTTATCATTACGGTCATAACCAATAACAACGCCTTCTTTTACCGCCAAAAGATTGCAAGAATCCGTCCATTGTTCTCTTGCTCCGTAGGGAAATTCGTTGTTTCCCGAATAAATAAATTTCACATCAAGTGGCTGACAACCAAGGTCATAGATTGAAATTTCGGTCAATAAAGTTTCCAGATTTTCAATCTCCCGAGGTTCGTTTTCTTGCCCACGCCTAAACTGGACGATGTGTACTTGTTCAGATTTTTTTGTTTGCAATAAACCCGCTTTCATCAAGGCTTCATCTTCTGAATTTATCTGAGGTTTTGCCAACGTTCCCAACAGCACCCACATATTCCGTTTCACCTGCGTAAAAACCGTGTCAATGTGCATATAATCACGTTTTTTAGGAATTTTTACTAAGGTTACCTTATCAACAATTTTCTTCTTAAAAAGGATTCTAATAACTTGTTTTGCTGCATAAATTGTTGTCCTTTCCGAGATTCCAATTAACAAATGATTCTTTGCCACCATCATCACATCGCCGCCTTCCAGCGTGGATTGAGCTTCTTCGGCTTCTTCTTCGGGCAGTAAAAATAGCGTTTCATTATCAGGAATTTCAATGAGATTCTGACGAATTTCTGAAAATATTGGATGATTATAAAAAATATACTGAACCAAAAGTGCCTCACGAGTACGAGCTTGTTTTTTGGGACGATTCAGTAAAATATGGTCGTTGATGGTAATGCCAATATCACGAGTAAAAATAAAATTGGGAATGGGTGGAAAAAGCATTTCTCCCGAAGGCGTTGTGCCTGAAATTAAGGTTTTGGCTAATTCAACGGAGGACAAATTAAAAAGTTCATCTTGGGTCGTAAACCATTCCTTTTCGATGGCACAAGCGGCTGCCACTAATTTCATTTTAGTTAAATCATTTTCAAGGATTTCTGCCAATAATATTTGCATTTCAATAACTTTATCCGAATTAAAATATTCGGGACTATCTGGCTTGAAAAAATCTCGTTCATAGTCGGCATCAATTTCTGCCAATTTTCCTTTAATCTTTTCAGGGTCAAGGAAATACAATAAAGTTTTTACATAAAAATCATATTCTTTTCTCCGCATGGTGTCCAAATGAATGATGTCTTCAAAGAGCCAATCTTGGGCTTTTGAAGGCACAACTTTCCCTAAACCACTGTCGGGGCTATGAATCAAAAGTCGCTGTAACGTGCCAACCTCAGAGGATACTTGAATGGAATTTTGCATAATAAATATTGATGAAAAATTGAAATTTTCGCAATAAGGTATTTATTTTTGATAAAGTCAAGTCTATTAGAAGTTTTATCCGTGCTTTCAGTTTGAATTTGGATTCGTGTGATTAGCGGATTAATAGGATTTTACCGCTAACAAATCCAAACAATCCATAAATCCTACGATTCCAAATTCAGACAGAATATTTCACAGTGACATCAAATTCAGAAATCAAATTCAGAAACTTTTTTCCACTGTTTAGAGTTGTTCTAAACAAACACTTGGATAGGAAAGGGGCAAGGCTTAATTTTGTGATAAAGAAATATAAGTATATATAAATAATACAAAATAATGTTAAAAATCAGCAATTTACAGGCTAAAATTGGCGATAAAGAAATTCTAAAAGGGTTAAATTTGGAAGTGAAAGCGGGAGAAGTTCACGCAATTATGGGTCCAAATGGTGCAGGGAAAAGTACGCTTGCCTCGGTTTTGGCAGGTCGTGATACCTACGAAGTTACGGGCGGAACAGTAGAGTTTGAAGGAGAAGATTTATTAGAATTAGCTCCCGAAGAACGTGCTGCAAAGGGCGTATTCTTAGCATTCCAATATCCCGTAGAAATTCCAGGCGTTTCAACGACTAATTTTTTGAAAACAGCGGTAAATGAAATGCGTAAATATCGTGGCGAAGAATCAATGGATGCGGTGCAGTTTTTGAAGATGTTTAAAGAAAAAATGAAGATTGTAAATATTGACCAATCTTTACTGAATCGCTCCTTAAATGAAGGGTTTTCGGGTGGTGAAAAGAAACGAAATGAAATATTCCAAATGGCAGTGTTAAATCCTAAATTAGCGATATTAGATGAAACCGATTCAGGACTTGATATTGACGCTTTACGCATTGTGGCTGAGGGAGTTAACAAATTAAAATCGCCCGATAATGCAACAATCGTAATTACTCACTATCAACGTTTATTAGATTTTATCGTTCCAGATTTTGTTCATGTTTTATACAAAGGTCGCATCGTAAAATCAGGCACAAAAGAATTGGCTTTGGAATTGGAAGAAAGAGGTTATGATTGGATTAAGGAGGAAGTTGAGGCGAAGGAATTGAGCGAAACGGTTTAAAATTCAAAATAATGACAACTACCATTGAATTAAATGCTACTGAATTGAATATCAATTTATTAGAAGCATTGAAATCTATGTTCCAAGGTCAAAGAATAAGATTGACAGTGGATGTAGAAATGGACGAAACAGAATATCTAAATAAAAGCGAAGCAAATCGTTTGGTTTTGGAAAAATCTATTGCTCAACTACGGAGTGGAAGATTGAAAACAGTTTCAATGGTGGAGTTAAAATGAGGCTGATTTCGTTTACGCCAGAAGCCTTTGAGCAATTTTGTGAGTGGAGAGATAACGACAATAAGATTCAAAATAAAATCATAAAACTAATTGAAGATTGTCTCCGAAATCCATTTGATGGATTAGAAAAACCCGAAGGCTTAAAACATAATTTAAAAGGTTTTTGGTCGAGGAGAATTAATGACGAACATAGATTAGTTTATGAAGTAACAGATGAACAAATTTTTATAGTGGGTTGTAAATATCACTATTAATTTAATATGACTAATAAAGACTTAAAAACTCAATTAATTTCGGATTTCAAAACTGCCGAAGGACGCATGAACGGCGAAGCAAAATCTGCCGTACATCAAGTCCGTCAGCAAGCGTTGGAGCGTTTTGAAGCGTTGGGTTTCCCTACCACAAGACACGAAGAATGGAAATATTCTAACGTTAAAAACCTTATAAATCAAGCATTTGACTTCAATGCGAAGAGTGATTTCTCGGCAGCGGACTTAGAATTAATGCCCATCCCAAACTTGGAAGGCAACATTTTATATTTTATTAATGGAACTTATAACGCTGAACTTTCAACCATCGTAAGTCCCGAAACGGAATTACAGATTATGACTTTTGCCGAAGCCGCTAAAACAAAATCTGAATTAGTTGAAAAATATTTCAACCAATATTCGGATGTTCAGGTAAATGCTTTTACGGCACTCAATACTGCCTTTGCCCACAATGGTATATTTGTGTATGTGCCTGATAATAAAGTAGTTGAACAGCCCATTATCATTCGTTTCATTAATGATGCTCGCACTTTAAATGTGGCTTCTCAACCACGCAATTTGATTGTGGTTGGCAAACGTTCAGAAGTTCAGATTGCGGAGGCTTTTCGTTCGATTGGTGAAAATGCTTCGTTTACCAATAGCGTCACTGAATTTGTGGTTGGCGAAGAAGCAAACGTACATTATTACAAAATTCAAAACGAATCCGATAAATCATATCACATCGGTACGACTTCGGTTATTCAAGAAAGCAAATCGGTTTTTACGGCAAATACCGTTACAGCCAATGGTGGATTTGTTCGCAACAACTTGAATATCAAAATTGATGGCGAGTTTGTGGAAGCCAATATGTTTGGCTTATATATTCCCAATGGTAAACAACACGTTGATAATCATACGGTTGTGGACCACGCCAAGCCCAACTCAAATTCTAATGAATTATACAAAGGGATTCTGAAAGATAAATCTACGGGTGTTTTTAATGGTAAGATTTTCGTGAGACAAGATGCCCAAAAAACAAATGCTTTTCAGTCTTGCAAGAACGTTTTGTTATCGGCAGATGCTTCGATGAACACAAAGCCACAATTAGAAATTTGGGCGGATGACGTAAAATGTTCGCACGGTACAACGACAGGACAATTGAATGAAGATGCCCTATTTTATATGCAAGCCCGAGGTATTTCAAAGGATACCGCCAAATCACTTTTAACCTTAGCTTTCGCCCAAGACGTAATTGATAAGTTTGAAATTCCAGCGATAAAGGCGTATTTAGAAGAATTAATTACCGAGAAAATTTTTAATTCATAGAAATGGAAATTAAATACGCCACAACCCAAGAAGATTTCCTAAAATGTTGGAATGCCATCAGTGTTTTACGTCCAATACTGATTCGAGAAAAGTATCTGGAATTGATTGAAAGTATGAAAACGCAAGGTTATCAATTACTTTTTGTTGAAGAAGAAAACGGTGAAGTTCCCGCTATCTTGGGTTTTAGATATATGACAATGCTTTATTGTGGGAATATTATTTATATTGATGACCTTTCCACATTACCCGAAGCAAGAGGCAAAGGTTATGGCAATGCTTTTCTTGATTTTGTCGTCAATTTAGCTCACGAAAAGAATCTTGATGGGGTTCATTTAGATTCTGGACATCAACGTTTTGATGCTCACCGCTTGTATTTGAATAAGAAATTTAATATCACCAGTCACCATTTTGCTTTGACTTTATAATAATGACAACTACCGATATATTAGACATACAGGCAATCAGAGCCGATTTTCCGATTCTTAATCAAGAAATTAATGGTCGTAAATTGGTGTATTTTGATAATGCCGCCACAACTCAAAAACCGACTTCGGTGATTGATACCATCACCCATTATTATAATTTCGATAATGCCAATATTCACCGAGGCATTCATACGCTTGCGGAACGAGCCACTCGTGATTTTGAGGCTTCACGTGAGGCAATTCGTGAGTTTTTAGGTGCATCTTCGATTGAGGAAATCATTTTTACGTCAGGCACCACGCAAGGCATCAACTTGGTAGCCAGCACTTTCGGAAGAAAATTTATCAAAGAAGGCGATGAAATCATCATTTCGGGCATGGAACACCACTCCAATATTGTGCCTTGGCAAATGCTTTGTGAGGAAAAAGGTATTAAATTGAAGATAATTCCCGTAACGGATTTAGGAGAATTGGACATGGAAGCGTACCAGAATATGCTTTCGGAGAAGGTGAAATTGGTTGCGGTAAATCATGTTTCTAATTCATTAGGAACGATTAATCCTGTGAAACAAATCATTGATTTAGCCCACAGTTTTGGAGCAAAGGTTTTGATTGATGGAGCTCAGGCAACTTCCCACTTAAACGTTGATGTTCAAGCACTTGACGCTGATTTTTATGTATTTTCGGCTCATAAATTGTACGGACCAACGGGGATTGGGGTTTTATACGGCAAGAAAAATATTCTCAACGCCATGCCTCCATACATGGGTGGTGGCGAAATGATAAAAGATGTTACTTTCGAGAAAACGACTTACAACGAATTGCCCTATAAATTTGAAGCGGGTACGCCAAATATTGCCGATGTTGTAGCTTTGAAAACTGCTTTGGAATACATTGCATTTCACGGGAAAGAAAATATTGCTGCCCATGAAGATATGCTTTTGCAATATGCCACTGAGCAATTATCCGAAATTGAAGGGTTAAAAATCATTGGTAAAGCGAAAGAAAAAATATCGGTTGTCAGTTTTGTGATGGATGGAATTCATCATCAAGATATTGGTGTTTTGCTTGACAATCAAGGAGTTGCCATCAGAACGGGGCATCACTGCACACAACCTTTGATGCAAAGATTCAACATTTTGGGAACGTCCAGAGCCTCATTTGCTGTTTATAATACAACCGAAGAAATTGATAAATTGGTGGCGGGTTTGCATAAAGTAAAGAAAATGCTTTCTTAAATTTTATTTTAAGTATGGGTCGATTAATAATCAGAAACAATTCAGATACTTCCGAACAAGATTTGGAAAGAAGTGAGCGATTCGTTAGCCTTTCAACTACTGAAAAACTAAATGAATTATTCGCCTTAATTGATTTATCCGTAAAGTTAAATAGTGGAAAACCTCTAAAAATTCCACAAGGCAAAGGCTTAGTTTTGAAGAAAATACATGAACATTTATAATGACGAGTTCTTATTATTGACGAGTATTTTCGAGAAGAATAAAGTCAAATATTTAGTCATTGGTGGTTTTGCCGTTAATCGTTATGAATATAAAAGAACAACTGGTGATTTGGATATTTACAAGACACCAAGGAGAATCGCCAAAATTTAATCATAGCGTTAGAAGAAATTGGATATGGAGGATTTGATATGTTAATGGATGTTACAATTGTTGCTGGTTATTGTGAAATTTTGATGGATAATGTAATGTATGCTGATTTAATGACTGAGGTAAAAGGATTAAAGTAAACTGACTTTGATGAGCATTTCAAAATGGCAACGGTTGATATTGTCAACGAAATTCCAGTTAGATTTTTACAGTTTAATCATCTCATTGAAAACAAAAAAGCAACAGGTAGAAACAAAGATTTACTGGATATTGAAGAGTTAGAGAAAATTAGAAATAACCAATGACAATTAACGAAACACAAGACGAAATCATTGAAGAATTTGAACTGTTTGACGATTGGGCAGACAAATATGAATACATCATTGATTTAGGTAAAAAATTAAAAGGACTTCCCGAAGCACAAAAAACGGAGGATAATATTATTAAAGGTTGTCAGAGTAGAGTTTGGTTAAATGCTCGTAAAGATGATAATGATTTAATCTTTGAGGCTGATTCTGAGGCAATTATTGTGAAAGGATTGGTCAATATGTTAATCAGAGTATTGTCGGGACATACGCCAAAAGAAATCGCCGAATCTGATTTATACTTTATGGACAAAATCGGAATGAGTTCACATTTAGCCCAAACTCGTTCAAACGGATTGGCTTCGATGGTGAAACAGATGAAAAACTATGCAATCGCTTATTCATTGACAAATTAGGTTTTAAACTTTAAAACTAAAATCATGGAAGTTTTAGAAAAAGCGTCATTTATTGATTTTATGCAAACTCTGCCCGATAGATTTTCTGTTGATGAAGTGATGGAGAGAGTTGTACTATTAGCCAAAGTTCAAAAAGCATAAGCACAATTACGTAATGGCGAATCATTTAGTAATGATGAAATGAGAGCATTAGTGAAATCATGGGCAAAGTAGAATGGTCAAATGAAGCTCGTGAAGATTTAGAGGAATTTTATCTTCGATATTGTGGATTTTCATAAAAATTTGCTCAAAAATGGACTGATGATATTTTGAGGTAGTTTATTTATTAGAAAGAAATCCAAGGTTAGGTCGTATTGTTCCTGAGTTACAAGCTCAATCTATTCGAGAAATGGTTATTGAAAAATATAGGTTGTTGTATCAGATTGGGAAAGATGATAATATCGAAATTATTACAATTCGTCATTCTTCAAGACCATTAAATTATTAACAAAAATGTCAGAATTAGAATTAAAAGAAGAAGTAATCAAGGCTATTAAAGAGGTTTATGACCCTGAAATTCCTGTTAATGTCTATGAATTAGGCTTGATTTACGATGTAAAAATATTTCCAGTAAATAACGTATATGTTTTAATGACCCTGACTTCGCCATCCTGTCCATCGGCAGAAGCGATTCCTGTGGAAATTGAACAAAAAATTAAAGAGATTGAAGGGATTTCTGATGTAAGTATAGAATTAACCTTTGACCCACCTTATACCCAAGATATGATGTCGGAAGTGGCAAAATTAGAACTTGGATTTATGTAGTTTTTTCAATGAGTGAATTTTATCAGGAAATATTATTCAGTCATTCTATCATTCAAAATTAGAAATAATATGTACCCAGAACATTTAGTAGCTCCAATGCGTATGGACATTGCAGAGGGAGGATTTACAGAATTAAAATCAGCATCAGCGGTTGAAGTAGCGATGGCTGAAAGTGGCACAACGTTGATGTTTATCAACTCGGTTTGTGGTTGTTCAGCCCGCACGGCTCGTCCAGGAGTGAAAGAAGCCGTTTGGAATTCTGAGAAAAAACCAGACCATTTAGTAACCGTTTTTGCGGGTGTGGATCAAGAAGCAACTGCTAAAGCACGTGAATATACGTTGCCATATCCTCCATCATCACCAGCGATTGCCTTTTTTAAAGATGGTGAATTGGTTCACATGGTAGAGCGTCATCATATTGAAGGGCGTTCGGCGGAATTGATTGCAAATCATTTGGAAGGTGTTTTTGAAGAATTTTGTTAGTATCACTCTCTAACCGCTTAAACTGCCTCTATTAATTCAAAATGATAGAGGCAGTTTCTGTTTATAAGGAAAATACTTCAATGTTGAAAACGCTTGCATGATTTTAATTTAAAGCTAAGTTTTAACATAAATTAAGTTAAGCCAAACAATATTAAACCATACTTTACATTGTTATATTGATTCGATGGATAAAACCAAACATCAAGCAACGAACAATAAAAATCGAAAAATATGCAATACTCAATCCTCTGGGCAGACGATGAAATAGATTTGCTTAAACCTTATATCATGTTTCTTACCCAAAAAGGGTATGACGTTACCCCCGTAAACTCTGGAAATGATGCTCTGGAAGAAGTTACCAAAAAGAAATATGATGTCGTATTCTTGGATGAAAATATGCCAGGAATGACGGGTTTAGAAGTACTTCCGAAGATAAAACAGTTGAAGCCAAATCTTCCCGTAATCATGATTACAAAGTCGGAAGAGGAGTATATTATGGAGGAGGCAATCGGTTCTAAGATTGCAGATTATTTAATTAAACCCTTGAACCCCAATCAGATACTACTTTCAGTAAAGAAGATTTTGGATAAAAAACGCTTGGAGGAAGAGAAAACTAATTTGCTTTACCAACAAGATTTCCGCCAATTAGCCAATCGTTATCAAGAGAAAATGAATCATGCCGAATGGGCAGAGGTTTATAAGCAACTCTTGTTTTGGGAATTGGAAATTGACCGTACTGAAAACAAATCTATGGCGGAGGTAATGAATATGCAAAAAGCTGAAGCCAACTCTAATTTTTCAAGATTTATTAAGGAGAATTACGAAGATTGGCACAACGACCCCAAAGCCAACAAGCCCATTATGTCTCACCAATTGATGCGGAAGAAGGTTTTCCCCTTATTGAAAGAAGATTCTCCGCTATTTTTTGTGTTAATTGATAACCTCCGTTTCGACCAATGGAAGGTTTTGGAAGGACTTATTCAAGACTATTTTTCGGTGGAAGAAGAATCGGTTTATTATTCCATTTTACCTACCACAACGGCTTATGCCCGTAATGCCATTTTCTCAGGTTTGATGCCTTCGGAAATTGAAAAACAATATCCCAAACATTGGGTTCAGGACATTGGCGATAGTGAAGAAGAAGAAGGTTTCAATAAACACGAAGAGTTTTTCTTTGAAGAACAATTACGCAAAAGTAGAATGCCTTTCCCCGTCAAATCATCTTATCACAAGATTATTCATACCAATCAAGGGAAAAATTTGGTCGATAATTTTTCGAAATTACTCCAAAATCACCTTAATATTGTAGTTTATAACTTTGTGGATATGCTCTCGCACGCCCGCACGGATATGGCAATGATTAAAGAACTTGCCCCTGATGAATCGGGTTATCGTAGTCTAACCGCCAGTTGGTTTAATCACTCTCCATTATTTGATTTATTGAAGAAAATTTCGGAGAAAAAAGGCAGATTAATCATCACCACCGACCACGGGATGATACGGGTTCAGAACCCCGCCAAAATTGTGGGAGACCGTTCGGTGAATACGAATTTAAGATACAAACAAGGAAGAAATCTTAATTGGGACGATTCTGACCATCTGTTAGTATGTCGTAAACCAGAACGTTATTTCTTGCCAAAGGTCAATGTATCAACCACTTACGTATTTACGATGGAAGATTATTTCTTTGCCTATCCCAATAATTACAACCATTACGTCAGTCATTATCGGAATACATTTCAGCACGGAGGCGTGTCTTTGGAGGAGTGTATTATTCCATTTGTTTATTTGACGGCGAAATAATGTTAAAATCAAATCATTTTTGGTTTCTTTTTGAAATTTAAGAATAAATCAATATTATTCACACTACATTACACTACGATATTCTGTCTGTATTAAATTCTGATTTTCTAAAAGCTATCAAAACACTTTTAGAAAATCAGGGTATCACTGTTACCGAAGTAGCCGAAATGAATACCGCAGAGTATTTATTAGGTAAACAATTACTACGAGAAATTTAAATAATTTTTAGAGGCTATTGACACATTCTTCGGAAATATAGACCAACATAAGAAACAACCAAAATAATTTATTGGGCATAAATTTAGGCTATTTGACTTGTTTAAAAATCCCAAAACCAATTTCGCTTGAGCGTGTGTCATTTTTTAGAAAAATAACTCTATCTTTTCCTGATAATTGTTCGAGTTTACTGATAATTAATCCTTTTTTCTTCTCCCCAATATTGGGGATTTTTTGTTTAAAAATTTTCGGTAAAATTTGTCTTGTAAAAAGAAATAGTTCATTTTACTAAAATGGAAAACAAATTTGCCATGAAAAATCTATTCAAAAATCACTTCTCGCTCTCGTTTTTTGTCCTCATTATGACAGTGGCAGCTTGTAAATCTACTGAGCCAAGCCCAGCTGTAATTCCAGTCCCTACGCCAACGCCAACTCCCACCGTTACGGCATTTATCCCCGATGGTTGGAAAGCGTTAGAGCCTTTTGCCGGGGGCGTTCGGAATGCCGCAGTGGCAGTTAATATTGGTGATAAAATTTATGTTGGTTTGGGGTATAGTTCAACTTCGGGCAATAGTCAAGTATCAGACGACTGGTACGAATATGACCCAGCTACCAATCAATGGACTTCAAAAAGCAATTTTCCAGGCACTACCCGTGCCAATGCCGTTGCCTTCGTCATTAATGGCAAGGCTTACGTGGGTTTAGGTACTAATTATGACCGACAAAGCAGGACTGATTTATACAAAGATTTTTATGAATATAATCCTGCATCAAATACTTGGGTTCAAAAAGCAAATTTCAGCGGTACTCCTCGAGACCAACCCGTTTATTTTACCATCGGAGATAAAGGGTATCTTGGCACGGGTAATATTGATGCCACTCAACCAAATAATACCAAAGAGTTTTATGAATACAATGCCACAAAAGACGTTTGGACAAAAAAAGCTGATTTTTTTGGTTCAGCTCGTTGTCGCTCAGTTGGTTTTTCAATTAATGGTAAAGGCAATATCGGCGGCGGAGAAGACAACAACATAGCGAAACAAAGTGATTTCTACGAATATGATCCTAACACTGACAACTGGTTAAAAAAAGCTTCACTGCCCATTGCCATTGCTCGTGCAAGAGGATTTTCTTTTAATAATTTGGGGTACACCGTTGGAGGTTTAGGGGGTGGTCAGAATACCAACTTGAATGATATTTACAAATACAATCCTGTCGATGATACATGGGCAATCGTGAGCGAAATTGCCGCAGAAAAAAACACTAATAAAGGTAGGTTCTACCCAATTACTATTCCGATAAAAGCAAAAATTTATATTGGTTTGGGTGGGCGAAATGCTGAATCCACCACGAACTTAAAGGATTTTTATGAACTTACGTTAAAGTAATTTATAGAAAAGGAATCATCATAAGAATACTGAAACATTGAAATTATGAAAAATTCATTTACCTTCATCCAAAAGCTCTTACCATATCTTGCATTGGGGCTAAGTGTTTTGTTTATAGATAGTTGCAAAACAAACGACAATTCAATACCAGAGCCAATTATAGTAAATTACGCTACTGAGGTAACCACACGTTGGGCAAAGATGTCTTTGAAAATTGCCGAAAAAACACCAGGAAACACGCCAACTTATGCCTCTCGGGGCTTTGGTTTTTTGGGTTTGACCATGTACGAAACGGTGGTAAACGGCTATCTCGACTATAAATCAATGGCAGGACAATTGACCGATTTGAGCAGTTTACCAAAGCCCATAACTGGACAAAATATAATTGGGTATTGAGCCTAAATGCTGGTCAAGCGTTTATGTTGAAAAATATTTACGAACAAACTTCCAACGTAAACAAAACAAGCATTGACTCGCTGGAAGCCTTAATTGTTTCGGAAATCTCCAAAACTGAAACCAAAGACGTGGTGGACAAATCAATTGCTTATGGACAAGAAGTTGCCAAAGCCATCTTTGAATATTCCAAAACCGATGGTGGGTATCAAAGCTATAAAGCCAATTTTACTCCTGATTTTCAATTAGCGGTATCGCCTGGCTCATGGACTCCTCCCGCTTTTAGTCAATCGCCCTCTAAATTACCTTTGCATCCTTATTGGGGGCAACACCGTACTTTTGTGGCAGCCAATAGTACGATGCCAGTGCCAAAAATGCTGGATTATTCTACCCAAAAAACATCGGATTATTATTTGCAATTTTTAGAGGTGTACAATAAAAGTCAAATGCTAACCGATGCTGAAATGGCAACCGCCGTTTGGTGGAGTGATGACCCAAGCCAGACTTTTACTCCTCCTGGACATTCCTACAGCCTTGCCAATATCGCCGTAAAAACGGCTAATGCCAACCTTATACAAGCAGCACGTACTTTTGCGGGGGTGGGTATGGGCATTGCCGATGCTTTTGTGATATGCTGGAAATGTAAATATAATTACATGGTTGAGCGTCCATCTTCTTTTATTCGCAAAAATATTGAACCTCGTTGGATACAATTTTGGCCCGAACCACCTTTCCCAGCTTTTTATTCTGGTCATGCGGTGCAGGGGGCGGCAACGGCAACGGTATTGACTTCTATTTATGGCGATAACTTTAAATTTACGGATAACTCACACGAAGGCAGACCAGACGACGTACTTACAGGGATTCCGTATAAAAACCGAAATTTTAATTCCTTCAATAATGCTGCGGTAGAATCTGCCAATTCCCGATTTTTAGGCGGTATTCATACCAAATACGATAATGAAACGGGGCTTGTTGAAGGAAAAAAAATTGGGGAAAATGTAAGTAACTTGCTGTGGAGAAAGTGATGATGTGCCTCTGATTTCCATGAGCTTCCGTTAATTTATTCTTCAGACCGATATACTATCGAGAAGGTTCAAACTATTTAGTTTGAACCTTTTTTAATACCCTTTATTTTTATCGTAAAAAGTTGCAAAATACTGATTTTTAACTGTTTACTGATAACTACTTACTGAAAACTGATAAATTCTTCTCCCCAATATTGGGGATTTTTTGTTTGAAATCTTTCGGCAAAATTTGTTGTGTAAAAAGAAATAAGTCTTTTTATGGATTTGAAAACAAATTTTATCATGAAAAATCTTACCAAAATCTTAGGTTTAATTTATGTGGCAATTATAATGATTGCGGTGGCTTGTAAGAAGGACGAACCAACACCCACGCCACCCGTAACAACGCCCACAACAACTCCGCCCGTAGTTACCAAAAGCACGGCAAAAGACATTACCAAATTTAGCTTTGCCGCCCTAAGCCCCGCCGTTGATGCTACGATTGATGCCACTGCCAAGACAATTACTGCCACCGTTCCCGCCGCAACAGACTTAACTAAACTTGTACCAACGATTACACTTTCTGATAAAGCAACCGTTTCGCCAGCAAGTAGTGTGGCTACGGATTTTTCAAAAGAAGTGAGTTATACGGTTACAGCGGAGGATTTGAGTGTGGTGGTTTGGAAGGTGAATGTAAAAAAGGAGGTTATGGCAACAAATAATTCAACTTGTTACTATAAAACCATAAAAGGTTCAGATGCCAATCAGACAAGTTATAATTATGAATATAATGCTAAAAATCGTTTGGTTAAATTAATCGTATCAATATTTGGAACAACAACAAATGCTACTCAAACTTACAAATATGATGCAGATGATTATGTAACTGATTATTCATATGTATCATACGATTATACAACCAATCAAACATATTCGTATCAGAATGGTAAACGTATAAGCGAAAAGGGGACTTATAAGGTATCGGGCAATTCTACAACATATGATTTTTTAATAACGTATGAATATGATAGTAATGGAAATTTAATCAAAATGAATGATAATGGTGTAGTCTATGTGTACAACAATGGAAAGACAATTAGTATAACAGACCCTACAACCAATTATCAATTAAATGTACAAGGATTGGTTATGAAATCTACTATTATAGCGGATGGATCATACTATGTATATACATACAATGCAGACGGTCTTCAAAAGTTAAAAGAAAAATTTGATAAAAATGGAAAAAGAAATGAAAGTAGGGTTCGGGAATATATAAAGGAAAAAGGTGGTCTGGAAGATAATGGAACATCTAAAGGTGTCTCTACACTTCCCGATGCATATGGCGAGGGCTATCTTGAAAAAGAAACAAAATATACTGTAAATGCAAGTAATATTGAAACGAAAGTCCAAGAGTCCCTTTACACTTATAATAATAAAGGACACAAAGATACTCTCACTTATATGGATGGAACAGGAAAAGTACTTATTGTATATACATATAGCTATCAAGGTTGTAATTAAAAGTCTTCGTCTTTGTTGGTAGTAAATATTGAATAATGGCGAAAATATATAAATCCAATTTCTCAATCATTTTAAACAAACAAAATAATGCCAAACAACATAATTACGGGAGAAATGAGATTAGGCAATACGCTGATAATTAGCGGTCGCTACGAAATGGATATTCCACAAAACGACATTCCAAACAATTTAGACTATATCCGAACTTGTGATATTTATCTTGATGCAAGATTTAACAGTACACCAACTGTGGTGGTAACGGTGCACCATGTGGACACTCCTGAAAATCGAACGCAAGGTAATTCTGTACCCTTTGCCGTTGCCAATGTGGACGTAGATACAAATTGGGGAACTGCCCAAACTCGAATAATGATAATGGCAACACAAGTGGATATAATCAAAATTGCCTATAAATATTGGTGTGATTATATCGTCATGGGTGAATCAGCATAATTATTCTAATTGTTGATGGACACTTCATCTCGGTAAAAATACTAATAACTGCACTGTTCAACTGTGAAAAATTAAATCATTACCAACAAAACCAACAAAAAAAATGAAAACATTAAAAACGCTCCTCTCCGCCATCATCCTTTGCAGCTTGATAATCTCCTGCAAAAAAACAGAAACCACCACACCCGAATTGGTATGCTCGCTCATGAGTCTTGACGATGGTAGTGGTAGCGGCACGATTAAATTCACTTATGATGCCAGTGGAAAGTTTCTGACGGGTGAAATTGATGGAATCCCCGTCAAGTTTGACTATACGAGCAGTAATATTTCCAAAGTAACGTATTCCGATGCTAATGCCACTCGCACGATAACGGTGGTCTATGATGCCCAAAACCGTCCCGTAACCGCCAAGAAGGTTTATACTTCTGCTGGTTTCAAGTTTACCAGTGACTATACCGTTACCTACGATGCCAACGGGCGTTTAAGCACTTTAAAGGACGATACCAAAGGTGATTTTGCCAGTATTCTTATCCACCGTCTCGAATATGACGCACAGGGGAATGTGGTGAAACAGTACGTTAAAGAAGATGCTTCACCCGAATTTGTGTGGGTAGAAAACGCTGGTTTTGATGGCAAAAAGAATCAATATAAAGGGGTAAAACTCAATCCCCTTATTCTGTTTTACGAACCACTCGGTCTCTATGGAAATCAGTCGGAAAGTAATGCAATGGTAGTAAAAAGCCGAGTTGCCAATTTCGATGCCCTCGGTGGATTGTTTAATGTGGATAGAAAATTTGTCTATGGTACTTACAATGAAAACGGCTATCCAACGGCTTCAACCGAGACTTACAGTGTTGAACACGTTGATTTCAGCAACCCAAGTTCCAATAAAACGGTGAAGGAAACGGGAACTTCTAAGTGGATAAATATTTATTCTTGCAAGTAATGAATTTTATTTAGAGAAGTTTACGGAAGCCTTCGTTCAAAACGAAGACTTCCGTAAACTTCTCTTTGCACACCTACCGTTAAATAAATAACTCCCCTTTTTTTCGGCTGTATTGATAAAATTTCTAAATTGAGGCTAATTACCTTGAAATCAGAGATTTGTAATCCTAATACCTTGAAAAAGTTTACCCTAATATTGCTACTCGCTACTTTAATTACATCAAGTTCAGCCACTGGGCAGAGCTTGAAACTCCACAATATTTGGCATTACCAAAAGGGGGATATTTCCGAAGATTCAATTACGAAAATTTTAAAACGAAATTCTCTTCGACTCAAATATAACGAAATCGTAACGCTTCAATTTGAAAGGCAAAATACAAATAGTCAGTCTGTTATTTATTATTTCAGAATCCCCAATACGGAGAAATATGACCGTTGGATGGAACTTGGGCATGAACCCATCGTACAAATTCCTTCGCTTGATGGAGATGAATATCATGTAGAAATTACCACCAATCCAACAAGTAATAAAGCCGATATTTCCTTTCCCGTTATCATTAAAAAATCTTTTTGGCAAGAACTCTGGTTTCTAATTGCTGTGATTGTTTACGTGATATTTTTGATTGGCATTGGCATTTATTTTTTCACTTTGTACAACCTTCGTCAGAAATTAAAACTCCAAGATGTCCGCAATAGAATAGCGGCAGATTTACATGATGAAGTAGGTTCAAACCTCAATAGTATTGCCATTTTCGTGGAATTACTCCGCCGAAAAGCTCCTCCCGAATTGTTACCCATCCTTGAAAAAATTACGAGCAATTCCGTAGAATCCGTCCAACTGATGCAAGATACCATTTGGGCGATTCAGTCTAAAAACGATGATTTTCAGAAATTTACCGACCGTATGCGGGGTTTCGCCACGGAGGTTTTGGCGGCAAAAGGAATTTCCTTAGATTTTGATAATCAGATAGATAGCCATAAAAATTCGCTTTCGATGGAAGCTCGTAAAAATGCTTATTCGATTTATAAGGAAGCCATCAACAATATCGTCAAACATTCAAAAGCCACCAAAGCGGAGGTGAGAATTTCGGAAGCTAATAATCAGATTTTGATTGAGGTTTCCGACAATGGAATCGGTTTTGACCAAAATCAAGCTACCGAAGGCAACGGCTTGCACAATTTTGAACAAAGAGCCGAAGACAACGAAATGAAGCTGAATATTGATTCGATGCAGGGGAGAGGAACAAAGGTGATGTTGGGAATTCCCTTATTTTGAGTAAACAAAATACGTCTGAATTTGGATTCGTCAGATGTATGGATTTTTTGGATTAAAAATGGATACAATCCAAAAAATCCATACATCTGACGAATCTAAATTCAGAAATTGTGGGTATGTTTTCATAAACTCAAAACTCTTTTTCTCCCCAATATTGGGGATTTTTTCAATGAAGATTATCACATAGCTTTGCAACACGAAAACGGAAACACCGATTTGTTTTCCTCTAAACGGGTAATTATTCAAATTTATTGATAAAGCAATGATTATGATACGGGTTGTGCTATTTGAAGATAATAAAAACTTTCGGGAGAGCTTGTCGATGTTCTTGGCGAGTACCGAGGGTATATGGATGGCGGGGGCATTTTCGGACGCACGTAATGCCCTTTGGGCAATGAAAACCCACCATCCCGACGTAGTGCTGATGGACATTCAGATGCCCCACATTACGGGTATCGAGGCGATGCAGGACATCAAAAAACTCTATCCCCACGTGAAAGTGTTGATTCAGACGGTTTATGAGGACGAAGACCACATTTTCAAAGCAATCTGTGCGGGGGCGGATGGCTACGTGATTAAGAACCCCAACCCAGAGGTGTACGTACAGGCAATACAGGAAGTGGAAGCGGGAGGGTCGCACCTTTCGCCCAATATTGCGGCGAAGGTTTTGGCGATGTTTCAGAGCCAATTTGTGCAAGCCCAACCCACCTTTGTGGAACTGACCCAACGAGAAAAACAAGTTTTGGGCTGTATGGTAAAAGGCATGAGCTACAAAATGATAGCCGACTCCTGCGACATCAAGTTTAGCACCGTACACTAACACATTAAGAATATTTACGAAAAACTCCACGTCAATTCCGCTCCCGAGGCTGTTGTGAAGGCTTTAGAGATGCGGCTGGTGTGAGGTATTTAATTTATTTTTACAAAGTCAGTTACAAATGTAGTTTTATAATCTTTGAAAAAAGTATCGTAATCTAATTCTCTTATTTGTCCTTTGCATGGTTGAAACGGGTCTTTTATTTTAATAATCATTTTACCATTATTTTCAAAATAACCTGAAATTATTACCACATGATTAGCTTTACATTTTGGCACAATAAGATTATTAGTTTCATCCAAAGATACTGCCACCAAAATAGGGCGTTTATTTTTTATCTCTGAAACTATTTTAACTTTTGAAAGCACGGTATCGTCTTTTTGAACAGATTTAATACCGAGTGATTTAAACAATTTGTCATAGCGATTAACTTGAGGGACGAACTCTATATCACAGTTTTTACAAATATTACCCTCTTTACAGTCTTGAATACATTTGCACATACCATAATCTATTCCAAGTTTTTGAACAATATCTTTTTGGCTAATAGTCGATTCTGAATTAATAAATTTAACTATCATTTCTATACATGAAGCCCAACATAAATTTCTTCCTTTCTGAGGAATTAATTTAACGTCAAGTGTACCAATTAATTTTTTTTGTCTCATTCAATTAAATAGAATAAAATAATTTTTTCATAAAGCAAAATAACATAAATTATGGCAACAATAATTGAAATCAAAAATTATCAAGATGATAATAATATTCTTAGTAAATGTTTAATAAATTACATGGAAGGAGGAGATTTGATTCCTTTTGAGAATGTAATTTCTGAAATAGAATCGACTTGGCATGGTAAAAGTGAAAAAAAGAATTTCAAAACATGGGAAGAAATTGAGCAAATGTTTACTATTTCTGCAGGACATGAAGGAAATTTATATAAATTTATTGCGATATCCGCTAGGAATACGCATTTAGATGACATAGAAACAATAAAAATCAAATGGATGCCTTATGATGGAGATAATCGAAGAAAAGTATCAAATGAACACCACAATGTGTTAGTTTTCCTACTTCCATACGATAAAATTTATCATGAAATTAAAATACGCATTAATAACACTGCCAAATTAGGGCTATGTGCAAGATTAGCTAAAGTTAATAATGAATGGGTTATGTATTTAATGGTTTATGGAACTTCGAGAGAAACCTTGGAACCAAGCGATAAAATATTTATCAGTAGTAGCCATGCGGGTGGTGGAAATTCAGGCATAAGAATTCCTCCTTTAGGTTAATAAAAAACGAATATGAATCAACAAGAAATTTATTTCAATAACCTATTATTATTGTCAGGTAATATTACCACGATATTATCACTTATTCCTATTCTTGTTGCTTTTTGGAAAAGGAAAGAAATGAATGAGTTGCTAAAAATCTTCTGGGGTTACTTAGCAACTCGTTTTTTTCTAAACGTAATGATGGAACTGTTTATTTGGGCAGTTACGAATTATCGTGTTTTTTGGAAACCAATCCTAACACTTTATAAAATTGAGAATACATTATTTTTCAACATATTATTTTATTTAAGTAATTACATCTTTTTGGGAATTTTCTACAGAAAACTATTAATAAAAAAAATATACCAGACGGGGTTAAAGATTTTGATACCAGTAATTTGCGTAGCAAGTGTTGTGATACTTATATTTATCGATGGTTATCAAAATTTTGGTTCGGTTGGTCCATTCATGAATGGTATTTATATCTGCACTTTACCAATGATATATTTATGGTATTTATTTTTAGAAGATAGAAAGGGTATTGCCATATACAAGAAACCTTATTTTTGGATAAGTATGGGTTTGCTTGTACCACATGGAATAGACCTTATTTTCTTATTAACTGCCAATAATCTTTATGCTGAAAACTTTATTTTATATTGTCAAAGTCATATAGCACGTAATTGTTTAGAAATTATAGCTCAAATATCTTTTGCGGTATCTTTCTATTTATCAACTAAAGAATTTCGTACACGCATGGCTCTTGCCGAGTGAGTATTGTCTTTTTCAGCCTCGGATTTCTATCATAAAATCAAGGAAAAATATCAACAGCGGTACTAAAAATCCCACCACCTCCTCCCCAATATTGGGGATTTTTTCTTCAAAATCTTCCTGCCAATTTTGTGATGTAAAAGAAATGTATCTCTTACCTTAAATCATCATAAAATGAAAAATCTTATCAAATCTGCCCTCCTGTTGGGCTTTATATTGTCTATCGCTTCGTGTAGTAAAAAAGAAACTGTTAATCCTGCCGTGGGTTTCTCGGCTGCCGTTCAAAATGTTGCTCCCCAAGCTACTATTGATGGTCTTCGCAAGTTGGGGATGACCATTAACGAAGGCACTGTTCCCCCCAATGTTACGGGGATTTTCCTCGAAAGTCCTACGGTTTTGTTTGCCACATTTGCAGGGGACTCTAAAGTAATTGGGGATAAAGTGGCGGATTATACCTATAAATTCTACGAGCCAAGTGCCGATAACACCACGATTAAGGTTTCCTACAAAACCAATATTGGCGATAATGCCACGGGGCTGGGTAGCGTAGTGTCGGGTAATGGAAATAAGTTTACGGTTTTCTCCGAATTGACCAATACCAGTGGAGTTGTCTATATCAATATTATTTCGGGTGAAATAACTTCATCGGGCATCAAAGACTGGCAAGATTCGTATGTCAGAAAGACTGAATTAGAAAAAAACCGAATCTATAAAGACGGTGATGGTTTCTCGGAATCGAAAACTTCATTTCGTTTGGCGGCTTCTTCGGAAGATGAAAAAGGGATTATTTTGAGTGGAAAAAGTGGTAATTGAATAGAAAATGGTTAATGTTTTCATCGGCTACTGATTGTGAGTAGCCGATGATTTTTTAGAATTTTTGTTTCCTCTCATACAATAATTTCGACTAATATTTTAACGATAGGCTTTCTAAAACCTGTCTTATCTCTCAATCCTTTTGTTTGCGAAAAATCAAAGGAAATGTTAAACTTAAACAAATAAAAACAAATGAAAGCAATTACAAAACTACTCAGTTTCGCCATCGTAATGGCAATGTTTATTTTATTGGATGCCTGTAAGGCTGAAAAAGGCGATACAGGACCAATCGGTCCTATGGGGATAAATGGTACAAACGGTGCAACAGGTGCTACAGGTGCAGTTGGAGGAACAGGAGCTACAGGAGCAACTGGTGCTACGGGAACTGCCAATGTAAGTTATTCAGATTGGGTTAATGTTACTTTTGTAGGAAGCGGCTCGAGCTATATAACAAATGTTACTGCTCCAAAATTAACCCAAGATATTTTGGACAAAGGCGATGTGCATATCTATTGGAAAATAGGGTCTTCTATTTATTACATCCCCTATTCACAAACGATTGGCACGACAACTTATACACTGTTTCAAATATTAACCGTTGGCAATATTAAGATTACCGCAAGTTACGCTGTTACTTCGGCTACACAGATTCGATACGTAATCATTCCTGGGGGTATTGCTGGCGGACGCAGAGCGGCAGTTGATTATGCTGATTATGAGGCAGTTAAGAAGTATTATAACCTTACAAATTGATTTGCTATTTATTAAATTATAGGGAGATTTTGGGCAAAATATCTTTCAAAATCTCCACAATTATATCCCCAATATTGGGGATTTTTTGTGTTAAATATTCTTGCCAATTTTGTCATAAAAATGAAATAAAACTTATCTCTAAGACAATGAACACTAATCCAGACATCCAAATTTATCTTCACGGCAAAATTGCGGGGATAATCATTCCCGAAAACGTAATCTTGATGGAAGCCGAAATCAATTACACTAATTTGCATTTTAAAAATGGCGAACAGATATTACTTTGCCAGACTTTGAAGTCTTTGGAAGAGAAAGTGAAGGGTTTGGGTTTTCTGAGGATTCATCGTAAAATGTTGCTCAACACGCAATATATCAGTTATTTTGATGAATTGAACACTTCTTTTGTTTTGAAAAATGGGAAAGAAGTGGAGGTGTCTCGGAGGAAATTGCGGAGTTTAAAATTGGAAAGTAGGGTTCAGTTTTTAGGAAATTAACATTCCAATTCCCGAACGTCTTTTTCTGCAATCAATTTTTTGACTAATTTATCATGTTTGGAAGAACGCCCCCGTACCGACCAGTTGCTGGTGAGGGTATCTTTGGTAATAATCTGTTTTTCTCGTTTGGCAGTAAGGTTACATTGTTCAAAAATGGTTTCTAAACGTTTATGTATTTCGGGAGAATAATTGCAGACAATTTTATAGTTGCGGGTCTGTCCGTAGCGTTCCATAACTACTTCCAATTTCACAAAAAGCCCCAAAACGATATACACCACCATTGTTCCCAAAAAAGAAAGCAAAATATGTCCATCGCCAATGGACATTCCCAAGGATGCCGTTACCCAAATAATTGTTGCCGTGGTAAGTCCCTTTACTCGGTCGTCCATCTTGAAGATTACGCCTGCCCCCAAGAAACCGATGCCCGTAACCACGTTTGCCGCAATACGGTCGGGGGAGGTGTGTATTCCCATTTTTTCAGAAAGAATTGTAAAAATGGTACAGCCTACTGAAATCAAAGTGAAGGTTCTGAGTCCAGCCGATTTACTCCGATATTCCCTTTCCAAGCCAATCAAAGCCCCTACGAGCGTGGAGGCTAAGATTTTGATAAAGTCGTCGTTATTAAAAATATGTTCAAAGAGAATTTGTAAGTCGCTCATTGGTGGTAATTATGAGTTATGTATTATGAGAACAAGTTGCTACCAAATTAATGACGGATAACTGAGCGAGTTCTTTTTATTAATCTTCAAAATACAAACTTAAAGCCTCTTCTAAATTCGTTAACACTTCTTCTCGATTATCTCCAAAACTTGAAATATCTACATTCAGGCATTGAGCAACAAAAAACTGCCCCTCTTGCCACACTACGCTTGAATATTGGATATTTATCATGTCTGTAAAAATTTGTTCCCGCAATATAAAAAGACTTGACAAAATTGCCAAGTCTTTTGTTTAACTCTTATCTAAAATCCTCTTCATCTTCATCAAATTTGAAATTATCCAAATCAAATAATGAAGCGGTTAAATCTTTGAATTGAAGCCCTTTTTCTAAGGTTTTCTTTGAAATAATCGAAAATTCTGAAAGTCCGTGCAACACGAACTCCATCATAAACAACTTCTCTCTGCCTTGCATGGCGGGATATACTTTTTCGATTAAATCATCCAAACCATCAATCGTTCTTAATCTTGCTGAGTAATCACTATCGGCACTATCGTTAAGAATATCCATCGTATTGCCATCCATAAACCAGTCGATGATGGGCTTATATGGATTTTTGCCAGCCTTATCTTTTGCCGCTTTTTTGATTTTCTCGGGGTCAGGAAAGAAGTTCAAAAACTGGGTTCTGATTGCCTTTCCGATGAGGTTTTGAGCCACGATAACGGGTCCTTCCACTTCGCCTTCATAAACCAATTCCACCTTGCCACACACCGCAGGAATTACTCCCACAAGGTCGGCTACACGGACATAAGTTTTGTCTTCGCCATTAACCAAAGCACGTCTTTCTGCCGCAGAAATGAGGTTTTCATAAGCTGAAATCGTCATACGAGCCGATACGCCCGACTTGGCATCTACATATTCAGAAGAACGGGCTTCGATGGCAATTTGCTCAATCAAATCGTCCATAATGTGGTTGGTCGTAACCATTTCCTCTTGACCGTCTTTGAGTTTTGCTTCTTGCAAAGTAATTTTTTTCCCAATCTCCAACGTCTTCGGATAGTGCGTAACTATTTGAGAATCAATACGGTCTTTCAACGGTGTAACGATTGAACCACGATTGGTATAATCTTCGGGATTGGCAGTAAAGACAAATTGGATATCCAAAGGCAAGCGAATCTTGAATCCCCGAATTTGAATATCACCTTCTTGCAAAATATTGAACAAGGAAACTTGAATACGAGCTTGTAAATCGGGCAATTCGTTAATCACAAAAATACAACGGTGTGAACGTGGAATCAGTCCGAAGTGAATAACTCTTTCATCGGCATAAGGCAGTTTTAAAGTAGCCGCTTTGATGGGGTCAGCATCACCAATAAGGTCGGCAACGGATACATCGGGCGTGGCGAGTTTTTCGGTATAACGGTCGCTGCGGTGCATCCACGAAACGGGCGTAAGGTCGCCATGTTCGGCAATTAAATCTTTGGCAAAGCGAGACAAAGGTTGCAAAGGGTCATCATTCAGTTCAGAACCTTTCACCACGGGAACGTATTCGTCCAAAAGATTGACCATTAAGCGAGCAATACGGGTTTTTGCTTGTCCACGAAGCCCCAAAAGATTAATGTGATGTTGAGAAAGAATGGCACGTTCAATATCTGGAATAACGGAATCCTCGAAGCCCCAAATTCCTTCAAAAACCTGTTCTTTATTTTTGAGTTTATGGATAAGATTATCCCGTAGTTCGTCCTTAATTGTTTTAGGTTGATAGCCCGAAGCCTTCAAAGCACTGAGCGTATTGATGTTTAAAAGAGCGTCTGCGTTTAAGTTTTTATATGACATTATGAAATGAATAAGGTTAAAATGAATATAATGATAGAACAAATTGGAGGGAGAAAAGTTCTTGGAGATTTGTGTCAATTATGTCAGGATTTTTATTTATTTTGCTTAAATAATAATCACTAACAAAACTAAACTACTAAAATGAATCAATTTTACACGCCAAGATTTTTAAAAATTTTTGCCTTAATGCTCGTATTGCTAACTCAGATCAATCTGATTTTAAATGCTCAAACAAATTTTACCATTACAAAGCCTTTCATTGCAACAATTCAAGTTTGTATTAATTCAAGTAGTTACAATCCTACCTATCTTAATTATGCTTTTTCTTCTAATGTGACTACTTCTTCGGGAAATACTGTTTCCCATTCCATTGAGATTTCAAATGATTTGGGGCTAATTACTCCACGAATTATTGGCTCAGCATCCCCTAATTTGAATGTTATTTTTGTAGGAAATTCAGTAATAAGTGGTCAAAATTTACCCTTTGGCAATGGCTATCGTATTAGGATATTAACTTCAAGTCCAACTGCATATAGTGCTTTCAGCGACCCTTTTAGCATTGTTGAAGCTCCCAATACTCCTACGCTTAATCAAACAGGGAGTATAATTTTATGTACTGGTATTTCACAAACCCTCAATGTGACCAATCCAAACAATGCCTATACATATCAATGGCAAAATAATGGAACTATTATTGCCAATGCCACAATGATTAATTACTCAACTAATTTGGGAGGCAATTATTCGGTTAAAGTAACCAATACAAATGGATGTAGCGTTTCTTCCAATTCTATTTATATTTCTCAGAGTTCTCCAATAAATACCTATATGTCGGCTCAAAGTTCTACCTCGTATGGAAATCCTCTGTTCTTGACTTCTAATCAGGCTTTTACAATGAATCTATCCATCAATGGTGGAAAAAGTCCCTATAATTTTACGCTCAGCGATGGAATAGTTGATATTTCAGAAACTAATATCAATTTTTCAAAATCCTATTCCTTCGTTGCACCCGTCAGTGGTTCAAAAACTTACACACTGACAATCGTAACGGATGCTTGTGGTAGTCAATTGAATAATGCTGCCAGTGTGAAAGTAAGAATAAATAATTCGAGGTATTGTCCGAGTGCAAGAACTGGTAATTTAGGCATAAAAAATTTCTCTATTCAAGGGACTTCGGTTAGTAATTTGAACTCTGGAAAAGCACCCGATGGATGGGGAGAATACCTGAATCCTGCCAATACTAATGCTAATGTGATCTATAACTTTTCCATCACGCCACTTGTAATCACCACAAATCAGCAATATTTCAACATTTGGGCAGACCTAAATCAAAATGGTATATTTGACATTGACGAAAGGATTTTTCCAACGGGTAATAATGCTGGACAAAATATAACTAACACTTATACAGGAGTGTTGAAACTTCCCGCAACCGCTTTTAATGGACAAACACGATTGAGAGTTTTATTAAGTAATTATTACCCTGTTGCTTGTGAAACAAATAGCCAAGGCGAAACGGAAGATTATCTGCTAAACGTTTTTAATGGCATTACACCCACGGTAATTACTACGGATTCTCTCCCTAAAACGGGTATCTGTACAGGACAAATTCTTCCCGTTAGATTTACTGTTTCAGGAACAGCGTTGCCCGCTAATACTTCTTATAAAGTGGAGGCTTCCTATTATGCTAATTTTTCGAGCGTCATCGTTATTGGTACTGGACAAAGTAGTCCAATAAATTGCAACTCAAACAACTCGAATCTTTACTACTCACAAGCTTATTATCTCAGAGTAGTTCCGACCAATACAATACCAAATATTGTTAATATTCCTTCGCCCAATCAATTATCATTCAAGGCGATTCCGTCCTTGTATAATCTGGGAGCTTTGTTAGGGAATAGAACCGACCAAGCAACTGGCTATAATAATATAAAAACGTATTCAATTGAGCCTTCACTACCCGTAAGTATTACTGCGAAAGTATCTGGAACCCCGCCTTTTAGCGTAGAATTGAGCGATGGAAGGGTTTTTTCAACAAGTAGCCCGACTGATAATATCGTCATTGAAAGCAACAAAATCTTAACGGCTGACACGAAATTTAAGATTGTCAGAATTGCCGATAATTTGTGTTCGATTACAAAATTGGATAGTGTAAATATCTATGTTGGAACTCCAACTTTAAAAATCTTAAAAGTTCAAAGAGGTTATAATGATACTGCTTCCATCACAAAACTTTGTGGACAGTTCGTAGTTCGTTTTACGGGAACCCATTTAGACAGTAGCTATTGTCGTCCTTATGTGGTTCAGATTTCTAATGAAAATGGAAGTTTTGCTACCCCAAATGATATAGGAAATAACTGTTTTAATAGTATTCAAAGCGAATCAGACGGAGGACAATATATTTCGTGTAATATCCCATCCAATTTTCTAATAGCCAGTGGAACGGGATATAAGTTGAGGGTTGTAAAAACATCCACAAACTTAACTTCTCCTATATTTTCTACAAATTTTGAAGTATTTAATCCAACGACAAGTTTCAATTATAATATCAATAAAACAGTCATTAATGAAGGGGAATCTGCAGCATTAAATGTTAATTTTTCGGGTGGCACAAGTCCTTATACCATTACCTTGAATACTTATAATAATGGTATCCAATCTTTTTCAACTGCTTTGAATAGTAATAGTTTGGTGGCTAATCTTAGTCCATTACACAGTGAAAAATATACAATAGGTTATAATAGTGCTTGTTATGGTTACAGCGGTCCAACCAATCAAACGCTATATTTAAGTGTAAAAACCCTTGACCAAAGTAATGCTCAATGGTATGTAAAACCTTATCAATTAAGTGGTTCATACGAATTATTAAGAGGAACATATCTCTTGAGTGGCATTGATACATTATTCAAGCGTCCTTTCAATAATTCAGTACCGAGCGGAATAATAAACCAATATTATGATTATAATTCTCCTTTTTTATTAAAACCTGCTACCATTCTGAAAGCAGGTGAAAGTTACTCACTCGCTCAAATTTATAGTTTAAGTTATGGAACAGCGAATTTATTAACGGGTGTATGGGCGGATTTAAATCAAGATGGAGATTTTGAAGATGCAGGAGAAGAATTAGCCAAAAATAATTTTTCTCAGTTTTGGAATATTTCACAAACCCAAAGCTTCACTATTCCAACCAATTCAAATATTGGTTTTTCAAGGTTACGAGTGCGTGTGGCAATGAGAAATGATAATCAATTTTTTACCCTCACTGCCTCAAACATACTCGATAACAAATACGCAGATACTTATGATATTCCCATAGTAATGCTTTCAAATGCAGTTACAGGCATTATTTCAACACCCAATATTTCAGGAAATGCACTTTGTAATGGAAATGCTTTCAGTATTGAATACGCCAAATACGGAATTCCTGCGGGAACAAATGCTAATGTAGAACTGTCCGATGCCAACGGAAATTTTGCAGCATCGCCACCAATAATTGGACAAGGCACTAATGCCAGCATAAACGTAACTTTACCCATGAATATGACCTCTGGAAATTATAAAATAAGAGTAGTAAGTAATGGCATAATTAGTCCACCAACATCACCTTTTGCCGTGATTACCAACAACTTAGCAAGTATGGTTGATGGCGATTGGCACGCAGGTAGCACGTGGTCATGCGGGCGAGTGCCTACGGTGGTGGATGATGTTACGGTATCTGGGGGAACAAATATTACCGTTTTTAGTGGTGATGCCCGTGTGGGTTCCTTGATTACGAATGGAGTATTATCTTTTTTGAACGGAACAAGGTTGAAATTCAAAGTACCTTGATTAAATTTGATATAAAAAATGCTCTGAATTTATTTTCAGAGCATTTTTTATTTACCTAACCTCCTTCTTCCGATTCTTCTGATAATCCTCAAAAATAAAATCTCCCAAACCTTTCAATGAAGAGAAATATGCCCTTCCGTTGTTGATTTGCGTAAATTCTTGGACAAATTCTTTGAGATACTGGTCTCTCGCAATCATGAAAGTGGTTACGGGAATTTTTAATCTTCGGCATTGTGCCGCCAGCGTGAGGGTTTTGTTCAGAATCTTTTTGTCTAAACCAAACGAGTTTTTATAGTATTTGATTCCTTCTTTCAAACACGTAGGTTTGCCGTCCGTAATCATGAAAATTTGCTTATTTTTGTTTTTTCGTCTTCGCAATAAATCCATTGCCAATTCCAGTCCTGCCACCGTATTAGTATGATAAGGACCCACTTCTAAATAAGGCAAATCCTTCACTTGAATCTGCCAAGCGTCATTTCCAAACACAATTACATCCAACGTATCTTTGGGATATTTGGTCATAATCAATTCCGAAAGTGCCATGGCTACCTTTTTGGCGGGGGTAATTCTATCCTCACCGTACAAAATCATGGAGTGCGAAATATCAATCATCAATACCGTAGAAGTCTGGGCTTTATACTCTTTGTCCATGATTTCGAGGTCATTTTCAGTAAGCATAAAATTCTCCATACCGTTGTTAATCTGGGCATTACGGATGGATTCGGTCATAGCGATTTGGTCTAATGAATCCCCAAATTGATATTCTCTACGGTCAGTATTAGTTTCATCGCCCGTGCCTTGATAGGGCGTGCGGTGATTTCCACCCGAATTAGTCTTTTTCAGTTTTCCGAAAATCTCATCCAAAGATTGCTTGCGAATAGACTGTTCGCCCTTTGCCGTAAGCACTTCTCGGCTTTCGCCATTTTCGTTTTTTTCCTCCTTTAAATAGCCCTTCGCCTTCAAATCTTCAATGAAATCAGCGATTCCGTAGCTGTCATCAGTGAGGTTATATTGCTTATCTAATTGCGTAATCCATGACAAAGCCTCCGACACATTGCCAGCCGTCATGGTGATTAATTGATTGAAAATATCGAGCAACTGGTCAAATTTAGCCTTTTTGCCATCTTCTTGCTCTTCGGGTATATATTCTGAAAAACGGTAGCCTACCATAATTTATTTAGGATTTTTAATTGCGGATTTTACTTGCGATTTTGTCTGAACTTGGATTCGATGGATTAAAGAATTTCTTGGATTTTATCAGTGTTGCAATCCAAGAAATCCTCCAGTCAAATACGGTGCAACGTTTCGCAATCCAACTTTAGACTAAGTTGCATAGACATTTACTTAACAACAAATATTTCTTACAAGTTCTTACCTATTTAATCTTTTCGCCTTTCAATTCTTCCAGCGTGGCATATTCCAATGCTTTTTCGTGAGTTGCTTCCAAAACTACGGGTGGAGCAACGCCAGCATCGTAGGCTTCTTTCCATCGGGCGGCACACAAACACCACTTATCACCCGCTTTCAAACCTGGGAAACCGTAGGCAGCATAGGGCGTAATTAAATCATTGCCACGAACTTTTGAATACTGTAAAAATTTGTCCGTAACGATAGCTGCGACTACGTGAATACCACGGTCTGCTGCCCCCGTTGAGCAAAAACCGTCTCTGTAAAAGCCAGTAATAGGCGAAGTTCCAGCAATTTTCAGGTCAGAGCCTAATACATTTTTGCCGTGAGAGGCTTTTTCATTTTCCATAATCATACGTTTATTAATTTCTTTTACAGGTCCACAGCCCTCTTTTGACTGATTGGCAGGAGTTTTGTTTTGAGCTAAGGATAAAATTGAAATCATTAGCAATAAAGTTGTTATGAGGATTTTCATAAAACGTAGCACGGCAATCTTTGCCGTTTTTTAATTAAAGAAATACACGGGAAGGATTCCCGTGGTACGTTAAATAAACCAATATCAAAGACGATTGTTTATTCTGACTTGGGCAAAGGAAGTGAAATTGGTATCTTTGTTAATATTAAAGTTAAAGTAAAAAATGAAAGTATTAAAATTTGGAGGTACGTCTTGTGGCACTGTGAGTAGTATTCAGGCGGTTTTGGAAATTATTAAGGGTAAACAAACCCAAGAGAAAGGTGTCGCTGCGGTGTTTTCTGCGATGGGTGGCGTTACGAATAAGCTCATTGAGGCAGGTTATAAAGCCACCGAGGGCGATTTGACCTATTTAGAAATCATCCAAGCCATCGAAAACCGTCATTTTGAGGTTGTGAGGGCATTAATTGAGGTTAAATCTCAATCGAAAGTTTTTGCCAATATCCGAACTATTATCAATGAATTAGATGATTTATTGAAAGGTATTTCGCTGATTAAAGAAATTTCACTGCGTACTTGCGACTTGGTGGTGTCTTTCGGAGAACGACTTTCCACGACTCTTATTTACGAAATATTGAAAGCACAAGGCGTTGATTGTCATTTTCTTGATGCTCGAAAAGTGGTTCGTACCAATGCCAATTTTGGTATGGCGGAAGTTGATTTTGCGGTAACGAATCGTCAAATTCAAGAATATTTCTCGAAAACAAAATCTCTCCAACTCATCACGGGTTTTATTGGTTCGACAGAAAAAGGTGAAACTACAACCTTGGGTCGTGGAGGTTCAGATTATACGGGTTCAATTTTTGGGGCGGCACTCAATGCCGAAGAAATCGAAATTTGGACTGATGTGGACGGCATGATGACCGCCGACCCACGCAAAGTCAAAAATGCGTTTACCATTCCAACCATCACCTATTCGGAGGCAATGGAATTAACGCATTTTGGAGCAAAAGTGATTTATCCGCCTTCGTTGCAACCCGCTTTTGCCAAAAATATCCCAATTCGGGTACTCAATACTTTCAACACAGATTTTGTTGGAACCGTTGTAAATCGTAGTGCAGAACCTTCTGAATACATCATTACGGGCATTTCTTCGATTGATAATTTGGCTTTGGTCAATCTGCAGGGCTCTGGAATGATTGGCGTGGCGGGGGTTTCTGCCAAATTGTTTACGGTGTTGGCGAAACATAAAATTTCGGTAATTCTCATTTCTCAAGCATCGTCAGAACACTCCATCTGTTTCGCCATCGAACCTTCGGCATCGGTGGAAGTGAAGGAAATTTTGGAAAAAGAATTTAAAGCTGAAATTACCATTGGCGATGTGGAAGGCATTGAAATACAAGAAAATCTATCGGTTATTGCCGTGGTGGGCGAAGGCATGAAGAAGCACACTGGTGTGAGTGGAAAATTATTTTCGGTCTTGGGAAAGAACGGAATTAACATTATTGCCACCGCCCAAGGTTCTTCAGAGTTGAACATTTCCGTGGTGATTGAAAAGAAAGATATTTCAAAAGCCTTGAATGTTATTCATGATACATTCTTCTTTTCGCAGGTGAAAAGTTTGAACTTATTTTTAGTGGGAACTGGACTTATCGGCAAGGCATTATTGGAACAATTACAAGGACAAGAAGGATTTTTATCAAAGTATAAAGCCCTGAAAGTCAATTTGATAGGGGTAGCGAATTCTCGAAAAATGCTGATAAATCCAGAAGGAATTCCGATGGATTCGTGGTTTGAAGATTTGGATAATACGGGCAAAAAATCAGAATTATGGCAATTCGTGGCGGAAGCAAAACGCTTGAATTTACCCAATTCCATCTTCGCTGATTGTACTGCCAGTAAAGAAATTCATAATGAATATTTAGGATTATTTGAAGCCAATATTTCCGTGGTAACACCCAATAAAGTAGCCAATTCTGGACGATATGCCGATTATGTTTTACTGCACCAAACGGCTCTGAAAAAAGGCGTAAAATTCTTGTACGAAACCAACGTAGGAGCTGGGCTTCCCGTGATAAATACGCTGCAAGGTTTGATTGCTTCGGGCGATAGATTTGAGAAAATTGAAGGCGTTTTGTCAGGAACTTTATCCTATATTTTCAATAATTTTAAAGCGGGCGTTAAATTTGCCGACATCGTAAAAGAAGCAAAAGTAAAAGGCTATACCGAGCCAGACCCACGAGAAGATTTGAGTGGAATGGACGTTGCTCGTAAGATTTTAATTTTGGGTCGTGAAATAGGTTTACGCCTTGAACCAGAGGATGTTACGATAGAAAAGTTATTACCCGAAAACTGCGAAAAAGCCCCAACGGTGGAGGATTTTTTCAAAGAATTAGAAGTGTCAAACACCTACTTTGAAGATATGGTAAATGAAGCCGAAAGCAAGGGAGAGGTGTTAAGATTTATCGCTTGCTTAGAAAATAATAAGATAAATATTGGCGTAAAAAGCATCGGAAAAACGCACCCATTTTATATGATGGACGGGGCAGATAATGTAATTTCCTTCACCACAAAACGCTACCACGACCGCCCATTAGTCATCAAAGGACCAGGGGCAGGGGCAGAAGTAACAGCATCAGGTGTATTTGCGGATATTGTGGCGATTGGGAGTTATTTGGCTTAGTTTATTGTTTATCTTTAAGAAAAATTCAAAAATAAAATCATGGACATTCAAATTCAAGTAGATGATTATTTGGTAGAAAAATTGGGTATAGATGCAATTAAATCCAAACTCCAAGATTTCTTGGCAAGAGAAAGGAAAAAGTTTCTTGCTAATGACAAAAAAAATGAAGTAGTAGCTCATCCTAAACGGAAACTCACCGCTGAACAACAAGAATTTGTTGATGATTTAAAGGAGGCACTCATTCAAGTTGAATTGCATCAACAAGGGAAGATAAAACTGCAATCAGCACAAGAATTATTAGCTGAATTAAGAGCTGAGAATTTATGATTATAAAAGCTATCCCTTCTTTTGAAAAAGGCATTAAAGCTTTGAAGAAGAAGTATCGTTCCATTGATAGCGATTTTGAAAAATAAATCGAATCATTATTAGAAAACCCTATTCAAGGTGATGGATTAGGCAATGATTGCTATAAAGTCAGAATGGCAATTGAATCAAAAAATAAAGGAAAGTCGGGCGGTTCACGGGTAATAACTTGTGTAAAGATTGTTGATGAAATGATTTATCCTCTGTCAATCTATGATAAAAGTGAGCAATCAACAATTACCGATAAAGTACTAAATGGACTTTTGAAAGAAGCTGGATTAGAATAAACAATAAATGACAAACAAAATAAAAGTTTTCGCCCCTGCAACGGTGGCAAATGTAGCCTGCGGTTTTGATATTTTTGGCTTTGCGGTAGATAATCCTGGCGATGAGATAATCTTGAAAAAATCTAATTCAAAAGGTGTTAAAATTCTCTCAATTGAAGGTGATGAAGGACGTTTGCCTTTGGAGGCGGAAAGAAATACCGCTGGTATTGCCATTATTAAATTCTTAGAAGCAATTGGAGAGGAGGGTCAAGGGTTTGAAATGAATCTTAAAAAGCTCATGCCCTTGGGTTCGGGTTTGGGTTCTTCGGCGGCTTCGGCGGTGGCGGGGGTTTTTGCCGCTAATGAGTTGATGGGTAAACCTTTGGCACAAAAAGATTTGTTGCCTTTTGCGATGGAAGGCGAGCGTATTGCCTGTGGTTCGGCTCATGCGGATAATGTGGGACCCAGTTTAATGGGTGGTTTCGTAGTCATTCGCTCTTATGAACCGCTGGATATTATTCAAATCAGTACGCCTAAAGAATTATATACCACAATCGTTCATCCACATATTGAGGTAAACACAAAGGATGCTCGTAATATTTTAAAAAGAGAGATTTCTTTGAAAAATACTATTACTCAAATGGGGAATGTGGCAGGTTTAGTAGCAGGATTGATGTTGCCAGATTATGACTTAATTTCTCGTTCCTTAGTAGATGTCATCATCGAACCTATTCGTTCTATTTTAATCCCACAGTTTGATGATGTCAAGAATGCAGCTTTGGAAAATGGAGCGTTGGGTTGTTCAATTTCGGGTTCTGGTCCATCCATGTTTGCTTTGTCGAAGGATTTATTTACGGCAAACAGAGTTGGGAAAGCCATGCAAGACGGTTTTGCCAAGGTTGGGATTGGTTCAGAATGTTATGTGTCGGGAATTAATCAGGCGGGACCTGTGATTCTATGACTTGTTATTGCACGCAGATTTAGCAGATGCTTCGCAACGCAGATTTTCGCAGATTTTTTAAAAATAATTAATATTCAGTAAACCTGCAAGAAACCATTTCTCGCAGGATTTTTATTGTCAAAATCTTCCGTCTCCATTTCTCCCAACTCCATTCCTCCATAAGAATATGTCTCAAATCATCATTCAAGACGTTTCAAATCATGTTTTAAAGCGTTTTTGGATTGTCAAAGGTGAAACTTTGACCCATTAATTCACAAATAAACATTTTAAAAACATGAAAACGCAAATCAAAAAAATTATCATTACCTGTTTAACTTTTATCACTTTTATGAGTCATGCTCAAACGGGGTCGCCTTCGACAGAACCTGTCCGTGTGAGTTTTACGGTTAAGAATCCTACTTTAAAGAACAAAATGCTTGATTTTAAGAGTTACGATAGTCAATCAAAAATGACAGCCGCTTATGGTTATAGCTTAAATGCTATGGTTACACACGCTACTAATATGCCTGTTCCCACTTATGTTTACGAAGAGAAAAATGGTAAAAAAGAGTTACTCTTTGTGGTTACTAAAGATGATAATGGAAAGACATTTTCTGTAACTCAGCAATACGAAATCTCACGTGAACAATACCTTGATGCGGCGAACGGGGAGATGAAATTAAAAGAGTCCGAGAAAGTTAGAGAAGGTAATTCGATAGAAAACATTGCTAAGCGTAAGGGAATCAAATTAGTTAGTCTTAATTTAAAAGGGGCTTCTCTTCTACCAAAACAAGTTTTTATACGTTATGAATTGCCTTGGGGAGAAGATAAAGCCGTTGGTTTTTCATCAACTATGAGCATGTTTAGTCGGAATAAAATAAAGCTACCAATAGGAACAAAAATTTATCAATGTAGTGGTAATTATTGGGAAAAGAACTCAAAACACACAGAGGAACTTTTGGTAAGTATGGACCAAAGTACAGACAACCAAACCATATCATTAAAATAGTCAATATCATCAATAAACTATTCTGAAATCATGAAAAAGCAATTATCAATTATCGCAATCTTAGTATTTTTCTTCACTTCTTTCAGTTCTGTTCATGCCCAAGATGCAAAAGCAAAAACGGTAACTTTCAAGTTTAAAAACAATAGTATTTTGCCGCATAAATATACTTTTATTACCTATGCTCCCAACTCAAAAGAAAATGGTACGGTTGGCGATGTTTTCATTCCAAATGGAACAAAAGAGTTTAAAGTTTTGGTCGGAACAAAAATTTATTTAGCCGATAGAAAAGAAGTAAAAATAGTGATGGGGGGAAATCAATTAGCGGGTGAACCATTTTATATTGTTAAATTGGAAGACGATGGAAAGATTATTAATTTGAGGAAATAGTAGTCCAATTAGCTCCAAAAGATGATTCGAGTCGTTCCAAATCATCTTTTGAGACGATGAACGTTCTGATTCTTCCCAAATTTGTATCATCAATCGCAACGAAGCGGTTACTTAATTCTTAGAAATCATGGAAACTATATTCGCTAAAATCATTAAACCTGTTTATACCTCACATTGGTACACCGACTTACTTTTGGCTCTTCCACGCATCATTGGCTGTTATTTTTTAGCCGTTAATTTCGGTGGAAGCAAATTTCCTTGTCCAGATTGGTTTATTCAAGATATGGTAAAATTTGGTGGAGTTTTTGCCATCTTTCCTACATTCTTTGCTTGGGCTGCGGTGTTGGCTGAAACATTTGGAGGAGCGTTATTAGTGATGGGTTTATTCACTCGTTTTGCAGGATTCATGGTGATGTGTACGATGTTGGTAGCGATTTTCTTTCAAAAATGGGGTGGTGAAGTGTGGGAAATGTTACCAGCAATGGGCTTTTTGTGGATTTCAATTTATGTCGTGGTAATGGGTTCGGGAAGGTTTGGGATTGACCATTTTATTGCTCAGAAGTTGTTTAGCCACGAAGACACAAAGGTTCTAAGTAATGTTTATGTTCGATGAAAAATTACAAACTTTGTGCCTTGGGGGTAACATCTTTGTTAAATTCATGGCGAAAATACCCCTTAAAATATAATCACTATGGAAATCTACTGGTCTTATTATTCTACACCCCTTTGGTTTGGCTTCATACAAGCGTGGATTTATGCCATTTTATTGTGGAATCGAGCCAGACAAAATAACCGCCTTTCTGATGTTTTGTTAGGTTTGGTTTTGGTGGGAATGGCTTTCAATATTTGGGAATACATGCTCGGTTTTTCGGGTATTGAAATTCTATGGAAACAGCTCAATTTTTTTCCACGAACATTAGGTTATGCTTTTGCTCCGCTTTGTTACTTTTATTTCAAAAGCCAAATTGATAAAGATTTTAGATTTTCAAAGCAGGATATTTGGAATTTCTTACCCTTTATAATTCATACGGTTTATCACGTTGGCGTTTTTTCGATGGGTCAAGATTTTGTAAAAACGGTCGAAAAAAACTTTCACGGACCTTTCTATATTCCTTATATTGAAACTTACGGAGAGATACTTTTAGATGGTTTTTACATTTATAAATGTTTAAAATTATATAATCAGTATCATAAATGGACTAAAACGCAATTTTCGGATACTGAGTCGGTGAGTTTTAAATGGTTTCGTAACTTCCTAATTGTCTTGATATTAACGTTTTTTGTTTATGTATTGAAGATGATAATTGACAGTATTTACAACCTTGATTTCAAGCAAGATTGGTGGGATAATTTAGTTGAAGTTGCCTTGATTTATTACGTTTCTATCACGGGTTATGCACAAGCACAACCCACAACGGGTTTGGTTTTCAAAGAAGAGGAACATAAGGTTGAAAATATCCAAAAAGAGAAATTTAATGAGGAAGAATTAGAAAATTGGAAAATAAAAATTCTAAAACTTATGCAGGATGAAAAACTCTATCTACAACCTGAACTGAACCTTTCAGATATTTCAAACCGATTAAAAACCAATATTTCCGTACTTTCGGGCGTGGTGAACAATGCATTTGGAAAGAATTTTAATGATTTTGTTAATGAATACAGAGTGAATGAATTTAAGGAAAGAATCCTTTTACCCGAAAATAAAAATATTACTCTTTTGGGTATTGCCTTCGACTGCGGATTTAACTCGAAAGCAACATTCAATCGTTCGTTTAAAAAATTTACGGGCAAAGCGCCCAAAGAGTTTTTGGAGGTTTAGCGTAAAATAATAGAGGGTGTTAAAAGAAGTTTACGTAATTAACTTGTTGTAAATCAGCCAAATAATATAGCCAATGATTCCACCAACGGCATCTGCCAAAGCATCATACCAGTCAAAGCCACGATGAAAAGATTTTGGGAGAATGGCTTGCCAAAACTCAATACCAATGCCGTAAAGTGTTGCCATCAAAATAATCAACCAAGGATTTGAACTATGAAAAGCCCAAAAGAACGAAAATCCAGCAAAAGCAATGAAATGAAGCGTTTTATCATTATTGATTTTGGGTAAATTGGCACTTGGATAACTACACAAGACGAAAATAATTACCGTCCAAAGAATGGCAATATATTTTGAAGAGACAACGGTATTTATTTTTTCAATCATCTTATAAAATTACAATTTGAAAATGAATCATTAAAGGTAAATGGCTAATTTTATGCAGATTCCCGTTCACGGTTTGCCGTGAACCGTTTACCGATAGCTTATGAAGAATTCTTTTGACGATATTTACCAAGTAGTCCGCCTCATTCCCGAAGGTAGAGTAACATCCTACGGTGCAATTGCCGAATATTTGGGCAGTAAAGGTGGAGCAAGAATGGTAGGTTGGGCAATGAATTCTTCTCACGGAGACTCATCAATCCCCGCCCACCGAGTAGTGAATAGGGCAGGGCTGCTAAGTGGAAAAGCGTTTTTTGGAGGAAATAGAATGCAAGAACTTCTTGAATCAGAGGGTCTTATGATAGAAGATAATAAAATTAAAAACTTCAATAAACACTATTGGATTCCAAAAGACGAATTACTTTGAAACAAAAAAAGCCATTCACACCAAGCGAATGACTCTTTTTTTCAATTATCGAATCCCGAATATATAGAAACGAAACTAACTTCTTGGAAACATCTTATAAGTAATATTTACTCTTTCGGTATTCTCAGTAACAACTCCTGCGTAAAATCCAGATAAAACTGCCGCCGTTGGAATGTCAATATTATCTAAATTTATAATATTCCAATTCACTTTCTTAGCATCAATACTCAAATGCAACACTAACGAATTTTTTCCTTCTTCAATAATATCCCAAGCCACTTCTTGACCATCTTTAAATTCCATAACCAGCTTCGTATTGTTGTCTCTCAAATCCCAAATACCTTGGTGTTTTTTACCACTTCCGTCCGTATAAATCACTTTTTCATCGGGAGAAATTTTAAAGGCTTCTTTTGAATAATCTTGCAAATTAGCATCAATTCCTCTTTCGTATAGTACATTCTTGCGAGCATCTGCTTGATAATTAATCATATTCACCACCCAATTTTTTGATAATAATCTTACAAAATCTTCATTATCTACTGGTTCTTTTACGACAATTGATTTACTCTGTGAAACGGAAACATTACTTTGTTGTTTTACTTTGCACGCATAAACAACCGAGCCAATTAATAAAATGGCTGCGATTACTTTCATCATTTTTATCATATCCTTACTTTAGATTGATGCAAACCTCTTTTGGTTCACGTGTATAAAAAATTAACCCATGACTTCTTTACGAAGCACGTTATAGATTAAAAAAATAATTTAGTGGATTTTGTGTGTTTTAGGATTATTCTGTGGAAATAATTTCCCGTAATACGGCGGAATTTAGAAATACGTGGTAGCAAGTTGCTGATTTTCAGCATTTTAAGAGTGGTATTTGATTATGAGACTTCAAAGAACGATTTGTACATTTCCACAGACAGTCCGTAAAGATAATACTATTTATATTACAAAAACAAGCCGTTTAATAAAAAACATAGCGTTTTTTACTCAATATTGAGATAAACTAATAAAAAACAGGATTATTGTAATAATTATACAAATCTTAGAAAAGTTAAATTCTTAAAACAACCTAACTAACGAATATTAAACATGATTATTCCAATTTTTAATCCGAACTTTGTAATGTATTAAGTATTAAGCAATAGGTATTAAGTAAACAACAGTACCAGCTATTTACGTCTTTTACCGAACCGAAGCAACGGTCGCATCGAACAACGACAATCGAATAACGAAATAATGGAATCAGAAAGAAAATCAGATGGGTTTAAAAAACCTTTTAAAAATAACTTCTTCAACAATCAGCCAAAGCCTGAAAACAAAGATATTGTCTTTGGAATTCAATCGGTTTTAGAAACACTCCGTTCGGGCAAGGAAATAGATAAAATCTTGGTTCAAAGAGAGTTAGGAAGCCTTGAAGTAATGGAATTTGCCCGTATTCGCAATATTCCTGTTCAAAAAGTTCCTACGGAAAAATTGGACAGAATAACTCGCAAAAATCACCAAGGCGTTATTGCTTTCGTATCTGTTATTAACTACGCTAAACTGGAAAATATTGTGGCAGATGTCTATGAAAAAGGACAAGTTCCGCTCATTTTAATTCTCGACCGCATCACCGATGTCCGTAATTTTGGTGCAATCGCTCGTACTGCTGAATGTACTGGCGTTCATGCCATCGTAATTCCGAGTAAAGGCGGAGCTCAAATAAATTCCGATGCCATGAAAACTTCTTCGGGAGCGTTGAATTTTATGCCTGTTTGTCGGGAAGATAATTTATTTTTGACCGTAAAATATCTGCAAAATTCTGGCATTCAAGTAGTTGCGTGTTCAGAAAAACTAACTAAGAATATTTATGACGTTGATTTCTCCGTACCAACTGCCGTAATTATGGGGTCGGAAGAAGACGGTATTTCAGAAGAATTATTGCGAATTGCCGATGAATTAGCTGCTATTCCAATGGCTGGGCGAGTTGGTTCACTAAACGTTTCGGTGGCTACTGGTGTAGTTTTGTATGAGGCTGTGAGGAAGAGGATATAATTTTTAAATTTCAAAAACATGAACAGAAAAGATTTTTTAAAATCAAGTGCATTGATAGGAACAAGCTCTATTATTGCCTCAAATAATGCTTTTGCTCGGAATTTGATCAATAATAACATCGACAAATTAGTGGATGCTAATGGTATTTTTACTCAGCAACCTCTCCCATATTCAGAAAGTTTTTTAGAGCCTTACATGGATGCCGAGACTCTGCACCTTCATTACACTTTCCATCACGGCGGGGCAATGAAGGCTGGAAACAAAGATATGGCAATGATTAAAAAGGCACTGGATGATAATAATCTGGAAACGGTTGATTATTGGACTAAAAAACTTTCGTATCATTCATCATCTCATATTTTACATTCTATTTTTTGGACAAATCTTACTAATAAAACTTCTCTACCAACGGGAGATTTATTGAAAAGAATTGAGAAGAAATTTTGAAAGATTGAAAACCTTAATTGCTCAAACCTCTAATAATGTAGATGGAAACGGTTGGGGAATTTTGGCGTATCAACCATATTTTGACAGTTTAACGATTTTGCAATGCGAAAATCACGAAAAACTGACACAATGGGGCTGTATTCCGTTATTAGTTATTGACGTTTGGGAACACGCCTATTATCTAAAATATAAAAATAAACGTGGCGACTTTGTGGATGCCTTGTTCAATATTATCAATTGGGACAACGTATCCCAACGTTTGAACGATGCCTTGAAACTGACAAAATAAATCAATTTAATTTAACCATAACAGCCTTCTAAACGCTTATCTAAAACGTTTAGAAGGCTTTTCTATTAATATAATAACCAATTTTAATATCCAATCACCAAACCTCGCTCCCAAAATACCGTTCACTAAATCATCACTCTTCATGGATTTTAATTCCATAATCTTATTCTATCTTTGAAGTAATATTCTAATTTAAAGCAACTTATGAAAAAACTAATCGTATTGTTTATCGCTATCTTTATCTATCAAAATGCTGCAAAAGCACAAACTTGTGGATATTTATTATTAACCAATAACGCAGAAGTAGAGATGTCGATGTTCGATAAAAAAAATGAGCCTTCGGGAAAGGTCGTTTATAAGGTACTTTCCAGTAATGGCAAGGAGGCGAAGGTGAGTTCAAAAGTATATAACGAAAAGGGCAAAGAATTGAGTGGGGGGGAGGGAACGTATAGGTGTGACGGTACTAATTTTTCTTTCGATATGAAAGCCATGTTACCAGGCGACCAAGCCAAAGCCATGAACATGAAAGATATGGAAGTAAAAACCAACAATGCCACCCTATATTATCCAAGCAATATGACCGTAGGCACAACTTTACCCGATAATGAATTTACAGCAGAGACATACTCTGGGACGATGAAATTGATGGGAATGTCTTTTAAGGTTACAAACAGAAAAGTGGAAGGAAAAGAAAGCATCAGCACTCCCGCAGGCACATTCGACTGTTTCAAGATAACGAGTAATCAAGACATAAAAGCCATTTTTAATTTCAATATGCAAATGACCGAATGGTTTTCGCCAAACGTTGGAGTAGTGAAAACGGAGGCATATCGAAAAGGCTCATTGTTTTCAAGTACCCTCATTACGAAAATTTCTAAATAGCTGATTCATAGGTATTTGAAAATAATTGTTACCATAAATTAGTAGTAATGAAAGCCTGATGCCGCTGGTCTCAGGCTTTTTTGTTGGGGTATGGGCAAGTAAAAAGAGCATCGCCATAAGCAATGCCCTTTCCCGTCTTACCTCTAAACCTATTTAACTATGAAAAATTTCTGCACTATTTAAATCTGTTATTTAATCATTTACTCCGTAACTCTCACGCACAAACCTTGAAATTATTAAATTTTTTAAAAAAGTGGTGTCTCCAATGGAAACACCCTTTCCTGTCTTACCTCTAAACCTATTTAACTATGAAAAATCTTTATTCCAAAGGAAACACGCTTTCCCGTTTCGCCTGTAAAGCTATCGGTACGACATTTCGCTTAGCTATGAATTTTTTTTAGATTCTTTGATAAAAAAGTGGTGTCTCCAAAGGAAACACCCTTTCCCGTCTTACCTCTAAACCTATTTAACTATGAAAATTTTTTAATTTCTTTTAATAATCTAATCAATACATCTATCAAATTTCTACCTCATAATTCGTAACGATTGGTTTTGAAAAAAGTGGTGTCTCCAAAGGAAACACCCTTTCCCGTCTTACCTCTAAACCTATTTAACTATGAAAAATCTTGTGTTGTTTAATCAACAACTATGGAAAAAATTAATATCTACCTTTAAAAATGTTTCTTAAATGCAATAACTTTATATTGGTAGAAATTGTTTTCTGATTAACTTTCTTAACAATACAACACTAATTTATACTCAATTAGTTCCCGTGTTTAATACTTATGGTTATCACATTCTTTTAACGATAAGTCTTTTCATAAGTCACACAATTATAAAATATCTTTAGTTTATTTCTTAGAATCGTCTAAATAACTTATTTTTATATTAACGCCGCAAAGTTCTGCAATGTTTTATTTCTTTCCAAATTTATCTTGCAATTGTCAGCGAAGCAGTAAGGATAAATACCTATAATTTAGTACGTTTCGATATTTAATAGATTTATTACGCCTTTAAACAAAATAATATTTTGCTTTGAATATTAAATAATTGCAAAAATTTTGTTTCTTGATATTTATCAATAAATTCAATATTCTTAAAATAATACAATTATTGATTAAATATGTTCATAGTCTTTTCTAAGCCCTGTAAACAGAAATTTATGGTCATTTCGGCAGCACGGTCAAGATGTTCTGGCAATTGTTCAAATTGATCACCTTTAAACTCCCCCAAAACGTAATCAATCTGCCTTCCTTGTCCAAAATCATCCCCCACGCCAAAACGTAAACGAGCGTATTCAGGTGTCCCCAAAATTTCTTGTATATTCCGCAATCCATTGTGTCCGCCATGCGAACCTTTTGGTTTCATCCTGAGTTTCGCATAAGGTAATGCAATATCATCTGTAATAATAAGGATATTTTCTTTTTCTATTTTTAATTCTTTCATCCAATGATTTACGGACTTTCCACTCAAATTCATAAAGGTTGTGGGCTTAATTAAATGGATTTGTTTGCCCTTATGTTTTAGTTCTGTATAATAAGCAAGACGTTCCATCGAAAATTTTGTTTCAAAACTACCTGCTAGCCGGTCAAGTACCATAAATCCGACATTATGACGAGTTAATAAATATTCAGGTCCGATATTACCCAAACCTACGATTAGATACTTCATATAGATTGTATTTTTTAATTTTATTTTTAAATTTGTACTTGTCGATGTTCGTGATTCGATGCTTGATGTTCGGAAAGTACAATTATCGAACATCGAAAATGACCTCCCTTTTAACTTCTTTGTGGTAATTATCTGATTCTCAGGCGATTATTCGTTTTATTAAATTATCACAGATGCGGTTAATTTTGCGTGAATCAATCGACAAAATTGAGTAAATTTGTGCTTTGTCATACCCCATGAAAAAAAATACCACTGCCATAAGTAGATATCTTTTATCCGTATCAATTCTGTGTTTGGGGCTTCAAAATGCTTATGCTCAGAATGATAAAGCATTACCTGCCCCCATCAATACTGCCAAATTTACAGAATACGCTCCTTCAGTTAGTGCTGATGGGCGAACCCTCATTTTTGAATCTGACCGTCAAGGCGACTGGAAACTCTTTGAATCCAGAAAGAACGGAAAGATTTGGTCAGTACCCACGGCAATCCCCAAAATTACAACTACTTTTTTTGAAAAAGCCCCTTTGGGTGGTCCTTGTATAAGTTATGATGGCAATTTATTGTTTTTTTCTGCCAACGGAAAAGACTCGGATGGACACGAAGATATTTATTATTCAGTTAGGGAAAAAGGGGGCTGGTCTGCACCAATGAATGTAGGTTCACCCGTCAATACCGTTGATTACGAAGGTTATCCTTCACTCTCTGCCGATGGAAAATATTTATACTTTGCCCGTGCTAAATTTATTATGGGTGATAAAAAAGATGCTCAACAACGTTGTTATCAGATTATGATGTCGGAAAAGGGAACGGATGGCAAATGGCAAAAAGCTGTTGAATTGCCAAGTCCCGTGAACTTAATCTGTGAAAAAGCCCCAAGAATCATGCCCGATGGTAAGACTTTGATGTTCTCATCCATCAGAAAGGACGGTCAGGGCAATTTTGATATTTATAAATGCGAACGCCAGCCCAATGGAACTTGGACGGATGCGGTGGCTTTGGACTTTATCAATACTTCTGGACTCGACCAGTTTGTGGCAGTTCCCGCCTGTGGCGATGCCCTATTTTATGTGCAGGACGGTGATATTTATACAGCAAATTTGCCAATGGAAGGTGTTTCAACCATTCAGGGATACATTACAGATTCGAGTACAAATAATGCGATTGCTGCCAAAATTATCATTTCGGAAGTAGAAAATCCGACAAAAATTATTGCCGAGATTACAGCAAATGCCTTAGATGGGCGTTTTTCAGCGGTTTTGAAACCTAACGGAAAATATCTATTTGAAATCAGTGAATCGGGCTTTTATCGAAAGAAAGTCATCGTTGATTTATCCGAAAAAAGGGACTGCGAAACTGTTGAACAAGATTTTAAACTTATGCCCTTGGGTGGTAAAACTTCTGAAATAAAAGAGGTTTATAAGCTCAGTTTCTTGGCAATTGATGCTCAAACTAATCTTACCGTTCCCGCAACTTTTGAAGCAGTAGAAGTAACTACGGGACAATCCATTGCCCTTCAATACAATGCCTTCACACTCCAAAATCAAGGTACATTTCGTTTAAAAGAGGATTACTCCATCGAGGCTTCGATGAAGGGCTACAAAAATTCAAGCCTTGCCTTGCGGATAGATGATAAGGCTGAACTCTTGCCCGTGAGTATTATTAAACTCGACCCCATTTCTTCAAATTTTATCGTAAAAGGTTATGATGGTGGAACAAATGAATTATTGAAAGATACGAAAGTTATAGTTACCGAAGTATCTTCAAATCAATCGGCAACTATCAAAGCCAATCCAGAAACAGGTGAATGTGGCACTAATTTGTTAAGTGGAAAGCAGTATAAAGTAGTGGTTTCATCGGATTTTTGTGAGGATAATGAGCAATTTTTTACGAAAACGAATGAAATAAGTAATATTTCGGTAAAATTAATTCCGAAGAAAATATCATCCGTCAATCTGATTGCTTTGAACGTGGAAACGGGCGAAAATGTGGATGCAGATTTTATAGTAATGTCTGAAAAAACGGGAAAAATCTATAAGGCAGAAAAGGTAAAAGCGAAAGATGGTTTTTCTTTTAAACTCTCTCAAAACGATAATTTGAAAGTTGAAGTTACTTCCGAAGGACTCGCCACGGGACGTAGTATTCTGGAAATTAATGATTTAGTTTTAGGAGACCATCGTGAATACATGGTAAAATTAGCCACTGATCGTTATTCACTAAACATTAAAGTGGTTGATGCTGAAACCCAAAAGCCAATTAAAGAAGCCCTTGTGAAAGTGGCAGATATGAAAACTGCGGAGGTGAAACAAGCAACCAAAAATAAGAATAACGATTTTTCAGCAAGTTTGAAACGTTCAGGCTTTTATGAAATTGAGATTAAGGCGGAGGATTATGTGGAACAGAAAGTGAAAATTGACAAAATGCCAGAAGGCGGTGCGGTCAATTTTATGTTGTTGAAAAAGAGAAGATTATCCGTAAATTTTGCCATTTTCGATGTAGTTACGAACAAACCTTTAAAGGCAACTTTTAACGTAAAATTAGAAAAAGAGCAGAAAGTATTTTCTTTCAAAGATGAAGTGGATGGTACGGTGAAAGTAGCTGAAAGAGAAATATTTACGGTAGAAACTTCTGCCGATGGTTATAAACCTAAGCAAAGCACTCTCAACATGGCAGATTTTAGTTTGGATAAAAAATACGTTTTTAATATTCAATTGGAAAAAGCGATGTTTGTGTTGAATATTAAGCCAGTAAATAAATTGACCAACGAAACCGTAACAAATGTAGATAAATTTACGATGACTGATTTAACGGTGAAAACTAATAAAACGGACGTAGTAAAATTGCCAACGGGTGATGCAACGGTGAGTTTAACGCCTGAAAACAAATTCAAATTAGAAATTGTAGCGGAGGGATATGAGAAATTTGAGCAAGAAATTTCTAAACTTGCTAAGAATGAATTGGTTTGTCAATTAGTACCAAAACCCAAAGAATCAGCCTTGATTTTCGCAGCAATTGATTCTACGAGTGGGCGTATTTTGGATGCTACTTTTAAATTGACACCTTCAAAAACTGCTATTCAAGTGCAAGGGCGTACTTCTGAAAGCACGCCAGAATATAAATTAGCTTTGAATGAAGAGGATAATGTTGCGGTTGAAACGTTTGTAAAAGGATATTACATCAAAAACGAAAAGGTAAGTTACAAGAGTTTGGGCAAGCCCCAAAAGCACGTGGTTACGATGTCTCGTAATTTTTCGGTATTGAGTTTGAAGGCGTATGATGCCAATAATAATCAACCGATTAAGGAGGTTTTTTATAGTTTAATTGATGCGATGAATAATAAACCCGTAGCGGCAATGATTACCTTGCCCAACGGTGAGTGTAGTGCGGATTTAAAACCAGGTCATGAATATTTGATTAAAGCAAAATTGGGGGGATATGATGATTATGAAAGTAGATTCACTGCAAGTATCGAAGATGCGTATAGACCCGTGAGAATGAGGATTTTACGGAAGTATAATTTGTTCCTATACGCCATTGATGCTCGTAAAAAAACCAAAGTGTCTGCCAATTTCAGAGTAAATGATAGTAAAGGCGAAACGATTATTGCGGGAAGAACGGATGCCGCAAAAGACAAAATGAGAGTTGTTTTGACAGAAAAAACCAATTATACCATCGAAATCACAGCGGCTGGTTATAAACCCTATGAAGGCAAAGTTTATCCAGACAGTTCTATGAATGGAGAGAAGGCAGATATCGTTTCATGGATAACAAAGGATGAAAGTAAGTTTACATTTAGAGTCTTGGATGCTCAAACTCGTAAGATTGTGGAGAAATGTGCCGCAAAATTGACCGATGTAAAATCTGCTCAAGAACTGACTTTATCAAAAAATGGCGATGAATATTCAGCAGACTTAAGCCCCGTAGCGAGTTATATGCTTGAAATAGAGGCACAAGGATACGCTAAATATATCAATAGAATTGAACCTAATTCGGATAGAAAAAAGGATATTCAATTAATAAAAACCAGAGAGGCGGTTGTGGCGAAACCCGCAGCATTATCTGCAAGTACCGCTAATCCGAAAGAGAAATTGCCAGTATCTGCCACGAAGAGTTTTGAGAAAATTGAAAAGGGAAAGGCAATCGTGCTGAACAATGTATATTTTGAGCAAAGTAGTTTTATTATGCAAAAGGAATCTTATCCTGAATTGGATAAGGTTGTTTTGATGATGCGAGCGAATCCACAAACGAAAATTGAGATTGGTGGACATACGGATAATGTAGGCGACCAACGCTTGAACTTAGCTCTCTCTGAAAACCGTGCAAAAGTGATTTTGAATTATATTGTGAGCAAAGGAATTGACGAAGAACGATTGCTTTATAAGGGCTACGGAGGATTGAAATCCGTTGCTCCGAATGACTCAGAAGATAATAAAAAGAAAAACCGTAGAGTGGAGATTGTGGGGATTCAGTAGATGGTAAAATCAATTGTTGATTTGTAGAATGAGTAAATTATTGAAAATAATATTGTCAAACCTAAATATATTCCGAAAATGAAAAAGCAATTATTTATTTTACTTTTTTTGACCGTAAGTTTATTCGCTAAGGCACAGCCGGATGCCAGTTCTCGCTTGTATGAATTGCGTACTTATTACGCTCCCGAAGGCAAGTTGGAGAATCTGATGAATCGTTTTAGACAACATACGCTTAAACTATTTTATAAGCACGATATGCGTTTAGAAGGGTTTTGGACTCCTTTGGATAACAAAGAAAATAAATTGGTCTATCTGATGTCGTACTCTTCTCGTGAGGCAAGGGATAAATCGTGGAAAGATTTTTCTAATGATAAGGATTGGAAAAAGGCTTCGGCAGAATCAGTGAAAAATGGTGAAATTGTAGCGAAAGTGGAAAATATTTTCTTGAAAACGACTGATTTTTCGCCTAAAAATATGAACTCGGTAGGGGATAGAGTTTTTGAATTGCGTACTTATAAAGCCACGCCCAACCATTTGCCTAATCTTTTATCACGTTTCAGAGACCACACCGTTAAATTGTTTGAAAATAACGGCATGACCAATATTATGTATTGGACAGCAACTGACAAAGACCAAGGTTCAGACGATATGTTGATTTATTTCTTGGCTCACAAAACTAAGGAAGCGGGATTGGCATCTTTTAAAACCTTTGGGGGAAGCCCTGAATGGCAAACCGTTAGAAAAGCATCGGAAGAGAAAGCTGGAGGTTCATTAACCGTTTTTGTAAAATCTGAATACATGATGCCCACTGATTTTTCTCCTTTAAAATAAAATTGTAGCTCGAAGTGGCACTTCGAGAAGCTAACTCCAATTTCTCGAAGTGCCACTTCGAGCTACGAAATCATGTCAAAACTTGCTCTTATCACAGGTGCTACATCGGGCATTGGCAAAGCAACCGCCGAAGCCTTTGCCGATTTAGGTATCAACCTTATCCTTTGTGGAAGACGAATGGAACGTCTTTACGAAATCCAACAAACACTTTCTGAGAAAGTGAAAGTGAATATATTGGCTTTTGATGTCAGAAATAGAGCGGAGGTTGAGAAAGCCCTTCAAACCCTGCCCGAAGAATTACAAGCCATTGATATACTGGTCAATAACGCTGGAAACGCTCATGGTTTAAGCCCCATTCAAGACGGGAATATGGACGATTGGGATGCCATGATGGATGGTAATGTCAAGGGATTATTGTACGTCTCGAAGGTTATTATGCCGTGGATGATTGCCTTCCAAAAAGGGCATATCGTGAATATCAGTTCCATTGCGGGGAAGAGTACCTATCCCAACGGAAATGTTTATTGTGCCTCAAAAGCTGCCGTGGAAGCACTTTCAGAAGGTATGAGATTAGATTTGAACCCCTACGGCATCAAGGTTACTAATATTGCCCCTGGAGCAGTGGAAACGGAGTTTTCATTGGTGAGATTCAAGGGCGATGATAAACGGGCGGAAGCAGTTTATAATGGTTTCACTCCGCTGACTCCACAGGACATTGCCGAGACAATTGCATTTGTGGTAAGTCGCCCCGCCCATGTGGTTTTGGCAGATATTTTATTATTACCCCTTGCCCAAGCCTCGGCAACGGTTTTGAAAAGAGATAATTAATATCTATTTTTTTCTTGAATTATTGCATTTTCTAAGATACGAGAATAAAAATTACCTGTATCTACATCAATTTTCATATTTCATCACGTTAAATGGTTTTTTGTCAAATATTGCCCTAAAAAAACTTGCATTTAACAGACATTTAATGAGAAAAACACATATATTTGTTTTAATTTTCATAGTTAAATAGGTTTAGAGGTTAAACAGATAAGGGCGGGAGCATCTCCTGTCCTTATTTTATTTATAGGATATATTGGAAATTTAACATAAAAAAAGCCTCCGTAAATCAATCTACGAAGGCTTTTTGGTTTACTGATAAAGGTTCTTGACAATAAAATAAGAAGCGTAAATTTCTTCTCCCATAAAATCTTATTTTCTATTGATAATAGCATATTTTATCAATATCATAAAATAAATGACAAAAATATTTGATAAGCGTATTTTATTGCTGTATTTTATTTTAATGTTATCTATTCAAAAACCGCAATCTTAAACAAAAAACAATGAAAACTTCTCAATTTATCCCTCCTATCAATTTTTTCTTAACGTTATTTTTCATTTTGGCGTTATTTTCAATTTCACAATCTTATTCACAGGACAAATTTGATTCTAAGAAATATGACGTGGATAAGCAAGATGATGACAAGATTAAGACAAAAGTAAAAGCCTATCGAACTGCCGAGGTTGATTTATCAAGTATGAATCATAATCTCAAAAGTAAACATAAGCAAGGTGAAGGGTTCAATTTTACCCTTAATATTGAAAACGAAGCCTTAGAATTTCGACTTTTTGAAAATGATATAATGGTCGATAATTCTACCTCAAAGAAAGTAATAAATACTTATGCAGGCTATGTGAACAATAAGTCAGAAAATTATGTGAGACTATATCTGTCTGACAAACGATTTTCAGGTGTGTACAAAACTTCTAATGGTACTTTTATAATAACGCCCTTTGACGATTTGAATAGTGGAACTAAAGCCAAGAATAACAATAAAGTGATTGTTTATAGACAGGAAGATGATTTAACAACTCAAAGTAATATTTCTTGTGGCTATTTCCTTCGTAATCCAAATCAACCTCAGCTTTTGAAAGGGGGAAGAGTAGCAGCTACTAATACAACGTCCGTTTGTCAAGTATTACAAATTGTTGTGGAAACAGATTATGAACTTTGGAATATATTCAATAATGAAAATAATTTGAGAGCTAAAGTGGCAGAATGGTATAATTTGGCGGAACAAATTTATGTTTCTAATTTTAATTTACGCCTAAAAGTTACTTTAACAAGGATTGATTGGAAAAACATAAATGCACCTTATCCATATACTGTGGACGGAACATCTGGGACTTTACTTAATATTTTTGGCACATATTGGCAAGCAAACAGGAATGATATTCCGAGAAACTTGGCGATGATGTTATCAGGCAAAGGACTAACTTGGGGTTCTGGAGCTACCTCTTATGGTGATTCCTTCATAAATTCAGGTTGTACGAGTGGTGGCGGATATTGTATGAGTACCGTTTGGCACAAGGGATTAAATAGTCAATTATCTGATCAAAATATTTCAAGAAATATTTGCCATGAGATTGGACATACTTTTGGAGCTGGAGATTTACCGTGTACATCTAATGATGTTACTATTATGTGTCCACTTATTGATAAAAGTAATACTTTTGACGCAACAAATAAGACAACAATAACTAACTATTTGAGTTCTTCAAGTTGTACAACAAGTGGCTATAAGCTATCAACGACAAATGACGCAGGTTTTACAAATGATTTAATATTAAACTATGATGGAGGTTCTTTGAGTACACCTACGTTCATTAACAATAATGCTCATATTCTTTCGGTTGCAACAAGTAGTAGCAACAATCTTCTTTCTACGACTTTTAGGGTTAATAATTCAAACGTCTATTTTTGGTATAGAACTAATACCGATGCTCGTTTTGAAGCAAGAAGCACTCCTTCATTTACGATAAGTGTAAATGCCGATGCTCAATGTTTTTATAGTTATTGGAATATTCTCTTTAATTATAGTAGTAGCCTTAGAATAGCAAGCTATCCAAATCCTACGGATGAAGGCTTCACTGTCAAAAGCGTTTCTGATGATAAGTCAATAGACCAATTCCCAAATGATTTAATAAAAATTGATATTTTTGATGAAAAAGGGAATTTAGCTCATAGTGTTCAATCTAAGAATGGAGATTTTGTAGAAACTAAGAATCTGAAAAATGGAATCTATTTTTTACATCTGAATTATCCAGACCAGTCAAAGGAAATTAAAAGAATCATTGTAAGCCACTAACCTATAAAATCATGAAAAAGACACTATTTTTAATACTAATAGCCTTTTATGCACTATTAGGATGTAAAAAAACTGAAGTAGTAATTGAAGAAAAATTAATATTTCCAGCAAGCGAAATAAAGAAATGTGAATGTTCAAGTCCAAATTTTGGTATTTGTTATTATGATACTGTGAAAACGTATTTATTTACGTTGTCAAATGTACAAGGTACACTTCGTGGATTTCCAGATAATAACATTGACAAAACAATAAATATAGTTATTGAAAATGCATCTACATACATTAAAGGAGCATCAGAATTTGGGCAACCGTATTATTGGTGGTATATTATGAATGGAACATTGGTAACTTGTAATATGCCAAATGAGATTTATTCAAGCAAGAAATATAGCGGTAGAAAGGTTGTTTTCAGTGCCGAGGTTTTAATAGTACCTCCTCCTGCAAAGGGGCAAACTTATGGGCAATCAGATGGATATCCAATTATTTTAAAGGATATAAAAATTCTTTAAAGAACTGAAATAATTTAATCAAATTATCCTGCATTTATTTATCAGTAAACACAAAAAAGCCTTCGTAAATCAATCTACGAAGGCTTTTTCTGCTTACTGAACCGTTCCGCCATTCCAAACCCCTTTACTCGGTTGCACAAATGCCAACGAACCATCTTTATCCTCCGCCATCAAAATCATCCCTTCCGATTCCATGCCCATCATTTTTCGGGGAGCAAGGTTTGCCAAAAATGATACTTGCTGTCCGATGATATTTTCGGGTTGGAAATGCTCACCGATACCACTTAAAATGATTCTTTGTTTAATGCCGTCTTCAATGGTTAGCTTCAACAATTTCTTGCTTTTTGCTACTTTCTCTGCCTCAATGATTGTTCCGATTCGGATGTCCATTTTGGCAAAATCATCGTATTGGATTTCTTCTTTCAGAACGGGTACGGTCTTGCCTTCCAGTAAGTTAGCTTGTTTGGCATCCGTTAATTTTTGAACTTGGGTTTGTACTACGCTGTCTTCCATTTGTGAAAATAAATGTCCTATGTTGGTAATGGTTTGTCCTTCTTTTAATAAATCTCCTCTGCCCGCTTCGTTCCAATCTAATTTTGATAGATCGAACATCTGACAGAGTTTTACGGCAGTAAAAGGCAGGAAAGGCTCACAAACAATTGCTAAATTTGCGGCAATTTGTAAACCAATATTCATAATCGTTGCCGTGCGTTCCATATCAGTTTTGATGACTTTCCACGGCTCTGAATCGGCTAAATATTTATTGCCCAAACGAGCCACGTCCATCATCAAAGCCAAACCTTCACGTACTCGGAAATTAGCCAATGATTCGCCAACTTTTGCGGGTAATTCTGATAAAGTCGCTAAGGTCTTACGGTCTAAATCGGTTAATTCACCTTGTTTTGGCACTTTTGAATCAAAATTCTTTTCTGTCAAAACTACCACTCGATTGATGAAATTAGAGAAAATACCGACTAATTCTGAATTATTACGAGTCTGAAAATCATTCCAAGTAAAGTCGGCATCTTTGGTTTCGGGGGCGGAGGCGGCTAAGGCATAACGTAAAATATCTTGTTTACCTTCAAACTCCCGCAGGTATTCGTGCAACCACACCGCCCAGTTGCGAGAGGTAGAGATTTTTTCGCCTTCCAAATTCATAAATTCGTTGGCTGGTACATTGTCCGCCACAATGAAACGACCGTCCGCCATGCACATCGCAGGGAAAATTAGGCAGTGAAAAACGATGTTGTCTTTCCCGATGAAATTGACCAAACGAGTTTCGGGGTCTTTCCAATATAATTCCCATTGGTCAGTTAATTCCTTGGTCATCGAAATGTAGCCAATTGGGGCATCGAACCAAACGTACATTACTTTTCCTTCGGTATCGGGCAAGGGAACTTTAATTCCCCAATCCAAATCACGAGTCATGGCACGGGGACGTAAACCATCATTGAGCCAAGATTTCACTTGTCCCAAAACGTTCGATTTCCACTCTGGATGGCTCTCAATGTACTTTTCGAGCATTGGTTGCATTGTATCCAAAGGTAAATACCAGTTTTTGGTAGCCTTCAAAATTGGTTTGTCGCCACTCAAAGATGAACGGGGATTGATGAGTTCAGTAGGGGAGAGAGTCGAACCGCAACGCTCGCATTGGTCACCATAAGCGTTTTCATTGCCACATTTTGGACACGTTCCGATGATATAACGGTCAGCCAAAAAGGTTTCAGCTTTTTCGTCATAATATTGTTCGGTAGTTTCTTCGGTAAACTGTCCTTTATCATAAATTCGCCTAAAAATATCCTGCGACATTTCGTGATGAACTTGATTGGAAGTTCGAGAATAAATATCAAATGAAATGCCAAATTCCTCAAATGAATCTTTGATAATTTTGTAATATTTATCCACCACTTCTTGCGGAGAAACGCCTTCTTTTTTGGCTTTAATAGTGATGGGTACGCCGTGTTCATCCGTTCCCGAAATAAACTTTACGTCTTGTCCCGTAGCACGCAGATAACGCACGTATATGTCCGCAGGAAGATAACAACCCGCAATATGTCCGATATGTATAGGTCCGTTGGCATAAATCAAAGCTGCCGTAACGGTGGTTCTTTTAAATGTTTTGCTCATTTTTTAAGGGTAATTTGTGATTGGAAAATAGTGATTAGAGGAGTGAAATCTGACGGTATAATTCTAAAAATAATAATTAGAAATCGTCTGACTATCGTCTGACTGCGTAAAGCCTATCTACGCAGTCAGACGATAGTCAGACGAGGAAAACAGGGATATTTTTTTTATACTTAATTCCGAACATCGAACCTCGAAAACCGAACATCGAAACTACTCCGCTCTATCCCTAACTTCATCCAATAACTCTTGATACCAAGCCTCTCCGTATTTTCTAATTAACGGACCTTTTAAAAATTTATAAACCTCCACGCCCAGGTCCGCCCCGTGCATACAGGCATCCGAACAAATATGCCAACGGTCATAATTCAGGGCTTCATATTGTTCATATTTTGTGATTCTGATAGGGTACAGGTGGCAAGAAATGGGTTTTTGCCAGGTGATTTTTCCCGCTAAATAGGCTTGTTCAATGCCACATTTTAAGATATTTCTTTCGTCATAAATGGCATAAGCACACTCACGTCCTTCGATTACGGGCGTGGAAAAATCACCTTCCCAATCTTTTACATAAACGCCTTCTTTTTCAATGGTTTTGATACCAATTTCTGAAAGATATGGTTTTACTTTTTCGTAAATTTCTTGCATAATGGGTAATTCGTCATCATTCAAAGGAGCTCCCAAATCACCTTCTACACAACAAGCACCTTTACATTTGAGGAGGTCGCAGACGAAAAATTTTTCAGCAATATCATCGCTGATTACGGTATTTTCTATTAAAATCATATTTTTGAGGGCTGTCAGGGGTTGGCTTTCGGCTTTCGGCAACTGGTAATATTTTTTGCTAATGTATTCCAAATTCTAACTGCCGACTGCCGATAGTTTGTACAAAATTACGTTAAATATCATAGTTTTAAATGACTTGGCATTTTTATTGATTAACCTTTTGAAATTGAGCGTTTTGGGGAAGGTAATGTTTATGAAATTTTCGTTATTTTTGTAATACTGAAAGAGGGTAAAGGGTGAACGGTATTTTACCGATATTTCATAAACCATTTTACCACTTACTAATTCCCTCCAAAATCAGCCAATTTATTGATAGAAATGACGTTTTTGAGTAGTACATATTGAGTAAATAAGGGTTGAGTAGGATGAATTTGAGTATTTTTTATAAATGTTATCCCCAGTAGAATAACTCAATATTTATCTACTAATTACTTGATGCTACAAAGAAACGTTCCCCGTAAAACATTCCTTATTATATGAAAAAGCGTTTTTCTCTACTATTATTGGCTTCGCTGTTTTGTGTCGAATCTATGGCACAAGACCTTCCCCGTAGTTTGTATGTTGGTTCAGTTAGTGTGAAAATTGAGGGTGATGCTCGGGCGGTCATCGAAAGAGAAATTGATAATCTCAACGCCAATCAAAAATACCTCAGCAATTTAGTGGCTAAGATGAATCTATATTTCCCCATTATCGAAAAAATCTTAGCCGAAGAAGGCATTCCTGATGAATTTAAGTACTTATGCGTACAGGAAAGTGCCTTTACTCCAGAGGCAATTTCAACGTCAAATGCCATTGGTTTTTGGCAATTTAAGCGTGAAACCGCCACCGAGGTTGGAATGCGGGTGGATGGCGTAGTGGATGAACGCAAGCACATTGCCGCCGCTACCAAAGGGGCAGCCGTATATCTTTCTCGCAATAATTTAATCCTCAAAAACTGGGTTTCCACGCTTTTGTCCTATCGTTTAGGACTTGGGGCAGTCAGACGAATGACCGATATTGATTGGGCGTACAAGAACGAAGTAACCGTAAATTCCTCGACTGATTGGTACGTTTTGCGGTTTTTAGCGTATCGCTATTTTATGGAAAAACAATATAAATCGTCTAAAAATAGTCCTTCTGCCACTTACCTTTTTGAATATAACAATAGTCGAGGCAAAAATCTTACGGATATTGCCCAAGAATTAGAGATTCCTTTGTCGGATGTGGTGGTGAATAATACTTGGTTAAAGTCTTCAACCGTGCCTGACGATAAGGATTATATCGTTTATTTGCCCGTAAATAATCAGCAATATTTAGATTTAAAAATCAAGAATAACCAAAAGAAATTCTCGGAAGACCAAGTGGCGATTAGTCAAGATTTGGGCTTTCCAGTATTGGTAAGACTTACGCAGGTTTATGCTACCAACGAACCCGTTTTCTATGAAATTAATGGCAAAAAAGGTATTTTGGCAATTCGGGGCGATACGCCCGAAAGCATCGCCGCCCGTGCAGGAATCAATCTGAAACGGTTTATGAAGTTTAACGATATAGACGAAAACGATAGAATTATTCCCAATGAAGTGTATTATTTGAAGAAAAAAGATAACCGTGCGGTAGTTGCGTATCATACCGTTTTGGGCTATGAAACGATGTGGAAAATCTCGCAAATGTACGGGATTCAGATGGAGGCGTTGTTGGCAAAAAACCGCATGACGCAAGTCCAACGCTTGCAAAAAGGACGTTTGTTATGGTTGATTGAAACCCGTCCCGAAGGACAAAATATTGAGTATGTGCAAAGTCCTGATGATAAGCCTTACGTTGTGCCACAAGAGCCGCCCGTTGCGAAGAAATTGTCTGTAAATCAACCAGTTAATGTAAAAACTGTTCCTCAAAATACGCAACCCGAGATAACTGTTTTTGAAACTAAGACGGACAATAATGCCACAGTTTCGACAAAACCCGTAGTGGTAAATGACACCCGCCCCACGGTTTATCCGCCGACTGAAACGGTAAAAAATACAACCATATCTACTGCTAAACCGAGTAATAACACAGTTACCAATAATACAGCATCAACTACTGTATATAGTCCCCCGCCAACCACAATTTATACGCCTGCTTCAGGTAGGAAGAACTCAAAAGCCGTTAAAAGTCATGTGGTTGAGCCTAAGCAAACATTTTTTAGTATTTCCAGAATGTACAACATGTCGGTCGATGAATTGTATTCTCTAAACGATATGTATTCGGGCAGTCCATTGCGAATTGGGCAGATCATAAGAGTCTATCAATCAAGTAGTTCACCCGTTACGGGAGCGATAAAAGAAGGCGAAGTTGTTACGGCAATTTATACTTATCCCGCTGAAAATCGACCTCCTCCGAACAGTATTATCACAACAACGGTGGTGAGAGAAGTGGTTACGACATCGCCCGCACCCACCACTTCAACGCCCGTAGCGATACCCAATACAACGACTTCGACAACGGTCTATCAGCCCACGGCAAACAATAATTCGGCTGCGGTTTATACGCCTACGACACCCGTGAATAAGCCCTTTACGCCCGCCTCAGTGAGTACGAAACCTAATTATAAAATCATCCACACCATTCAAGCGGGGGAGACGATTTTTAGGGTTTCAAAACTATATGGCGTATCGGTAGATGACATCAAAGCATGGAATAATCTCAGCATAAACACCGTAGAAATTGGGCAAGAATTAATGATTTTGGGGGGCAACATGAAACCCGCCACAACCATCACCCAAACGCTTCCACCCACGAAAACTTACACGGCACCTGTTATACAAAGTAATACTCAATATCACACCCTACAAGCAGGAGAGACCGTTTTTAGACTTTCAAAACTCTATAGCGTAACAGTAGATGACATTGTGAAATGGAATAATATTAAGGGTTTTGCGGTGAGTGTTGGGCAGCGATTGGTGGTGAAGAAGTGAGGGGATTGGGTTAACCGACTTAATTATTATCTTTACCAAAGTTTCAACAACCGTAACGAACATTGCTATGACAATCGCAGAAGAATTTAGAATCGAAACAACATTCGACCATATAAAAGGATTATGGAGAAAAGGAATCCAAGCAGATATAATCGCTGATGCTTTTGCCTTGCCATTCAGAATGTAGAAGAAATTATCCAGAAAATTAAATCTTCTGAAAATTAATTCTCAAAAGATTTAATCATAAAAAAAAGCCCACTCTGCAATTTGCAAAATGGGCTTTTTGGGTTAATTAGCCTACAAATCAATAGCCATCGTTCTGTTTCAGAGTGGGCTTGCCATCTTTTTGACTGTTTAAGATTTCATCGTTTGGCAAGGGAAAATAATTATTCTTTGGCGTGAATGTTTTTCCTACCATGTAACCACGTTTATTATAAGTCCGTCCCGACATGTCTTTGCCGTCTTTTGATTCTTCCTGAGCGTATTTGTTCAAATATTTCTCGGCAATTCCCCAACGTACTAAGTCGAAGAAACGGTGTCCTTCCATCGCAAATTCTAAGCGGTTTTCCATGCGGATTGCATTACGGGCGTAGTCGGCTCCTTTGGTAGTAAATGTGCTTTTGGGATAAGGATTTACTACATAAGTAACTGTTGGGTCTTGAACGGAACCACCTTTTGCACGGGTTCTGATCAAGTTCACGTAGTCTTCGCTTGCTTGCAGATTTCCTAATTCCGCTTCACATTCTGCCAGCCAAAGAATTACCGCTGATAATTTTAACAGTCGGTAGTTATTATTGGTATTTCTTCTGGAAGTTGAGTGGGTTGAACTTCCTTCATCCGCCAAATAATACATCCATTTTTTGCCCACATAAGGCCCTGAATAGCTTTGATTTCTAATCCAAGAAAAACCTGGCATTGGTCCCCAATCCAAGAAATTTACGCCTCTTCGTCCAACTGTCCAATCTAAACGTGGATCCACGGGAACGGTTTTCATGAGGGTAAAGGCTTGGTCAGATTTTAAACCTTGGTCATTTGGCACATCCACTTGGTTATAGGTATCTGCCGTTCCGTCGGGCGATGAACCAATCAAAGGCAAGCCATTAGCATCCGTTTTGAAAGCATTTACCAAGTTTTGTGAAGGCAAATAAAATCCGCAACATCCTCTGCCTGGGGCTGAAGCTGAATATGGGTAATTTAGGTTATCTCCCGCATTTCCATTGTTTCCGTTTGTGCCATCATTTACCGAAAATTCTACTTCAAAAATGGATTCTGAATTGTTGTTGCTAATATTTCGATAGTTTTCGTGATAGTTATTAACCAATTTTTTACCCGAATTTTTCAAAACATCTTCCAACAAAGTCTTTGCGGCAGCGTATTTCTTTTGAAAAATCAAGGCTTTTGCCAAATACGTTTTGGCTGCCCATTGCGAAGCCCGTCCTTTTTGCGATTGCACGGCTGGAAGATTGGCGGCGGCAAAGGTGAAATCTGCCTCAATATTTGCCCAAATATCCTTATCATTCGGAATTTTGGTAGAATTTGGGTCGGAAGCCACGTAGGTTTTCTCATCAATATAAGGTACCATATTCCACATTTTTTTGGCTTCAAAATGGAAGTGTCCTCTCAAAAACCTTGCTTCGGCTACAATCTGATTTTTCTCGGCATCAGTCATATCCTTTACATCGGGGCTTTGAGACAGCAAAATCGCCTCATTACAGCGAGACACGCCATCGTAAGAATGTTGCCATTTCCCCAAGAAATAAGTATTGTCCGAAAGCCAATTGTATTGTTCGATGTACTCTTGTTCGGGTTGGTCGCCGATGTCGGTTCCTTTCACGGCATCGCCCGAGGTAATCCCGCCAAAAACGTAGTTAGAAATGGTTGATTGGCGACCTGTGTTACCAGCCCCAACGCCATCCATGAGCGAGTAAGCCCCTATCAATAAGGCATTTACGCCATTTTTATTACTCAATGATGCTAACGAAGCAGCTCCCTGTGGCTTGATGTCAAAGAATGACTCTGAACAAGAAAAGCTGAGTCCGATGAGTACGAGAATGAATATTTTTTTCATGTCTTTTATTTTTAAATGCTTTTAAAATCCAAATCTGACGCCCACATTATATGACCGTGCTACTGGGAAAGAACCTTCGTCAATACCCATGTGAATATCTTGATTGTCGTTTCCAGATGTTCTTAAATTGATGTCTGGGTCTAAACCTTTGTACTTTGTGAGAGTAAGAAGGTTTTGCCCTTGGATATAAATCTGAGCGGAACTCATTCTGATTTTTGATAAGATTTTAGTTGGAATATTATACGTTAATTGAACATTTTTGATACGCATAAATGAACCGTCTTCCACAAAATAAGTTGAAATTTGCTGACTAACTCCGTCCTGTGAATTCAAACGTGGTAAAAGGGCATCATCACCAGATTTTTTCCACGAATTATACAGCATATCGGTCGAACGATTCCCTTGGAAAGTATTGAAATCTGTCCAGTATTTCAAGTAATTAAAGATTTGATTACCTTGAACACCTTGGGCAAAAATGGCCAAATCCCAGTTTTTATAGCCTAAATTGACGTTAAAGCCATACGTGAAATCAGGGTGTGGATTCCCAATAATGGTTTTATCATCCGCCGTAATTTTACCGTCGCCATTGACATCTCTAAACTTGAAAACGCCTGCCCGAGTATAAGTACCAAATTTTGGGGCAGCCGCAGCTTCGGCATCATCTTTAATTACGCCATCAACAATATATCCAAAATAACTGGCAATCGGTAAACCCGCTTTGGTAACTGAAATGGCAGGGAGACGAGTTGAGAAACCAAAAATGGTTGCATTTGGGTTATCGTTAAGTTTCACAACGTTATTTTTATACGTTCCGAACAAACCACTGACGGAATATCTGAAATCACCAATTTTATTTTTGTAAGTTATATTCAAATCAAGACCTTTATTATTTACCTCGCCAATATTTACGTATGGAATACCTGCCGTACCAGCCGTTCTTGGATAAGGCACTTGGGTAAGCATATTGGAGGTTGTTCTATCGTATAAATCCAAAACAACTTCAAGTTTGCCCTTCAACATACTGGCATCGATACCGATATTAGTAGAAGTATTACTTTCCCATTTCCCATTTGAATTTCCAAATTGAACTACGTCAAAACCATTGGCAATTGAGTTTCCTGAACCCGTAATGTCATAAGCATTATTGAGTGGGTCGGGTCTGTATAACGTGTAAGCATTATATACATTTGGAATCAACTGATTTCCCGTTATTCCCCATCCTCCTCTGATTTTCAAATCGTCAAAGAAAGTTAATTCCTTCATGAATTTCATTTCTGTCAAACGTAAACCCAATGAAAAAGCTGGAAAAATACCGATACCCGCCACTCGTGAAGAACGGTCTCTTCTGAGGGTCGCATCTGCCAAAAGAAAGTCTTTGTAAGAATAATTTATTTTCCCAAAATAAGAGAATAAAGCACTAATGGTTGCTCCTGGACCTAAATTTGATAATCCAGCCGCTGCACCGAGGTCTAAATATTGATAGGTTGGGTCATCGAATGCAAAATTACTACGAGCCGCATTGAAATTGAATGCGTAAGTATAAACTGATTCTGTACCTGCCAAGAAATTGAATCCATGACTGCCAAAAGTCTTGGCGTAATTGACGGTATTGAACCACGTTACGGCACGGTCAAGGTTATTAAAAACCGTTAAACTATTCGCATTTCGAGGTTCTGCCGCCTCAATATCACGGTTAAAATATTGCGAAAGGTTAGAATTATTTAATTCAACGCCCAAGCTTGATTTTATTTTTAGCCCTTCAATAATTTTGTATTCGGCAAAAATATTTCCAAAAATATGGGTTGCTTTGGTCGTATTATCTTTTTCACGCCATTGTCTCGCCAAGGGATTGGGAGCATTTCCTAAGTTTGAGCCTCTACTTCCCGCAAATCCGTTTAAATCAGAAGTATTTGTTCCACCCAAGGCAGTAGGTCCACCCGTAATATCAAAAACTGGAATAATTGGCTGAACCCGAATGGCAAAAATGATAGGATTACTTTCATTATTATTTCCCGCTGGTACTCCCGTTCTTTCATCATACGCCAAAGTGAAATTTTCTCCAAAGGTTAAATTTCCTCTGGTAAATTCAGTATTTGCACGTACAGAATAACGTTTGTAATTGGTATATTTCAAAATACCGTCTTGGTTGAAATAACTTCCCGAAATGGCATATCTGCCCGATTTTGTTCCACCCGTTGCTCCCAATTGAAAACTGGAAATTTTGGCAGGTCCGAATATTTCATTTTGCCAATCAGTTCCTTCCTTGTTTGCCTTCGTGATATTAAAAGCGGTTACGCCTAATTTTGGGTCAGCTATATCGTTAGTATAAGTATAATTGGCGGGTAACGTGCCATATACGTTTGGATAAATATAATCGGCAGTTGTTTGCTCGCCCGTTGGCGTAAAGCGATACTGTGCGGAGGGCGAACTGCCTGGGGTTTTGCCTGCTCCAATTTCCGATTCATAATAATACTGTCCCAATTGTTGGGTATTCAACAAACTAAGCGTTTTTCCAACGGTTTGCACGCCTGTGTAGGCATCAAAAGTGATTTTCGATTCCCCGATTGAGCCTCTTTTAGTCGTGATAATAACCACACCATTGGCGGCTCTTGCACCGTAAATGGAAGCAGAAGAAGCGTCTTTCAATACCTGCATCGACTCAATATCATTGGGATTTATTTGGTTTAATGTTCCTTGCGTAGGAACCCCGTCAATCACGTACAAGGGACTATTATTGTTGATTGAGCCAAATCCACGGATACGCACCATCGTGCCACCACCAGGAGAATTATCATTTCCGACCGTAACCCCAGCGGCACGTCCTTGCAACATTTGGGTAACACTGGCGGCGGGTAAGGCGGTAAGTTCCTTGGCACTTACCACCGTTACGGCGCCCGTAATGTCTTTTTTACGTTGAGAAGCGTAACCCGTAACCACAACTTCTGATAGCGATTTAATATCTGCCGTCAAGGAAATATTGATAACTGATTGGCTACTTACCGTTACTTCCTGTGGCAAAAAACCCAAAGAAGAAAAAATAAGTGTTGCACCGTTGGCAACTTCTAAGGAATAAACTCCATCAGAATTGGAAGTTGTACCTTTATTCGTTCCTTTTACTTGAACACTCGCCCCAGGCAAACCCGAGTTAAATTCACTGTCACTAATTTTGCCCGTAATTTTCTTTTGGGCGAAAGTTTTCATTGAGAAGCACAGAAGCAGCATCACCAAAAGTAAGTTCTTCTGAATTGGAATTGAGTAAAATTTGTTCATCTGAAATTGAATTAAAAGGTTGATAATATAAGTAAAAGCAGTTAGGAAGGATTTAATACTAATAAAATTGTGTAAATAATGATTAAAATAGCATAAAAACTGATTCTTTGTAAAAGTTGTCAAACTGAAACAGTTTAGGTGTAATCATATTACAGACTTTGAAGGTTAAATGTTTGATTATTAGGAAATTAATTTTTAGTTCCGTTGGATGATTTCTGCAAGGTTAAGGATTAAGTTTGAGATTTAAAAATGGTTTTGATTAAGAGTGAGTTAAATAATTTGTCTTAAAAGCAAAAACCCTTTTAAGCGTTTTTGAATGCTTAAAAGGGTTTTATACAAGGCTTTTACAGATAAATCTATTTATTCCCCTGAGCCAACATACTTTTCATTCGTGATATTATAATGTCCAAATTTGATGAGTAATTTCTTGCCGATTCCCAATTTATTCTCCTTCGTTAGTTTATTCCATACATTTGCGAGATTTTCCAAAGGTTTTGCTTGGGGCATTGGTAATGGTATGAAAAGGAACGGGAACTTTTTGTTTTTTTCTTTAAATAACAAACCTCGTTTGACGTTATTTGTGTCTAAACCATCTATGAATTATTTGATTGTGAATCTGGCTGGGGTCGCATTCGACTTTTGGATTTCAGGTTTTGACTCCCATGACATCATACTACAGATTTTTTAAAAGCCGTGCCAGTTTTTAAGATGAGGTGATTGAGTCGAATTGCCGCTTGATGAAAGCTCTTATATTTTCCTACAAATCATCAATCCATCTCTAATGGGCATCAAAATATTCTCGGTTCTGGGGTCGTCGTGGCACATTTTGTTGAAGTCTAAGAGGTTTTGCGTATCTCTATCAATTTTCTTACCTTCCTGAATATCAGTTACTTTACCACTCCAAAGTACATTATCTGAAATGATATATCCGCCAATTCTTACTTTGTCAAAGACTAAATCATAATACTTTTGATAATTCATTTTATCGGCATCAATAAAGACTATATCGAAGGTTTCATCAAGCGTTGGAATAATCTCTGCCGCATCACCAATCTGATATTCTATCTTATCAGCAAAAGGAGATTCATTGAAAAAACCACGGGTAAAATCTTCTAATTCTTCATTCACATCAATCGTGATAATTTTACCATTTTCAGATAAACCCTCTGCCAAACAAAGAGCCGAATAACCCGTATAAGTGCCAATTTCGAGAATCCTGTCGGGACGCATCATCTGTGAAAACATCGCCAAAATCCGTCCCTGCAAATGCCCCGATAACATTCTGGCTTGCAGGATTTTAGCGTGCGTTTCACGGTTAAGTTTTGCCAATAAATCACGCTCGGGCGAGGTGTGATTTTCTGAATAATCGTTGATATTTTTTGGTAAAAAGTCCATGTAATAGTTTGGTTATTTTATCGTACAGAAAAGGCGATCGTTGCTTGGCACTGCCTTGTCTCACTTTGTTCGATAATTAACGATTATATAAAATAGCGTATTGTACTGTAATTAGACAAGGCAGTGCCTTGTCTCTACGCTGGCAAAATCCTAAAATAAACCTCATTCAATTCCCTTGCAATCCGTTCCGCAGAAAACTTCTGAACGTGCTTTTGCCCAGCCTCAACCAACGTTTTTTGTAAATATTTATTTGCTAAAATGGTTATCATTTTATCCGCTAAATCATCTACATCATCAGGATTAGCGTATAAGGCTCCGGCTCCGCCAGCCTCTTCTAAGCACGAACCCGTAGCCGCCACCACAGGCACACCCGAATGCAAAGCTTCTACAATGGGAATGCCAAAGCCTTCAAAAAAAGAAGGGTAAACAAATAACGAAGCTCCTTGATATAGGGCTGGAAGGTCTTGGAAAGGCACATTATTCAAGATTTTGATACTCTGAATATTATTTTTTTTAATATGCTTTTCAATCTGTTCTTGGTATTTTGAACGTCCACCAACCAAGATTAATTGGTAATTACTCAGGTTTAATTTGTGAAAGGCAGCCACTAAATTTCCCTGATTTTTTCGCTCAATAATGGACCCGACCGAAAGAATATACTTCTTTTTAATCTCGTATTTTGTTGTAATATTTTTTATCATCTCAGCACTCAATTTCACTTGAAAAACCTCATCACAATCTTGATAAATGACTTTGATTTTATCAGGATTTGTTCCGTAAAACTCCACAATATCACGCTTGGTTTGCTCGCTAACTGCCACGACAACATCGGCATTTTTACAGGCTTTTCTGAATTTTATTTTGTAAATAAGCGTATCGAAAAAAGGATATAATCGTGGGTATCGTTCAAAAATTAAATCATGAATGGTTACTACGGTTTTGATACCATTAGGCATTTTTCCGAAGGGCAATTCATTGCTTAAACCGTGATATATTTGGATATTGTCTCTTTGCAAGTCGTTCTTTATCAGCCAAGAACGCCATAGTAATTTCTTTATAGGGGTAATTATTTTTATGTCTAAATCTCTTTTTGATACCTTTGGATTGTATGCAATGTATTCATTATTAGGAGCATATTTTGATAATGCCTTAATAATGAAACGGCTATAATTGCCCAAGCCTGTTTTATTATGGAATGCCCTTTTGGCATCAAAACCTATTCGCATTATTTTAATATTGTGTTTTATAGGCTTTTGCTTTTGCCAATCCTATCAATAAATCGTAGGACAAACATTTATCTAACTCTTCAAATTCTGAAATAGAAATTATCCCAATCTTTTCACGCCCCACTAATAATTGAATTCGGTCTTGTATTTCCTTCGTAAACTTAAAGGATAAAATTTGATTGGGCATATTTTAGCTATTAATGAAGCTATTTGTTCTTGTGCAGAGTTGTGATATTTCATTTTTTTTCATTGATTTTTGAGTGTCTTTCAATAATTGAATCATTCAGCTATAAAATTAGTTAAATTTGTATTGAAACACCATACAACAATTTAACAATTCAAAAACTCAATAATTTTAATTGGAATCAATTTATCAACATACGCTGCCAAACGGTATCAGAATCGTACATCGGCAGGTTACACATACCGCTATTTCGCACATTGGAATCATGCTTGATATGGGCAGTCGTGATGAAAAACCGCATCAACAGGGACTCGCTCATTTTTGGGAACACATGGCTTTCAAAGGTACGCAAAAGCGTACTTCCTTACAGATTATTAATCGTTTAGAAGTTGTTGGTGGCGAATTGAACGCTTATACCACCAAAGAAAAAATCTGTTTTCACGCCTCCGTCCTCACGCCACACTACGAGCGTGCCTTGGAACTTTTATCAGATATTACTTTCAATTCAACCTTTCCCGATAAGCAAGTGGAGCGTGAAAGAGGCGTAATTTTAGAAGAAATGGCGATGTATTACGACTCGCCCGAAGATGCCCTCCAAGATGATTTTGACGAACTTATTTTTGCCAACCATCAATTAGGCAAAAATACCCTTGGAAATCAAGAAAGCGTTGCTAATTTTACAAAGAAACATTTAGCCGATTTTATCTCCGAAAATCTTGACACTGAACGAGTTATCTTTTCTTCCATCGGAAATATTTCTTTCAAAAAAGTATTGAAATTAGCCGAAAAATTCTTGAAGGATATTCCCGCCAAACGGTCAAATTTGATTAGGATTGCCCCAACGAATTATTTGCCTCAAAATCTGCAAAATAGTCGCCAGATTTCTCAGGCACACGTTTCCATCGGGCGAACTTCCTATTCGCTTTCACACACCAACCGTTTACCGTTTTTTATGCTGGTCAATCTTTTGGGAGGTTTTGGCATGAATTCACGCTTGAATTTAGCCGTCCGAGAACGTAACGGATTAGTCTATGCCATTGATGCGGGCTACACGCCATTCATCGACACGGGATATTGGAGCATTGCGTATGCTACGGAAGTGAAGCGTTTGAATAAAGTTAATGCTTTGATTTTGAAGGAATTACAGAAGTTACGAGAAGTATCATTAACCAAAACGCAACTCATCAATACCAAAGAACAATTGATGGGACAAATGGCGATGTCGGAAGAGAGCAATATGAGTTTTATGTTGATGATGGCAAAAAGTCTGTTGGATATTGGCAAAATTGATACTTTAGCATACCTTTTTGACCAAATAAAAGCCGTCTCCGCTCCGCAATTACAAGATTTGGCGAATGAAATGTTTGTGGAAAGTGATTTGAGTTTTTTAACTTATTTGCCCGAGTAGGATGCACCTCTATCTCCATATACCTTTCTGTCGGCAAGCCTGTCATTATTGCGACTTCCATTTTAGCACTTCTTTAAAGGCTAAACGAGATATTGTGCAAGCACTTTGTCAGGAAATTGCTTTGCAAAAAGACTACCTTCAAGACAAAAACCTTGAAACTATTTATTTTGGTGGTGGTACACCTTCACTATTGGAAGAAGAAGATTTTGCCTTGATTTTTGAAACCATTGCTAAATATTTTACCCTCCGTCCAGACATCGAAATTACCCTTGAAGCCAACCCTGATGATTTGACCAGAGATAAGGTAGCTTTATTGAAAAAATACAAAATTAATCGGCTCAGTATTGGCATTCAATCTTTTCATGAGCCTCATTTGAAAAGTCTCAACAGAATTCATACTTCCCAAGAAGCTGAAAATTGTGTAAAAATCTCGCAAGATGCTGGTCTTGATAATATTACAATTGATTTGATTTATGCCATTCCAGCCGATAATCACGATATTTTAAGGCTTGATTTGCAGAAAGTTACTGACTTAAATCTCAAACATATCTCTGCCTATTGCCTCACAATTGAGCCTAAAACCGTTTTTAGTAAATGGTTAAAACAAGGAAAAATACAAAATATTGATGATGATTTTTCGGCTACTCAATTTGATATTTTAGTCAGTCATTTAACTCAAAACGGTTTTGAACAATACGAGATTTGTAGTTTCGCTAAGGACAATTATTTTTCACGCCACAATACCAGTTATTGGAAACAAGAAGAATATTTGGGTATTGGTCCTTCGGCACATAGTTATAACCATCACAGTCGGCAATATAACGTGCCTAATAATGGGCAATATTTGAAATCGTTACAACAAAGTATTGTACCTTCTGAAATTGAAATGTTGAGTGTAGAAGATAAAGTAAACGAATATTTAATGACGGGTTTACGGACAAAATGGGGTTGTAATATTCAGAAAATCAATGACTTATCGAACATTGATTTTTGGAAAATGAATGAAAAAGTGATTCTCAACCAAGTTTCAGAAGGTTTTATTTTAATAGAAAATGAAACGCTTCTCCTTACGCCCAAAGGCAAACTCTTTGCCGATAGGATTGCTTCGGATTTGTTTCTTTAACCACATAGATATAATAGGTAGGATAGAAAACAGGTAAAATGGTTTTGAAAACCTGTAAATAAATTAAAAGAATCGTAATTTTGCAACAAACTAAATTATTAAAACTTCTGGTCAAAACCGTTCACCCTTGACCGGTCATCGTGTACCGAAAAATATGGCAAAAAATACGTTCAAAAACCTTTCACCCGAAGAATTTCCCAAAAAGGAAACTCGAAAACTCAGTCGTTGGCGACGATTTGAGGATTTTCTTGAACGCAAACCCATTGTTCAAGTCGTTGTCATTTACTTTTTAAAGTTTCTTCTTTACGGTTTTATTACTTCTATCATTACAGTTTTTATTCTGAAATTCGTGCCAGTTTGGGTTACGCCCACGATGATTGACAGAAAAATTACTGCCCTTTTTGAAGGGAGAGATTCCGAAATTCATTCAGATTGGGAATCTTACGACAATATTTCCAAAGAAGCCGCCCTTGCCGTGGTTGCTTCCGAAGACCAATTATTTCCTCAACATTACGGCTTTGATTTTGGAGCAATGTGGGGGGCATTTAGACATAACTTGAAAGGAAAAAAAATCAAAGGAGCCAGTACTATCACGCAACAAGTAGCTAAAAATGTTTTTCTCTGGCAAGGCAGAAGCTACGTCAGGAAGGTTTTAGAGGTATATTTTACCACTTTAATAGAATTGATTTGGGGTAAAGAACGCATTTTGGAAGTATATCTGAATGTAGCGGAAACGGGAAAAATGACTTTTGGCGTAGAGGCTGCCTCTGTGCGTTTTTACGGACATTCTGCAAGCAATTTATCAAGAACTGAAGCTGCCCGAATAGCGGCAGTATTACCAAGTCCGAACCGTTTTTCAATTACCAATCCATCGGGTTACGTGCAGCGACGTACTAATTTTATTACTCGTCAAATGCGTGGATTGGGAGGAAAGGCTTATTTGAAGTTTTGAGGATATTGACCTATTTGCTTTTTAAATATTTCATTTCCTTTTAAATACTAAAATTGTGTCTTCTTCTTTCTTAAGATTTTTAAAAGCATCTTTACTCCAAAAGTATTGTGATTCGGCAGTGTTAATATCAACCGCTCCGTATAATTCATAGTTTGAATTTAAGTATTTTCTCACCCAATCAAATATTCGAGAACAGCTATTAGAAGTTTTAAGAAATGACATTCCTACTCTATAAAAAACAAAAAATTTGGGCTTATTTTTTTCCACTTCACTAATATACTCCTTTTGCCATTTTATGGGATTTACCGATACGGTTGTATCAACCATGAGATGATAAGCAATGGTGTGTTTAGAGGCTGGTTTTGTATCAGTGTACAAAAAGATTTCTTGCTCCGACCCCATAACTCCTAAATAATCTTCTTTTATCAATTCAGGTTTAATCTTTTCTGCAATCACAGAGCTTTCTAAAAAGGGATTATTGCCATAAGTATTTTTTATTATTGTGGTATAGTCTGGGGAAAAGTAGAGATTATTCATAGTTTTTAAATGTAAAAACATTCCAAAAACAAAGAAAATTACTCCCGCAATCCTAATCCTATTCTCAGCACTTTTATATTTTTCTATTGAAATCCCTCCGAACAAAAAGCCTATCAGAACTGCCAAAGCTGGCATTGTCATAATAAAATAATGACCATAAAATTGATTACCAGGAAAGACCATCAAAATTGAAAACAAGGTCAGTAAAAATAGACTAATCTTCATTTCAATCTTGCCTGGAATTATTAGAATGGTAATAAGACCAACTAAGGCACTGTAAAAGAAAAACTTATAATTAGTGAGAATTGCTGTAACGATTGATTGAAAATAATTCATATCGAATGTTACTCTTGAAACATATATTTTGGAATGGGTAAATGCCCAGTAAAACATCTCATTTGTTGCACCCTGAATGGCAATTAATCCAAAAAGAATAGCAATCACCGTTATACATCCCAATCCATATACACCGATACTTTGAAATAAAGATTTCCCAAATGTTCTTTCTTTTAAATACTCATTAATAAGTAATATCAAACCTCCATAAATGACTAAAAAAACGGCATTGTGCTTAATCATCATTGCCAACGTGAAACAAACTCCACTAAAAAAAATATAAATTAAATTTTTATTAATATAATTTTTAAAAGAAAAGTAAAGTGCCAACACAGCCCATAGATTCACTAAATGTTCCGATTGGCGAGTGAATCCATTGATGACAGGGTTCAGGGTCAATAAAGCATAAGAAATTGCACCTATCCACGCACTGGTTTTTCCAAAGAGTGTTTTAACGGTAAAAAATAAGGTGATGGTTGTTATGATTTCAATAACCATAAAAAATTTTGCCGTTGCAACAACAGATGTACCAAAACTTGCCACTAAGCCATACATATAGAAAATAAAGGGCAAACGAGTATCAAAAAAATCAAGGTATGGCGTTTTCCCGTTTAATAGTTCTCTTCCAAATAAAATGTATGCTCCTTCATCTCTTTCATAGGGAATACCTAAAAAATTCTTCCGAATCATGATAATCAATAAACAAATAGAGATGATTTGTAACACTTCAAAAACGGGATGTTTCAAAAAGGTATTTACTGAAATGGACTTTTCTTGCTGAATATCGTTTTGTGCAACAAGATGATTGGGAGTTACTGATTTATGGAGGGTACTTTTGTTAGGGTATTTTTTAGCCATGACATTATCATTAAGTTAGAATCCTGACAATTAAATTACAAAAAATAAATGGAACTATAAAGAATTTATCGTGAGATAAATAAGGCACAGTTCCGAAAACAAATGGTTCACTCATAAAATTTATGAAATGAGAGTTATACTACTTAAATTTAAAAAAAGCCTCAAGAAATCAAATTTGAGGCTTTCTATTATTATCAATCCACCTCAATCAATCCATATCTATCCACCACTTTCATGATTCTATCGGCATAAAATTTGCCTCCTTTGTGGGTATATCCACGCTCGCCAACTGAGTATATGAAGGTATAAGCGGCTGAATATTTTTCTACACCCGCCGCAATTTGTCCTTGATAAAAACGGGTAATATCGCTATAATCACGTTTCCATGCCCCTGTCTTGTGTAAGAAAACCTCTTCTACCAAAAACTCAATAGACTCTCTTCTCGACCCAAAACGACGATACCAATTATCAGGGCGACGGCTTTCATCATAAATAATTTGTCCATCATCCGATTTTTTCAAAATCGCTACTTTGCCTTCGTATTCATCGGGCTGACCTTTCAACTGAAAAGCATTCGATTCGTTGCCCCACCATTGTTTTATGCCAAAGAAATTATTGGCATAAACGGCATTTCTACTAAACCCATAACCACTTTCCATCGCTGCCATTGCCATAATTACACTGGCTGGAATCTGATATTTTTGGGATAACTCTACGGCAATGGGTTTTATATCTTCCAAAAATGCCCGTGCTTCGTCTTGCGTAGGGTGCCCAATGGCAGTTCCATAAACATTTTGATTTTTACCATTGAAGGGGTCTTCTTCGGGTGTTGGATTAAACCTAAGATTAGTTATGGGAAGAGGATAAACGGTTTTAGCAATTGACGGACTTGGGTCTATGGAGGCAGAACCTTGTTGCGTGGTCGTAACTATCTGTCTGCCAAGAGTTTTTCCAATAATTTCAATATCTCCGTAGGCAATACTCACGGTATCATTATTGGCAGAAATTCCAACAAATCGTAGTCTCTTTACGCTCGGAAAACCGAAAGAAAAGCTCAATTCAGCCTTGTTCTGGACGTTTTTAATCGTGCCGAGGCTTCCTTTATCCGAGAAAATTTTGATTCTTTGAACATTATCACCCGCCGAGAAGATGAACTTGACCTCTTCGCCAACGCTGGCAGAAGGGACATAATCTACGCTGAGACCTGTGCGTTTGAGTTTTTGATAAGTGAATCCCAAAATGAAGAAGCCCATCAGACACGCCATTTTGATAATTCCGCCACGAGTAATAGATTTGAGTAGTAGCATAATTCTTAAATTTCTTTACTTTTAAGACCCTGTGGTGGAGGGCAATTTGAAAAGTAAAATAACAAAAATCAAGCCATTTTTAATTTTAGATTTTAAAATTCTGATTTTAGAATGAGGGGAAAAGCGGCATTCTCTTCTCCATTTTAAAATCTAAAATCAGAGCTATAAAATCACTTTGTTGCTATATAAAAGAAATCAAAACATTCTTCGGCATCATCATTCAAGAAATAATCTTCGTGCGTAATGCCCATAACCAATTGATTATCAGATTTTTGAATAATATTTCTACTCATTCTGTTCGCAATGTCATAAGGCACTTGAAGTATCCATCTTGGCAAGCGATATTGTAGATTAAAAATGTCAAAGCGAGTGATTTTTTCGACCGAACGTTTATTTTCTTCGTAATAATCCATCACTTTTTTATTGCCATGAATGCCTTTGGTTTCGATACTGGTAAAATGTTTCAGTATTAGACTTTTTAACTCACCTGCCAAGTATTCACGCACATGCCAAGGATTGCGGGAAAGGGAATATTTACGGTTTACCGTTGTCAGAATTATCTTTCCACCTGGTTTCAATACCCGATGAGCTTCTTTGATAAACTCATTATCGTCTTCAATGTGTTCAATAACTTGAAACGTTACGATATAATCATAAGTATTGTCGGCTAAACCTTTCAACGGAGGCAAAAACATATCAATAAACTTGAAATTTGGATAATCGGCGGATAGTTTTGTAATCAAGGGTTCGTTTTTATCTACGCCCGTAAAATGGCTAACCGAGGGAGCTAAAATCGCTACACCACGCCCCGTACCCACACCAATTTCAAGCAAATTGCCCGAAATCATTTTGGCGGATTCAATATATGGAAATAAAAGTCGCTGATGAACAGGATTGTCTGAAACAATATCAGAAGAAGCGATTTCGGTAGTTTTGTACATAATTGCTATTTGAAGACTGAGTTATTTGGTAAAGACTTCCAAATCAGAATCCTTTGGGTTTTGTTTTAATGTTATCTGTTGTAAGGTATTGATTTTGAGTTATTTAGTCTGTTTAACCTCTAACCCAAAATTCCTAACCTCTGATTTATTCCTTCAAAATTACTATTTTAGATTGATAACAAGAAAATACTTACTAAATTGGTTTCGTTTATGTAGTACGGGAGCAAACTTTGCCCAGTCTTCCCGTATATTGCATAGATAAATAATAATCATGAAAAAGATACTAATTACATTACTTTCGCTTGCCCTGTTTTCGGGATGTGTGGTTAATCCCACGGCTAATAAACAGGCTAACGGTCAGTTAGATAGCCGTGTGCCGATGCAAAGATTGATTTCTAAAAGTCGCTTTTTGGATAATGGTTCATCGGTCAGAATATATTTGAGCATTGACCCTGGCAGAATCGTTACGACCAATGAAATGATGAAGGAATTTGCCATTTCGTATAGTGTATATCCAGATTATGCCAACCGACAAACGGCGTTGAGTACGGGTAATGTTGCCATAAATTCAGAAAATCTTTCAGAAAATGCGGGACTTTATACCGTTTGGTTCGATGTTGTGAAGCCCAAAGACCTTTTTGTAAGTATTGCATTGACTGAAATTAAGGATTTAAAAACTAACAATAAAACGCTAAATGATTGTTTTCTAAGATTTCAGTCGGGTAAATCGGGGGATTATTTTATGTTCTTTGATAAATCTGGAACCAGACCTTTGTCAAAAAATTATTTCTCGGTGCAAGATACGGTTGTGTTGAAGAGTTTGGATGGTCGTTCTCAAAGTTTTAAAGCCTACCGTTACAAATACGAATTTGAAGCGGCATATTCGCCCATGTCCACTACGCCAAGAGTACCTTCCAAAAGCCTCTATGTAGATTCTTCTTTCACAGTTTCAGCCAATTTGCCTATCGTTTTGGAACAAGACGCTCTATATTTTTTCACCCGAGACACCACCGAGGCTTTCGGAATTGGGATGGTTGTTACCGATAAAAGATTTCCAAAATTAACTCGTCCCGAAAAATTAGCTCGCCCACTGATATATATGAGTACCAATGCTGAAGCAACCGATTTAGCCACTTCCAAAGAACCCAAAAGAACGCTGGATAACTATTGGTTGAATATAATGCAGGGCAATCAGGCAACGGCAAAACGCACGATAAAAGCCTTTTATCAGCGTGTAGAGCAAGCCAATAGAATGTTTACAACGTATAAAGAAGGTTGGAAAACGGACAAAGGCATGGTTTATATCATCATGGGCGACCCGATTAAAATTACTCGTACCAAAGACAAAGAAGTGTGGACTTATTCACCGCCGCAGGTTTCAGAGATAAATTTTACCTTTACAAAACGCTCCAATCAATTTGCTGATGACCATTATGAACTCCAACGTTATGCCGAATATCAATCTATCTGGTTTCCAACGGTGGAACGATGGCGGAATGGGGATGTGGTGATGAAGTAGGATGAAAAACGGATTAGACTCTTGCACGTGTTAAGAGAATTTTCTAAGATTCTTGAAAAAAAGTAAAAAGCCTTTAAATCAATGATTTGAAGGCTTTTTTGTAGTCCGTACGGGACTGCGTGATATACTGACAATCAGTTGATTAACTGTTTTGTACCCTCTTTGGTATCAAATAGGTATTAAAAACTGAAATTATCATTATTTGATATTGGCAGTTTTCGTATATTTGTTATCGTAAACACAAAATAACATGACTAAGGTAAAAATATCTGGAAATATTCAAAGTGAGAAAAAACAACTTGTCGAAATTCTCCTCAAAAAAGCAAACTTAACTACTGATGAAGTTATTGATAATGCCTTTACGCAATTCATTAGGGCAAATACTGATTTAATTACCGAAAAAGAGAAAAAGGCTTTTGGTAAGTTTTTGGTAACAATATGACGGGTAAGACCAGTATTCCAAGAAGAATTTTATTAGACATTAACCTTCTTTTTAATGATTTTTTATTTCGTAATCCTTCGTATGCCCGCTCTCAAACCAATATTGAGATAAAAAATAGGTTGTTTGCTAATCAGGCGATGAACTATATTCGTCAGCAAAGGCACTTTAATACATTTGTGGCGGATTTTTCAGTAGCAAAAATGATTTCTTTGATGGATAGCATTAAAGTTAAAAAAGATATGCAAATTGAAGAAATACAAAGTTTAGTTGATAAAAATACGATTGTATCGTTAGGTGGAAACTTGATTAAAAATACGTTGGAGGAATTTAAAAATAATCCTTACGTGAGAGATATGGAGGATGCACTTCAATTCACAGTTTCCCGAAAACACAGATGCACTCATATTGTTACATTCAATAAAAAAGATTTTGACCCCTTCGATGTGCAAGTTGTTTTACCTTCAAAGGTAAGAGGGATAATTTAGGGCTTTGTGTCTCTCATAAAACAAATAAATCCTTGTGCCTACATCACCCCTTTTTTGTGCCTACAATTCGTACAATCATTGTGCCTACCTTGTACCTTTTTTGTGCCTACAATCTTACTTCAACATCTTATTCTCATAATCAAAATACAGATTTTTATCCTTGAAATTATCCTTTTTGTATCTCCCCAAAAATGCTTTATCTAAGAATATTCCTTTGATTTCCGTTAAGGGAATAATGTATAGTTCTTCGGGAGCGGTGGCAACTCCTCCGATGCCAATTACCACAAAAACTTTAATACTTTTCTCTTTTGCAAAGGCTTGATAATTACTCATTTGTCTTTCAGAACACCATTCTACGCCATTCTTGTAATAGTCGCTACGGTATTTGCACTCTACGGCAAAGTCTGTGTCTATTTCTTTAAACTTAAATTTTAGGGTTAAATCTGGATGGGTATTGCTTTTGGCATACGTGCCATTGACGTATTTATCACTCGCCCACTCCAAAATGCTAAAATACGATTTTGAGAACTTTTGTACTACGTATTTTTCAAAATCATCACCCTTTTGTTTTTCTGTCGTGGTTTCGGACTGAGTTGTAAGGAAGTCTTCGTTTTGAACGAAGACTTCCTTCGGATTACTACCTTTTCTAATAAATACAATGCCTGAAACAATGGCACAAATGCCTATCAGTATCAAAATAATTCCTATGGTCATGGTGCGTGGTGCGGTTTTCATGAATTTAGTTTAAAATTATTAAAAACCAAAAGACAATCAATTGATTACCCTTTGGCTGGGGAACGTTGGCATTACCCGCTGTTCAATGGTAAATTTAGTATATTTTTCCTACTCCACGCCCACCAAATCAATTTCTTGCATAATTCGGGCAGTTTCCGTTAGGGCTACTATTATTTTTTGATAATGCAGAATGTCCTCAAAACTCAATTCACGCTCTTTGCGGTCTTTGAGCCACTTTTGGGCGGGTTGATAGCCACCGATGTAAAAATTCCAAGCGGTTTCGGGTACTTTATCAAAATACTGATTTTCGTTGATGTAAACTCTTCCTTTAACGTCGGCGAGGTTTTGAACCTCGCCGACGTTTTCAAAACGAATTTTACCCACCACATTATTTCCATCTTCGGGATATTCGGTGATGTATTCTTCCACTACGGGACTTTCTAATAAATGAATTTGGCGTAACTGGCTGCCTAATCCTATAAGGTTTTTAAAAACCTTATAGGATTTTGGGTACGGAACTCTTGGAAAATCTATTTTCAAAAACTCCTTGTATTTCTCTCGATAGGTTGGACTGTGCAAAACGGCATAAATGTAGTCCAAAACGTCAATTGGAGCGAAAGTGCCTGTGGTTTTCTCTTTTTCGTGGGTGAATTTTAAGGCTAAACCTTCTGCCATTTTATCAATGATGGCTTGGTTTAGGTTTGGCGTTCTTTCGGTTTTTGCGAATAAATCATTTCGGTCAGAGTAGAGATATATGGGGAAATTCATTGCGTTAGAACCAGTAGTTCCTGACAAAAATATTGCCTCTGAAATTCTGTTAGTTATAGAAACATGACGGTAACTATTATCTTGAAATGCTTTTGTTACTAACAAACCGAGATTTTCACCGATAAGAAAATTTTTCATTACTTTCTCTCTCCCTCTCTCTATCAATTTTGTATCATAATAAATAAATTTTGTATCAAAAGGACGATAAAAACATTGTTTTATTAAGCCAGTATTAGCTTTAATTTTATAATAATTTTCAACACTATTTATTAACAATATTTTAGAATTATTTATTAAAATAGAGTCTTTTGCTGTTACAATTCCAATACTATTGGAAGTAAATATTTCATTGATAGAAAATCCTTTTTCATAATTTTCTTTTTCGTCAAAATCTTTATTCACAAAGAAATAATTAGGGGATAGATTGGGTAATTCTTTGTAAGAAATCGTTTTGAGTGAATTTCCAGTTAGAAAGTCATACTTAAATTCTCTTTTCCCAAACAAATCAAAATGAAAAACTTTCCCTAATTCATTAGCCTTCTTTTTACCCGTTTTTACAAAAATATTAATGGAAACGCCCTGCATAATATCAAAGACATTGACATCGGGCGTACCATCGGGCGAGACCTCTTTTTTCTTACTATTACCGTGTAAATCAATGGTATAAATCTTATCGTAAGTTTTCAGCAAGTTCCACCGCATCCCTCTAAAAGTTGGATTATCCAAAAATCCGTGTGGATTAATAAAGGCAACAATTCCTTCGCCACTTTTTTCAATGAAATGCTGTCCGTAACGTAGAAACTTCACGTAGTCGTCATTAATCCATTTTGGGTTACGCTCGTTCAATTTTTCTGTTCCCCCTGGTTCTTTTTTATAATCTTCCATGAGTTTCATTATCCACTCGCCTTTATTGGCACTTTCACCACTGTAAGGCGGATTGCCCATTACCACCATCACAGGATTATCACGCTTAATATGATTGGCTTCGTTGGCTTCCGAACTTAGCCAATTGGCAAAAAGCGTACTGGTATCGGGGTGGTGTTCTTCCAAACTATTGGTCAAATACACCCTGATTCTTTGAGAGCCTCCCCCAGCCCCTCCCGTAGAGGGGAGAGTGGGTTTGTAGCCCGTTTCGGTCAGGAGCAAATCCAACTGCAAATGAGCCATTGCGTAGGAAGCCATCAACAACTCAAAACCGTTTAGACGGGACAGTAAATGGTTTTCCACGTAATTACTCCACAGTCCTTTTTGTCCCGAAAATTTCTTGTGAATATGTTTGATGGTTTCCGCCAAAAACGTACCCGTACCCGTGGCAGGGTCAAGAATTTCTACTTTATGCACTTCCTCATCAACCATTACCATCTTAGTTTTTGAACGACTATCGGCAGTAGCTTTGGTAAATACAGCTTTTTGGATAGTTGTTTTGGAAGTATCAGCAAGTCCTTGTGGCAAATGAAACTCAGTTTTCAAGATTTCATCCACCGCCCGAACAATAAAACTCACTACGGGCTGTGGCGTGTACCAAACCCCACGAGCTTTGCGGAGTGCGGGGTCGTATTCACTCAGGAAATTTTCGTAAAAGTGAATAATAGGGTCTTCCATGCCCGAAGACTTCCCGTAATCCTTCAAAATTTGTTTGACATCGCAAGCCAAGAAAATTTCTACCAAATCATCCACAATCCATTTAATGCGTGAATCAAGGTCAGGACCCGCAATGTAGCCAAAGAGTTTGCGGAGAAAAGGGTTAGATTTCGGGATAAGTTCCGCTGCTTCCTGACGGCTAAATGTGGGCAAAGTTGGGTCATGCAAACGAGCCGCAAACATTCCGTAAGTGATGGTTTGGGCGTAAATATCGGCAAAACCTTCGGCGGTAATATCGTGAATCAAGATTTCCTTAAAGGCTTCCATTTGGTCTTTGAGGGTACTGTCGGGCGGCGTTCCGTCCTCATTGTGCGTAGCATCAGAATTTAAGGCTAATTCAATGATATTTGAAAGCAAACGAGCCTTCCCCGCCATCATTGCCGATAGTTTTTTGGAACTCCGAATCGTTTGTGTGCCTTTGGAAGCACAAAAATCTTTGAGACGGTCAGTAAAAGTGGCAAAATTCTCTGGCAGAGCCACAATTGAACCATCTTCTATTTTACCGATTGAAATATTTTCTCCATTTTTCTCACCATCACGATAGAAATGGAAACTCAGATAATCCGTAAAAATGAGGTTATTCAAAGCAGACTTGTAGCGGTCGAACTGACTTTTATTGAACTTTTTTCCTTCAAGGTCTTTGTCGCCCACATCTTTGGCTTCGATATAACCAAGCGGAATATCGTTTTTCATCAGCACATAATCAGGCTTACCACACTTTTGTCCAGCGGGTTCATTCGTAGCAGAAACATGGGGGATTAAATCTTCGATAAGGGTTTCTAAATTACCTCTGAAAGTATGTTCGGTGGAGTTTCCAAGTCTAAATTTTCGGTTGAGTTTATCAATATAGTCGTGTAAAGTCATGGGGAGCGGTAAAATTGTGGAGTACGGTTTATGTAGGTGCAATTTCTAAATAAAAGCCCACAAAACAAAGAAAGAACATTGTGCCTACAATGCTCTTTTCTGGAGTCTATATCCCCCAAAACAGATAAAGCACTGATATACAGTGCTTTATGATAAATAATAGTAGTCCGTACGGGAATCGAACCCGTGTTTCATCCGTGAAAGGGACGTGTCCTAACCCCTAGACGAACGGACCATAATGGGTTAAAAACGTTTCAGATTTTGTGATTCTTTTTCGTTTTTGGTGGTGCAAAGGTACGGGGATTTTTTTAATTGGCAAATGCAAAAGGATAAAAAGACAAAATATTTTTCTCCAAAATACAAAATGCCTTGATTATCAAAAACTTAGGATAATGCAAAATTTTATTTTACTCGAAAATATTTACATATTTTATACACTTCGTTTTTTTGTATCTAATTATATTCTAAATTTAGGACTGAATAATACCATTTGAATAAATATGACCGATAACACAACCTCATTGACCTCCAAACAGGCTTGGAAAGACATCCAGTATGACCAAGAATTGATGCACGAATTCGAGACGAGCGTGTTGTCGCCTTACATGAATACCTGCCGCTGGTTTGCGGGAAAGGCTCGCTTGCAGGACAAATTCAAAATAAAATTCTCAATTGAAATTCCTATCAAAGACTCCATCGCTCTACTTTTTATTGTGGAGGTAAAATATGCAGATGGCGAAACGGAAAATTATTTACTGCCCGTATCTTTCATAGATTCGTCAGTGAGTCAAGACGTTGCTCCCAAAGGCATTATCACGTTAGCTTATATCAACGAAAAGCGGGGTTTGGTAATCGATGCCATTTACGATGAACGTTTCCAGCAATCGCTTTTTCAGCACGTGGCAAATGGTGATACAGTTGTTCAAAAAGAAAATAGTAAAATTGACTTCATGCGGGGCAAAGGTTTATCGGGTGAAGACATCAAAGCAACCATTTCTTCCAGAGTTCTGCCCGTAGATTCTTCCAATTCTGCCATGACTTTTGGCAATAAATATTTCCTCAAATTATACCGAAAATTATTCTCTGAAACCAATCCCGAAGTGGATATGGTAGAATTCATTACCGAAAATTCTGATTTTGCTTACATTCCCGCTTTTGCGGGTAGCGTGGTCTGGAAGCGAGCAGGAAAGCCCGATGTTACGTTGGGTATGATGCAAAGAATGGTCGAGAATGAAGCCGATAGTTGGGTGCAAACGGGCGAGCAATTAGACGCATTTGTGGATTGTTTTACGGATGAAACATTTTGCATCAAAGAATCAGTTTTTGACCAAGTGGAACTTTTGGCGAAGCGAACTGCTGA
>JBBRMR010000008.1:0-97969 GCA_038230735.1 Cytophagales bacterium
AGACTATCTATCATTTGATATACTAAATGAGGCTGTCGAAACAATTATGAATCAAATTGGAAAAAAACTTAACATTGATTTCAACGAACCTAAGCATTTCACAGAATTCAAAACGACGTTTAATTAGAAACAATTACTTAATTTTAAAACTTTCTACCATATCACTGGTTTCCTGTACAAAACGTCACAAATTAAACCCGAATAAAATGGAACAAAGATCGCTTCCCGAATTAACTGAACAAGAATTACAACAAGAGTTAAAAAAAAGAAAACAATCGCAAATTTTTGCTGCCCTCTTTGTGGGATTTAGTATTGGTGTTGCCGTTTGGGCTGCCACACATAAAGGAAGTTTCTTTGTTACTCTCTTGCCTTTTTTGGTGGCTTATGTTTTCAGAAAAACGCCTAATGAGTTGAAAGAAATAAAAAAAGAAATGGAGTCCAGAAAAATTTTATAAATATTTATGGGTATTCCCAATTTTGCTTTTTTAGAGTGTAACGGCTATCCTAAAAAATGTTAATTTCATTCCAAAAAAATCACCTTCCACTCGAAGAGGATTTTTATTCGTAAATTTGTGGTATGAAAATTCTGGATTTATACATCATCAAAAAATTCTTGAAAACGTATTTCTTTGCGGTTCTCATAATCGTAACGATTATTATGGTGATTGACTATACCGAAAAGATTGATAATTTCATTGATAATAAAGCCCCTCTGCATGAAATTCTGTGGGACTATTACCTCAATTTTATTCCCTACTGGGCAAATTATATTAGTCCTCTGATGGTCTTTATTGCCACCGTTTTCTTCACGGCAAATATGGCGGCAAGGACTGAAATTATTGCCATTCTGAGTACAGGAGTGAGTTTTAATCGTTTTTTACGCCCCTACATTATTGGAGCAACTATTCTGGGAATACTTACTTTTATGATGGTAGGTTGGGTCATTCCCATTGCTAATAAAACCCGAATCGCCTTTGAACGAAAATATGTGGAAGGTGGCAATTATTATTACAGTGGAAGAGATGTTCATATCAAAATCGGACCAACAGATTATGCGTATATAGAAAGTTACGATACGGGTTCGCAGACAGGTTATCGTTTTGCTTTGGATAAAATAGAAGGTAATCGTTTGACAGAGAAGTTATTAGCGGACAGAATCGTTTGGGATTCTACGCACCGCAAATGGGCAATTCAAGATTATAGAATTCGCTATTTTCTGAAAGATGGTAAAGAGAAATTGGTTTACGGCATCAAAAAAGATACGACATTGAACCTTTATCCCAAAGATTTTGACAGTAAATATCAACTCCATGAAACCTTCACGATGCCCGAATTAGAACAAACCATCAGCAAAGTACGAAGTCGTGGGGCGGATGGCATTGAGGTTTTTTTGATTGAAAAATATCTTCGTTTTGCCAATCCCTTTGCCATGGTAATTCTCACGGTAATTGGTGTGGTGGTATCTGCCCGTAAGTCTCGGGGAGGCGTAGGTTTTCAGATTGCTTTGGGTTTTGTGTTGGCATTTATGTACATTTTGTTTTTTATGATGAGCAAAGGCATTGCCCAATCTGGCGGAATGCCCCCAATATTGGCGGTTTGGTTGCCCAATATTGTCTTCTCATTTATTGGCTTGATTTTGTATAGAACTGTGCCAAGATGATGATTTCATTTTGTAGAGACAAGGTAATACCTTGTCTAATTCACTGTCCGATTACTATACGTTGATTTAGACGAGGCAGTGCCTTGTCTCTATAAAATATCGCCTCAACAATATAACATAATATGAAAGCCACTTTTAAAGATTATTTCACCCTACATTTCGTAGTCCTCATCTATGGATTCACCGCCATTTTGGGGCAACTCACTTCCATTCATACTTTGGGATTAGTTTTTTTTCGTACCTTTTTAGCAACTTCAGGATTTTATATTTACTTCAAAATCAAGGGCTTATCAACTAAAATTGATCGAAAAGGCAAATGGCAATTATTAGCTACGGGTGGTCTCGTGATTGCTTTGCATTGGTTTACATTCTTTTACGCTATCAAAATTTCCAATATCTCTATTACTTTGGCAGGTATTGCCACTACCTCACTTTGGACGAGTATCATTGAGCCATTTATGAATAAAACTCGCATCAAACCCCTTGAAATTGTGTTGGGAATTGTGGTAATTTTGGGGCTTTATCTCATTTTTTTATTTGAATTTAACCATATTTGGGGTATCATTTTGGGTGTAACTTCGGGACTTTTAGGAGCGATTTTTTCTATCTTGAATGGGCAATTTGGTAAAAAATATTCACCCCAAATCATTACTTTTTACGAAATGATGGGTGTGGTAATTACCACTATCATTCCAGTTTTATACATTTTATTTTTGGGAGATTCTACGATGTCAGTCATTCCAAAAGGTTGGGATTGGCTTTGGATTTTTATTTTAGCCTTCGTTTGTACGATTTACGCCTATTCAAAATCGGTAGATTTACTCAGAATTTTCTCGGCATTTACCTTCACTTTGACCCTAAATCTCGAACCAGTTTACGGAATTATCTTCGCTTATTTAATTTTTGGTGAAAAAGAACGCATGACATCAGGGTTTTACCTCGGAACTTTGGTAATTTTGGGGTCAGTTTTGATTTATCCCTTGATACGAAAATCCAACGCATGAAATTTAGCACGTCAAAATATATTACCATACTCTTAGGACTGACCCCAATTCTATTTTTTGTTTATTACGTTTGGCAATATACCATCAACGTCCCTTTTTTAGACGATAACCTCTATTACACCAAGGCGGTTGTGGATGTCAATAAAAGTCAGTCGTTGTCCGAAGCCTTTTGGATTTTCATGCGACAACACACCATTACCGAACACAAAACGCCCGTTTCGAGGTTGGTAGCTTGGTTATTGTATAAGATTACGGGAACGCTAAACTTTTTTACCTTCGCCCAAATTGGCAATTTAACTTTATTCGGAATCCTTTTTTTGTTTTGGCGGTTCTTCCAAAAACACGCTTGGAATATCGCTTATTTTTTGCCAATTCCTTTCTTACTTTTCCAAATGCAAACCTTTGAAAACCAATTTTGGATGGGTTGTGCTTGGCTTTATTATCCGATTGGGCTTTGGCAAATGGTTACTTTGTACTTCCTGAGTTATCAAAAACCACGATATTTTTTGTACGCCATGCTTTCGGCGGTTTTCGTAACATTCATTTTCAGTAACGGAATGTTCGTATTTTTCCCCGCTTCTTTATTGTTAATTTATCAGAAGAGATACAAAGCATTGGGCATTATGGTGGTGGTTGCTACAGTTTGCTTGGCGGTTTATTTTAGCAATTACAAACCTTCCCCCATTGTGCCGCCAGCCTTTTCGATTCCCAATATTCTTACGGGTTTTGTATTAATGTTGGGTTCGTATATGGATGTGCAGGATTTTCATAAAATATCACCATTTACCGCCACAACGGTTGGATTTATCATCATCGGATCTTTGATTTATGGCGGAATCTGGCTTCTGAGAAAGTATTTTAAAATGCTGCCGAAGGAAAATTCCGAAAAAGAATCAGATATTTTATTCTTGGTGGCTTCCATGATTGCCTTGTGTATGTCGGCGGGGGCGGTTGCTTACTCACGCTATACGGGCGAGCATGGTTTTGAAGAAATGTTCGCCAGTCGCTATCGTTTTATGAGTGTTTTGTTAATGTGCTTGGCATACTTATTTAGTCTATTATTGACTAAAGGAACGTTCCGTAAAATAGTTTTAGCGGCTTTTTTACCCCTTACTGGCTTTCTTTACGCATATTCTTACTATTTTTGGCACGATTACAACGTCTATTATCGAGAGCGTTTAGTTTCGGCAGCCTTCAATTTTAAGTACCATAATAGTTGGGTTTTGTATCCATTTGATAATGATTGGACGGCTCAGGTGGATGTGGTCAATGTAGAAGCAATCAAAACAGGCGTTTATAAATTACCCATTTTGCCATTTACCCCATTTCAAGAAGCCATCAATAAAGATAGTGTTCAGTCTATCAGCGACTTATCTTTTATTTTGGAACAAAAGAAAGACCGGTTTGTCTTGAAAAATGAAATGCTTGATGTGGAAAATCCCTTAGAAATTGAGCAGAACGTAGTACTAAAATCGAAGAAAAATACGTATTTATTACCTTTAAATAGACAAAAAAATAAGAGTCGAAAGGATTTACTTTTCAGAGGAAATCTTTTCTGGAAGGGCTTTGAAACCGATATTCTAAAAAATACTTTCATTCCAGACGAATACACTATTGGTTTATTGAAAATTCAAGATGGAAAATATAATATTCAGTATAGTAATTTGAAAATAAAACTGTAAAAGTGAGTTTATGGGTTTATGAGTTTAAAGTTTATGAGTAAAACAACTCCTAAACGCCTAAACTTTCTACTCTTAAACTCCACACTCCTAAACTTTACACTCATAAACTTACCCTTGAAAAACCTTGCCAATTCAGCCCTGTGGCTACTTTTTGCGATAACCATCATCCCGATTGGGATTTTAGCATTTTATAATCATCCTTCCGTTGCGGATGATTATTGTTTCGCCTACATGACCCGTGATCATGGTTTTTGGGCTGCCCAAAAATTCTATTATGAAGGTTGGTCGGGACGATATTTTTCCAACATGATTTTTCATGCTACGCCCTTGGCTTACGGAGTCTTTTGGTTCGTGAAAGTGATGCCTATTTTCATTCTGGGCTTACTATTTCACGCCATTTATACTTTCATTGGCGAAATTCTGAAACCCTCACGAGCCAACCAGTTATTGCTTGCCGCTACGTTTCTGAGCATTTTTATCATCTTTTCATCCAGCGTAGTTGATACCTTTTTTTGGTACACTTCCGTTTTTATTTTTCCTACTTCGCTTTGTTGTTTTCTGTATTTGATTGTGGTTATGCTGAGGTTTTACCAACCTCAATATCAAAATATCAAATATCCAATTGCCCTATTAGCTGCCACTTTGGTATTTTTTATTGTGGGTTCAAACGAAGTAATGATGCTTTGTACGATTGCCTTTTTGGGCATGATTTGGTTTTATATCTTAGTTTTTGAGAAACGATTTGAGACTTTTATTTTCACTTTAATGCTCATTGGCCTATATTTTGCCTATTTTTGGGTAATCCAAGCAAAAGGAAATCAAGTGCGTTTGGTTGGTGGAAATTTGATGGGTGGAGCCATTGGACTGTCTTTGAAAAATGCTTTGAAATCTACATTTTTTAGTATAATAATTTGGCTTAAATATCTCTTGCCAGCAGGAATTGCCTATAAAGTAGTTTTTCTAAAAAAGTATCATTTGTTGGGTCATAAATCTTATTTCAAAGTTCCTATTTGGATAATTAATATTGCATTAGTTGTATTAATTTTTGTAATGTTTTTTGTAATTCACTATGGCAATGATATGGGAGTGCCCGATCGTGTGAATAATATTATTTTTGTTATTTTTAGTGTAGGCTTCTTTTATATAATTACACTCATACATTATCAATATCCTATCGAATGGGAAATAAGTAGTATGTTATATACATTTGGATTCATATTGTATATGTTTATGATAAATCTAACTATTCCAAAAAATAGTTATGGTCAAAACCTAAAAACCATGTACACAGACATCCGCTTGGGCATTGCCAAACGCTACGACCAAGAAATGACTCAGCGTTATGAACACATCAGAACCTCAAAAAGTGATACAGTCTATGTGGCTTCGCTAAAAAATATTCCCAAATCTTTATGTTTTGACGAAATAAAAACTAACGAACAACACCTTTGGAATAAATGCTACGCCACGTACTTTGAGAAGAAAGTGATAATTTTGAAAGAAAAATAATGACTAACAAAGACTTATACATATCCATCATCATTCCCTGTTTCAATGAAGAACAAGTAATTTCGCATACTTACGAGCGGGTCGATAAAACCATGCGGGGTTTTGAACATCGGGGCTATGAACTGATTTTTATCAATGATGGCAGTCGAGACAAAACGCTTGAATTATTGCGTGGTTTCGCCCAAAAGGATGAACACGTAAAAGTATTGAGTTTTTCCAGAAATTTTGGTCATCAACCAGCCGTAACGGCAGGAATCAATATTTGTGTAGGAGACGTAGCCATCATCATAGATGCCGACCTCCAAGACCCCCCAGAATTGTTTCCAGAAATGATAAAAATGCACCTCGAACAAAATGCCAATGTTGTTTATGGCATGAGAGGTGAGCGAAAAGGGGAGACGTTTTTCAAAAAATGGTCGGCAAGAAGTTTTTATAAACTCATTAATTTTCTGTCCGATACGCCCCTTCCTGTGGACACTGGTGATTTCAGGCTAATTGATAAACACGTTATCGAAGCCTTCAAAAGCCTTCCCGAAAAGAATAAATACATTCGTGGATTGATTAGTTGGATTGGCTTCAAACAAGTGCCGATTGTGTATGTACGGGAGGAACGCTTTGCGGGAGAGACTAAATATCCCCTCTCGAAGATGATTAAATTTGCCTCTACCAGCCTTTTGTATTTTAGTAAAAAACCCTTGAAATTAGCCCTTACGATGGGTTTAATCAGCGTTTTGGTGGGAATCGGTTTAGCAATTTGGGTAATTACGGGACTGATTTATCGTCAAAATAGTATCGTGCCAGGTTGGGCTTCCACCATTATTGCCCTCATATTTTTTGGAGGAATTCAACTACTGACGATTGGTGTTTTGGGGGAATATTTGGGCAATATGTTCGAGGAAATCAAGAATCGCCCAGAGTATATTGTGCATGAGAAGATTAATTTTTAATGATATGATTCACGGGAATCTTTTCCCGTGAATCACCTCAATACACCAGCCACGGGTCAAAAAGTGCTACAAAAATGAAAAAAACATTAACCCAGATAGGTATCATTTTACCTATCTTTTTTTTCTTACTGATGCTCTTCACTTATGCCGTGAATGTGCCTTGGATGGACGATACAGACGCTTTCCCCGATTTTTTGGGAAGATTTCTCGAAGCCAAAAACTTTGATAAAAGGGTATGGCTATTATTCAAACCTAATAACGAACACCGCATCGTTTACGCCAAATTGATGAATCTCCTGCATTACGCCCTCACGGGGACGCTCAATATGCAGACGCTCACGATTATTTCCAATATTACGCTTTTCGGAATGTTGTGGATTTTTTGGCGAGTTATCAAGGAACAAAAACTTTCTACGCTCTATTTTCTGCCCGTTCCATTCTTGCTTTTGCATCCGCAATATTATCTCACAAGTCTTTGGACAATCACAGGTTTTCAGTATCAACCCGTTGTTTTCTTCGGACTTTTGGGCGTTTATTTATTGTCAAAAAACACGCTCTGGACGTTTTTTGGAGCCGTTTTAGCCGTATTTTTTGATAGCTTTACCATGAGTAATGGCTTGTTTTATTGGATGGTTGGCTTCGTGATTTTGGCTTTGCAGGGGCGTTATAAAATGTTGGGTGTTTGGGTAATTTTCACGCTCGCAACTTTCAAATTATACTTCTATAAATTTGATACCCAAGCCAACGACCAAGGTTTTCAATATTTCTTTCAGCACCCACACGAAAGTTTCTTTGGATTCTTTACACATTTGGGAGGAAGTCTTGATTTTCAGACACTTAGTCCAATTTTAATTCGCTCTGTTGCCCCAACTATTGCGGGTTTCTTCCTCATTGGTATTTCTATTTGGTGGATTTTTAAGGGTGTCTTTCCTTTTAAAGATAAATTTTCAATTCCTAATTTTTGGGCGAAACTACAAGTAAGGTTTAATGCTGAATCTTCCAATTATATCATTTTGGGTTGCTTTTTGTTCTTGGTAATCAATGCCGTAGTGATTGCCATTTTGCGTCCAAGATTTGGGTATTTTGTGATGATAGTGGGCAATTATAAAATCTATCCTGCCACGTTTATGGTTTTGGCTTATCTGATGTTATTGACAGGTTCGAGAACGATACAAAATAGCAAGCGAATTTTTAACATTTTATTGGTCGGCAGTATCATCTTTAACCTTGTTTCATACCTAAAATTCCTCCCCGAAGTTCACGAGCGAAGAAAGGATTTATTGGTACGTGCTTTCAATCAAGAGCATAATAAGATTGGTTTAGGTCCTTATGTAGGTTCAGATTTTGACCGTTATGTACAAACTGCCTTGGGGCGACTTGTACCCAAAGGAATATACCAATTTCCGACAAATACTGTTTTTAAGGTTTCTGAAAAGGAAATTTTGAGTAATTTTGCTGATAATCAAACGCTTAAAGTAAATATTTCAACTATCAATCATGAAATTTTTATCGAAAATCCTGATTTACCTTTTGGTTTTGGACTAAATGATGGAGCGTATTTAATGTTAAAATCTGCCCCAAAAACGTATCTTATTTACGAGAAACGTTCACTTGGAAATTTTAAAAATAATGGTTTTTCCATTAAAATTCCTGAGAAATATTTAGTGAAAGATACCTATCAAATCGGTATATTTTGGGTAAAAGGAAACGAGCGAAAAATGTATAAAACGGAACAAACGGTGAAGGTAGGTTATTGAAATAATGATGAGTTATGAATTATTAACTATGAATGCAATATGCCATACAATGTTTTTTTTCTTCAAAATTGAACATTGATTGTTGAAAATTGAAAATTATAGAACGATAAAATATTTAAAAATATTCCCAAACTTTGAACACTCCTCAAATATCCATAGTTGCCCCCTTGTACAACGAAAGCGAAACCTTTCCGCACTTAATCAAACGATTGAATGAGGTCATGGATTCATCGGATTTAGGGATTGAAATTGTTTTAATTGACGATGGAAGTCGTGATAATACCGCCGAATTAATGCAGGTTTTGGCACTTTCGGATGAGCGTTATCACTGCATATTTTTGGCTCGCAATCATGGGCATCAACTCGCTCTTACGGCTGGTTTGGCTTATGCAAGAGGCACAGAAGGCGTAATGGTCATTGATGGTGATTTGCAAGACCCACCTGAGCTTTTGACGGAGTTTTATCCGTATTTAAAACAAGGAAATGACGTAGTATATGCAGTGAGGAAAAAGCGAAAAGAAGGCATTTTTAAGCGTTCCGCCTACTTTTTGTTTTATAGAATCTTGAAAAGCATTTCCTATATTGACATTCCACTCGATAGTGGTGATTTTGCCTTGATTAGTAGGAGAGTCGTTGATATTATGAACAAAATGCCCGAAGAAAGTCGATACCTGCGAGGGATGCGGACATGGGTAGGTTTCAAACAAATTGGTGTTGAATATGAACGCTCAGAACGTCAAGCTGGGGAGTCGAAATATTCGTTTTCGATGTTGTTCAAACTGGCGTATAATGGAATATTCAATTTCAGCGAATTTCCGATTAAATTTGTCTCTCGTTTGGGTGCATTGACGGTTATGGTCGCACTGATTTATTTTGTCAGTGTAGTCATCAAAAAATTCTTTTATCAAGAAGTTATTGAAGGTTTTACGTCGTTATTATTCATGATTATTTTGTTTAGCGGCGTACAATTAATTGCCCTCGGTGTGATAGGAGAGTACGTTTTAAGGGTATTTTTTCAGTCGAAGAATAGACCGCTTTTTATTGTGAAAGAGACTATTAAGGATAAAGAGTATTCAGCGTAAAAGATTAACAATTACAATAAATATGCAAGTTTGGAAATTTGGGGGTACTTCCGTGGGGAAGCCCGAGCGAATGCACTCAATCAAAAATTTGATTACCGAAGACGGAAATCGTAAAATAGTGGTTTTGTCTGCCCTTTCGGGTACGACCAACGGACTTATCTCCATCGGAGAATCCTTGAAAGCAAATAATGATGACGAGGCAATTGACAAAATAAATGCCCTCTACGCTCATTATGAGGAATTTATCAAGGAATTATATTCAACGCCCGCAGGACTCGCCGAAGGAAAAGCTATCATCGAAAAGGAGTTTTCTTTTATTCGCTCTTTGGTCAATATTAAGCCTTTTTCGGTAAAGCAGGAAAAGGAAATCGTGGCGGAAGGCGAGTTGCTTTCTACGCAAATGTTTGAGGCTTATTGCCGTGAAGAAGGTGTGAAATCGGCTCTGTTGCCAGCCTTAGATTTTATGTTAATTGATGCTGATAACGAACCAGTATTGAAATTTACGGAAGAAAAATTAGGAGCAATTTTGTCGCAACTATCTGATAAACAATTATTTATTACCCAAGGATTCATTTGTAGAAATCCTCGTGGCGAAGTAGATAATTTGAAACGAGGTGGTTCAGATTATACAGCATCGTTGATTGGTGGAGCAATTGTAGCGGAAGAAGTTCAGATTTGGACGGACATTGACGGAATGCACAACAACGACCCACGCATCGTGAAAAAGACCTTTCCAATTCGTGAATTATCGTTTGAAGAAGCGGCTGAATTGGCGTATTTTGGAGCAAAGATTTTGCATCCCAGCACCATTACACCCGCTAAGATGAAAGGCGTTCCCGTGCGTTTGAAAAACACCATGGAACCTTCGGCTTACGGAACCTTGATTTCAACGAAAACCATTACCGACCGTGAAATTAAGGCAATTGCTGCCAAAGATAATCTAACGGCAATTTACATACATTCGACTCGTATGTTAAATGCCTACGGATTTTTGCGGAAAGTTTTTGAGGTTTTCGAGAAATACAAAACGCCCGTTGATATGATTACAACTTCGGAAGTTTCGGTTTCTATCACCATTGATAATGATGAACATTTAGACGCAATCATGTCAGAATTACGCCAATTCGCTGATTTAGAGGAAGTTGATAAAAACCAAACCATTGTTTGTATAGTCGGGAACTTCTCGGCAGACAAAGAAGGCATTGCGATAAAAGTATTGGAAGCCATGAAAAATATCCCCATCCGAATGATTTGTTACGGAGCATCGGAACATAATATTTCCCTATTAATTCACGGAAAATACAAAAATGAAGCCCTAAATGCCTTAAACGAAAGATGTTTTTTGTATGAAGATACGATGAAAGAGATTTTCTCGGCACCGTGACGATTTACAGCATTGCCCCAATAGCCGTGTTGTGATATGATTTACAACACGGCTATTTTGTTTATCTTTGTGTGGATAAATTTTAAAATTAATAATCTGAATTAACAAAAATGGCAGATTTTACAACATTTGTTAGCATAATTGGTAACGGCAAGTCGTATGTGGTTCCGCCTTATCAACGTGATTATGCATGGACCGAAGAAGAATGGGATGATTTGTGGGCTGATGTACAGAATTTGCATGAAGACGGGAAACACTATATGGGCTATATTGTTTTACAGGCAACCAATACTAAGCAATTTATGATTATTGATGGACAACAACGTATTGCAACACTGTCAATTATTTATTTAGCGGGTATTAAACTTTTGGAAGAGTGGATACAACAAGGTGTTGAAACAAATGATAACAGTAAAAGAAAGGAGAAGTTAACTGAACGTTTTATTAGTAATACTCCATCAGGTTCTTTATTACCATCAAGCAAGTTGACATTAAATAAAAATAACAATGATTTTTATCAGAGTTATAGCTTGAGACTTCGGACTCCAACAAATCCAAGAAGTTTAAAGCCTTCAGAAAAAAAACTCAATCACGCATTGCAATTCTTTTATACACAGATTAGATCTAAGTTCAGCATAGAGAAATCAGGAGAAAAATTAGCGGTTTTTTTGGAAGAAGAATTAGCAGAGAAGTTGACATTTACGGTAATTGAGGTCACTGATGACTTAAATGCCTATAAAGTTTTTGAAACACTTAATGCCAGAGGTGTAAAATTATCAACAGCCGATTTATTAAAAAACTTTCTATTTTCAACGGCGGATTCAGATGATTCTGCAACAATCGTAGAGGCAGAAAGACAGTGGCAAGACATTAATGACCAATTATCAGAAAATGATTTAACATCTTTTCTAAGACACTATTGGAACTCCCGAAATGACCTTGAGAGAAAGCAAACACTATTCAAAGCCATCAAAAATAAAATTAAAAAGGCAAACGATGTATTAAATTTGCTGACAGAATTACAAGATTTAGCTCCTGTCTATACCGCATTGTCCGATGCAGGAGATAGCTTATGGGACGATTTTCAGAACGCAAGAGAAAGTATTAATACCTTAAAATTATTAAGAGTTACACAATGCTATCCACTGATGCTTTGTGCTTATAAAAACTTCTCTCCCTCGGAATTTGTAAAATTATTGAAAGGAATTGTTACACTTTCATTTAGGTATTTAACAATTAGTGGATTGAACCCAAATGAACTTGAAGGGAAGTATAATAAAGCAAGCATGGGGGTTTTTAATAAGAGTTTAGTAAATGCGACACAAGTTTTTAATGAGCTTAAATCTGTGTATGTCTCTGATGAGAATTTTAAGTCAAATTTTAGTACAAAAAATTTGGATACTAATTCGTCCCGAAATAAAAAATTGATTCGCTATATTCTGTTTAGTTTAGAAAATCAAATTGCTGAAAAAGAATATCAATTTGAAGATGCCTCTGCGACAATTGAACATATTTACCCCGAAAATCCAAGTGAATCTTGGGACGAAAACTTCAAAATATCCGACAAAGAGCAATACCTATATGCGTTAGGTAATTACTCACTTTTGGAAGATAAAATAAATAAAAATATTGGAAATCAATCATTTGAAAGTAAGAAAAAATCTTACGAGAAGAGTCAATATATGCTGTCCAATAGCAAAATAAATTATGACGATTGGACTCCATTAACCATAAAAATTAGACAAACTGATATGGCCAAAGTGGCAAGTGCGGTATGGAAAATTAATTTTTAGCATTAAAATAATCATGTTACAAATACAACAAATCAAAGAAAATAAAGCCGCAACCATTGCGGGCTTAAACAAAAGATATTTCAAAGGTGGAGAAGAAGCCGTGGAACAAATACTGGCTTTGGATGAAAAACGCCGTGAGACCCAAGTAGAATTGGATGGAACACTCGCCAAATCAAATGCCCTTGCCAAAGAAATTGGTGGCTTGATGAAATTGGGTAAAAAAGAAGAAGCCGAAGTTGCCAAAGCTGAAACGGGGAATTTGAAAGTACGTTCAAAGGAATTGGAAGAGTCTTTAAAAGTTTTAGAATCAGAGCTTTATGAAGCATTGGTAACTTTACCTAACCTCCCTCACGCCAGCGTTCCCGCAGGAAAAACACCCGAAGAAAACGAAATTATTTTGGAAAATGGCACAATTCCAACTTTGCCAGAAGGTTCAGTGCCGCATTGGGATTTAATTAAGAAATATGATATTATAGATTTTGAATTAGGTAATAAAATTGCTGGGGCGGGGTTTCCCGTTTACAAAGGAAAAGGGGCAAGGATTCAACGAGCTTTGATAAATTTCTTCTTGGACGAAGCCATCGCTGCGGGTTATAAAGAAATCCAACCACCCATTTTGATTAATAAAGAATCAGGTTTTGGCACTGGGCAATTACCCGATAAAGACGGACAAATGTATCACGCCACTGAAGACGATTTATTCTTAATCCCAACTGCCGAAGTACCGATTACAAATATGTACCGTGATGTGATTTTGCAGGAAACTGATTTGCCCATAAAAAATGCGGGTCATACGCCTTGTTTCCGTAGAGAGGCGGGTTCTTGGGGGGCTCACGTGCGTGGTTTAAATCGTTTGCATCAGTTTGATAAAATTGAGATTGTCCGCATCGAAAAACCCGAAAATTCTTATGCCGCTTTGGAAGAAATGTCTCTGCACGTACAAAGTTTACTCCAAAAATTAGAATTGCCCTACCGTGTGTTGCGGCTGTGCGGAGGTGATATGGGCTTCACCTCTGCCCTCACGTATGACATGGAAGTATGGTCGGCAGCACAGGGGCGTTGGTTGGAAGTAAGTTCAGTTTCTAATTTTGAAACTTATCAAGCCAATCGTCTGAAACTCAGAATGAAAACCGAAGGGAAATCTCAATTATTGCATACTTTGAATGGTTCGGCTTTGGCTTTACCCCGTATTTTAGCTTCAATCTTAGAGAATAATCAAACGGCGGAGGGGATTAAAATTCCGAAAGTGTTGGTGTCTTATTGTGGATTTGAGATGATTGGGTGAGGTTTTGTGCCCAATTTTATTGAATATTACTCATAGCTAATGCGTTTTTTTATCATACATTTCCCTTCAATGCGAGCCAACGGAATGGCTTTATTTCCGTTCCTTTTGGTTAAATATAAATCGCCTTCAAAGGTGCTGATAAACCATGAACGGATTCATTTCAAACAACAAATTGAACTACTTATTTTACCGTTTTTTATTTGGTATATCCTTGAATATCTGATACATAGATTACGGGGACAAACGCCAAATCAAGCCTATCGAAATATTAGTTTTGAAAAAGAAGCCTACCAAAATGATGATGATTTACAGTATTTGAAGAAAAGAAAACTGTGGGCGTTTTGGAAATATTTTTAAGAGAGTTTATGAGTTTAAAGTTTATGAGTCCTTGAACTCATGAACTTTAAACTCATAAACTCTTAATCACCAATTATTCTGTGGACAAACAATTCGATGGCGATTATTCAACATAATGCCTAATACTATTTCATGCGAACCCTTAGAGCGTTCATTAAGACTTGAAAGTGTATAATCATAAGAGTACCCAAGATTAATAAATGAACTAATATTTACGCCAACTAAACCCACCGCAGCGTCTTTATGACGATACGAAAGCCCAAACCAAAAGCGGTCTTTATGGATTGCCTTCACGTTTACATCATAACTCATTGGGGCTTGACTGACTCTTTTGATGAGCATTGAGGGAATAATTGCCCATTCTTCGTTGGGTTCAAATCTTACCCCTGCCGTCAGAAAATAATGTGGATATGAAGTACCGAGCCAAGAATAGGTGCTAACGGCTTGGTCTTTGTTAGTGTAATTAAAATTATCAAAAAGTAATTGGTTGGCAGAAAGCCCTAAATAAAAATGCCTTGAATACAGCCATGCCCCTAAATTGATGTAAGGTTGAGTGGCGTTTAATTTAGTATTTGCCAAAACGGCTTGGTCGGGATTGTCTTTTACTTGAATACTGCCCAAATCTAAACTATACTGCGTAATTCCTCCCGATGCCCCAACGGATAATTTCATAGTTCCCGAAATAGGAATATGATAGGCATAACTGGCGGTGATGCTGTTCTGTGAAGTTTGCCCGATATGGTCGCTCACGATAGCAATACCTACGCCATGATGCCCAGGTACACGGGGAGCTCCTCTAAATTCCGTAGAAAGTGAAAGTGGACGACGAATGGTTTTGCTGATATTAGGCGTTGCTCCCGTGCTGGTACGGTCAGGCTTGCCAATGGGCATATTAGCAGATACATAATAGGTCACGGGAGCACCTGGAAAATCCGTCCATTGATTTCGATAACCCGTTTTGACATCTATATAATCTTCAATCCCTGAAATAGCGGGATTTATCAAGTAGCTATTCATCATATACTGACTATACTGGGGCTTGCTTTGAGCAAATCCGAATAGACAAAATGATGTAAAAATTAACGTAAGTACAGTTTTTTGCATAGCCTTTTAACAGCTTTTCGTTGATGGGTAAATCTTTAACGAAAAAACAGACCATAAAGATAAGTAGAAACCCATTTTTTTTCAAAAATGGGTAATCATAATTGACCGTTGGCTTATTTATCGGTAAAATTAATGCGAAAGGTTCAATTTAAGGAGGTAATTTTACGTTGTTTATGAGGGACAAATTCAACGGATTAACTCTTACAAAAGTTTAAAACCCTTGTAAGAGTTAACTGACAAGAGTTAATTGATGATAAAACAACCTCAAAACCCATAAATTCTTTCCCATGAAAAAGTACTTTTTGCCCCTTATTTTTCTTTCATGTACGTCTTGCATGGAAACGATTTCAACGTCCGATTCATTCAATGAGGCTCAGGATTTGGGTGTTATCGAAAATAAAACGATTAATGAAGCCTCTGGAATCGTGGCGAGTTATCGAAACAAAGGCTTGTTATGGACTCATAATGATAGCGGTGATGCTAATCGTATTTACTCAATGGATGCCAATGGAAAAGGCACTCGTGAGTTTTATTTAGAAGGAGCAACTAATCGTGATTGGGAAGCAATCGGCATGGCTAATTTCCCCGAAGGCTCGTTTATTTATGTGGGAGAAGTTGGTGATAACAATGCCGCTTACGCAGACTGTGCCATTTATCGTGTTCCCGAACCCGAAATTACTGCCAGTACACCCAAAACAAATACCTTGAAAAACGTTCAGAAAATTTCTTACAAATATCCCGATGGTGCAAGGGATGCCGAGACGATTTTGATTGACCAAAGTACGAAAGATATTTTCATTATTAGTAAAAGAGAAAGCACGAAAAGGCTATATCGTTTGCCTTACCCGCAGTCATATACGCAAACTATAACGGCTGAATTTATCCAAGAATTAACGACTTTTTCAACGGGTTCTGGACAACAACTTTATCTAACAGATGGAAATGTATCAGTGGATAATCAGGAGATTATCGTTAAAAGTTACTTCCAAATCTTCCATTGGCGAAGAGTTGCTAATGAAACTATTCCTAATGCCATGAAACGAAATCCAACCATACTTCCCTACACTCTTGAACCCCAAGGCGAAGGTATCTGTTTCGCCCAAGACGGCTTTGGATATTATACCATTAGTGAAGAAAGTGGGAGTAAAACGCCCGTAAAATTGTATTTTTATAAGAGAAAATAGTTTTTAGTGTAGGCAGGAAAAAAGGAGGAAGGGAGACAGAGGGAATACATTAATGTTTCTTTCCTATCCCCCTTCCTCCGTTCACTCTTTTTCTAATGCTAACTTGTTGCCTTATCAGGCACGGGAGCAGAGGCGTGATAATTAGCGTAAATCCTTTGGGTATATTCCTCCAAAATTTCAAGCACTCTTTCTCGATTATCTGATTTTACGATGAAACCGATGTGATGTTCCATATCCATTCGCCAGTAGATTTCTGGGTCAGTAAAGCCTTCTGTATCAGGATGTTGATGATTGGATAGGGAGATTATTATACCTGAATAATCGTTTTTTACTTCGGGCAAAACGTATTCTTCTCCTTTTGCCACTGCCGTTTCAATTTTAGCCCATTCCCGCCAAAGATTAATGCCTGATGAAGCCTCCACCATTTCCGCTAAATTTGCTCCGCCCACTCTGGAAGCCGTTTCCAAGAAAATAATTTCCCCTGTTTCATGGTCTTTAATGAACTCCGAATGACTGGCAGAATAGTTCATACCAAATGCTTTCATCACTTGCATATTGGCTTTCTGAAGGGCTTTATCGTCCTTTGAACCAAACGGCACCGTTACCGACCGAAAGATGCCACCACCATGAGCCACTTCCATGGGTGTTGAGAGATATTGACTGCAACGGGTGAAAACAAATTTACCATTTACCGATAATGAATCTACATGAAAAACATCGCCTGGGCGAAACTGCTCTACTAAATACTCATGCCGACGGTCGCCAAGATGATGGATTACCTCCCATAATTGTTCAGTATTATAAACCTTTTTAATCCCCGTTGCCGAAGCCTCCGAACGGGGTTTTACTACACACGGGAACGTAACTTTTTGTGAATACTCAAAAATATCGTGGTCATTGAAAAGGCTACTGAACATTGGTACTTTTATCCCCGCCTCTTGGGCTTTCACCCGCATTGCCAGTTTATCTCTGAAATGCCGACTCGTAGTTTGCCCCATGCCTGGAATACGGAAATGTTCCCGTAGATGTGCCGCCTTTTCCACATCAAAATCATCCAAAGCGACAATTCTATCCACTTTTTTAGAACGCATCATGTAGGCAAGCCCCAAAATGATTTCACTCATATCAAACAAGCCATGTAAATCTTCATCAACATAAAAAATTTCATCAATAAATTCTTTTACCCACGGTTTATGTTCTAATTTTTTGTTGGTCAAGAGATAAACCGTATTGCCCGCTTGTTTGCACGAGCGTAAGAATTCGTTACCTTTAAAAAATGTGGATACGCAGAGGAATGATAGGGCCATTGCTTAGATTTTGGATTTACGATTTTGGATTAAAAGGTACTCAAAACTCTTAGTAACTTTCGTAAATATAAACATACCAATTAAAACCCTGAAAATCAATAGCCTAAATTTCTTTTTCCAAAAACTCCAACAACAACCTAACCCCAAAAGCCGTTCCTGCCCTTTGTGGGGCAAATTCTGTATCGCCGTAAGCCGTTCCTGCAATATCCAAATGAGCCCAATTTTGATGATTCTCTGTAAAAACTTCCAAGAATTTTGTCGCTGAAATTGCTCCTGCCATCGGTTTGCCCGAAAAATTACGGACATCGGCAATATCCGAAGAAATATCTTCTTTATAAATATCCCATAATGGCAAACGCCATAGCCTTTCGCCCGTTTGGTCGGCGGCTTGGGTGAGTTTTTGAGCCAAATCGTCATTATTTGTAAATATCCCTGCGGCATGGTATCCAAGCGTTGCTATTACGCTACCCGTGAGTGTAGCGAGGTCAATCATGGTATCTGGATGAAAGTTTTTGACCATATAATTCAAACCATCCGCTAAAATTAATCTTCCTTCGGCATCGGTATCTATGATTTCAATGGATTTGCCTGAGTATGAGTTGATTACATCACTGGGTTTAAAGGATTTTCCATCGACTGCATTTTCGCAAGCGGGAACAATTCCGATAAGATTTATCGGTAATTGCAATTTTGCTGCTAATTCCATCGCTCCAAAAACGGCAGCTGCCCCACCCATATCCGACTTCATGAGGTGCATGTTGGTAGAAGATTTTATGGAAATTCCTCCCGTATCAAACGTTACGCCTTTGCCCACCAAACCAACCGTTTGCGTAGCTTTTGGCGAACGATATTCCATCACAATCAGCACTGGTGGATGTTCACTACCTTGCCCAACTGCCAAAAGGGCATCAAGTTTTTGAGATTTGAGTTGTTGTTTTTCTAAAACCGTTACTTGATACCCAAATTTTTTGCCCGAATCAATCGCCCACTTTGCCATACTGACAGGCGTTTTTTTATTGGCGGGAGCATTCATTAAATCAAAAATTTGCATCTGCGTTTTTGAAATTGCCTTGCCTTTATCCGCTAAATTTGAGGCATTTTTTTCGGAAGAAAGAATGTAAATAATACCTTCTTTTTCAAAAACTGGGAAACTATTTTTCTTATCAGTTTTATATAAATCTAAATCATAACCCCCTAACATTGAACCAATTACGGCGTATTCAATCCATGCTTCGGGCAATGAACTTACATCAATTATAACTTCGGAAGGGAGTTTAGATTTCTGCTTGAAAAACAAAGTCCGAAAGGCTTTGATTACGTCTGAAGAATTAGGATTTTTACCCAAGCCTATGTAAATAATTTTCTGATTTTGAGCTGTATATATAAGATGTATTTCCTTTAATTCTGCCTTGAAATCTTGCTTTAAAAGCTCAAAATCTATGATAAATTCTTGACAAGATTTTTGGAGTAAATTATCTAAATTTTCATCCTGTAAAAAAGGCAAAATAATGACTTTTATAGACGGATTATGTTGGTTGATGACGTTGATTTTCATATTTACTGTAGCTCGAAGTGGCACTTCGAGAAAAAAGTATAAGGTCTCGAAGTGCCACTTCGAGCTACGAAAAGATGCCGCCTATTTAGGCGGCATCTTTGATTGAATCTGCTAAAAAACTGTTTACTGAATTGTTCACTGATTCTAATATTCATCCTCATTAAAGAAGAAATCATCTTTGGTTGGATAGTCGGGCCAAATTTCTTCAATGCTTTCATAAGGCTGACCATCATCTTCCAATTCTTGTACATTTTCTACGACTTCTAAGGGTGATCCTGTACGGATAGCGAAATCAATTAATTCGTCTTTGGTTGCGGGCCATGGTGCATCTTCTAAATAGGATGCCAGTTCAAGTGTCCAGTACATAGTATATGGATTTGGTTACGTTTGATTGCTAATTTAAACCCTCGAAAATAAGATTCTTAACGAACTATTTTCTATCATTTTTTGATTGGGACTGCAAAAGTATAATTTTTTTGTTAAGGAAAAACTTTTTTCATAAAAATTCTTGTGATAAATAACTAAATTTATCTGAGAAAATTATAAAAATTCATAAATTATTTTGTTGCCAATAAGCCTTTTCTTTTTTAAGTATTTAACAATCAACTGTTTATAAAAATAATTAATTCAATTTTATCTTTAAAAATGTCTATCTCATCCATCAATAAAATCCTTATCGTAGAAGTTTGTGCTTTCTCGCTCGAATCCTGTTTAGCCGCCGAATTGGGCGGAGCAAGGCGAATTGAACTTTGTGCCTCACTTTATGAAGGCGGAACAACTCCTTCGGCGGGTTTAATCAAACTTGTCAGACAAAGAACTTCTATCGAAATTCATGCCATGATTCGCCCACGGGGAGGCGATTTTTGTTATTCCGAAGATGAAATTATGGTTATGCAAGAGGATATACGCATGGCAAAGACGTTTGGTTGCGAGGGCGTGGTTTTGGGAATTTTGCAAAAAGATGGTAAGGTAAATATCGCCCAAACAAAAGCAATGATAGACTTAGCAAAACCGATGAAAGTAACCTTCCATCGAGCCATTGATATGACCCCAGATTATGAAGAAGCCTTAGAAAATATCATCGAAACGGGTTGTGATAGAATCCTGACTTCGGGACAGAAAAATACGGCAATGAAAGGCATTGAATCAATTAAAAATATAGTAAACCAAGCCAAGGGACGCATTGAAATCATGGCAGGAAGTGGCATAAATGCAGACAATGCCCTCATACTCGCTCGTACGGGCGTGAATGCCTTGCACCTTACGGGCAAGAGCATTCGTGATTCTGAAATGGTTTATCGGAAAGAAGGAATCGCTATGGGCGGGCTTTCGGAAGTTCCTGAATATGAGATTGTTTATTCGGATGTAGAGAAGATTCGGGCGGTGGTGAATCAATTTACCCAAGATGCAAATAATTCATAATTTGAGCAATACAACTCTTCAATAAAGAAGGTTCTAAAATTAAGGTAAATACAATACCAAAAGCTGCACCTGCCAAGTGAGCCGAATGACCAATGTTATCCGTATTTTTCTTTGACATATAAAACGAATAAGCCGTATATAAAATGGCATACACGAAAGCGGGCATTTCTATAAAGTAAACATAAATCCCCGTAGTTGGGCTAAATAAAATAGCTGAAAAAACAACCGCCGAAACCCCACCCGAAGCCCCAAGAGCGTTGTAATAACTATCGTTTTTATGCTTGGCAAAATCTGGATAGTTTGCCACAACGATGCCCGCTAAATATAAGACTGCCAATAAAATGCTTCCTGTCTGTTCCCCAAAAAGAGAGGAGAAGTAATATTCTACATTTCTGCCAAAAAAATACAAACTGAACATATTAAAAAACAAATGTCCGTAATCGGCATGAAGAAAACCTGATGTCAAGAAACGATAATATTCTCTGTATTTCTGAATAGCATAAGGATTCATAATCCATTTGTTCATAATATCCTGATTGTTCCAAGCGTAAAGGCTGATGGCAACGGTAATGGCTATAAAAATGATGGTTAATGACATTGGTTCTTAAATTTGGGATATTGATTTGTGGGTTTCGTCATTGCGAGGTACGAAGCAATCTGCGTGATTGATGTAAACATATTTGAACTCACTTATACGAATCTGTTACGTTTACAAAATTGCTTTCATATACACTTTCATTAATCCCCCAGATTGGTTTAACGAAATCCCGATTCGCTACGCTCGCAATGATATTCAATTTATAATAATGACGGATTTCATACTAAAACTACACTTCTCTATCAATCAACACTTTAAAGAAATCCGTAAGTTCCGTTTTACGCTCTTCTTCCACTTTCAGTCGGGATAATGCTTCCAAACCTTTGTCGAAATAAGCATTGATTCTGGCTTCTGCCAATTCTTTAATACCTAATGAATCATAGATTTCGGTAACGGCTTTTACCTTTTCGGCATTATCAAAAGTCTTGGTATTCAGCCATTTATCCAAAGCAATTTTAGTTTCACCCGTTGCTTTTTCGATGGCTTCGATGAGCATGAAGGTCTTTTTGTTGGAAATAATATCACCACCTACTTGCTTACCAAATTTCTCGGGGTCGCCATACACGTCTAATAAATCATCTTTTAGTTGAAAACCTAAGCCAATATTAAGTCCGATTTCGTATAAAAGATTACAAGATTTATCACTTGCTCCGCCAATAATTCCGCCCAATTCCAAGGCAAAACCTAACAGAACGGAGGTTTTTAGCTTAATCATTTCAAGATATTCATCTTCTGAAACCGTTGGGCGGCTCTCGAAATTCATATCCAATTGTTGTCCTTCACAAACCTCCGCCGCCGTGCGATTGAATCTTTTGAGGGCTTTTTTAAACTTACTATCTTCAATATCCATCAAGAGTTCGTAGGCTTGCACCAGCATTACATCACCCGAAAGAATGGCAATATTATCGTTCCATTTCTCATGCACCGTTGGCTTCCCCCTGCGAATGGGAGCTTTGTCCATAATATCATCGTGCATCAACGTAAAATTATGAAAAACCTCAACCGCTGTGGCTGGGCGGACGGATTTTTGCCAATCATCCGTAAACAAAGCCGTAGCCATCAAAGTCATCAGTGGACGCATTCTTTTACCGCCCAAATCCATTAAATAGCGGATTGGTTCGTATAATTCAGGGGGATTTTCACCGTAAGTTTGTTGAGAAAATTCTTTATTGAGAGCCTGTTGGAAATTTTTGATAGTCATTAATAAATTGTTAAAATCTTTAAATTTTCGTGAGTTTCTCACGTATTTTGTGCCTAAGCAAAGACTGCCAAATGATAAAATACTTCGTTCATTGCCGCTTGTTTCAGAAAACCTTTTACCGATAAATCTTCGTTGAGTTCTTCCCATGAAACAGCAATGCCTCCTTGTTCCAATGTCCAGTCGGATAATTGAACAAAAGTAGCATTTTGAAGTCTTGGGAAATCCGATATTTTGAAATGTAAAACCTTTCCATTGTTTAACGCCACCAACATTAAATCTAAATCTTTATCAAAAAATAGATTTTTTGCCCTTAATCCTTGCTCAAAAATGAGTTCATCATAAGGGTCTTTTGCTAATTTATTTTCCGAAATATTCATTCCATTGTTGAATTAGATGTGTTTGATTTTCTTCTAATAATTTACGAATTTATCTTCGTTGAGACGATTTATATCCGTAAGAATATTCTTCTAAAACATCAGGCGTAAGCCAATATTTAGCATTTCCTTCTGCCTTCATAACGTGTATGTGAGGCGGTTCGTCATTTTCATTACTGTAAAATTTGAACTTGTAACCGTTGATTGACAAAACTACTGGCATATATTCAATTTTAAGCGTCTTACTATTAATCTTATACTTTTGCTCTGTTTTCAATTTCAGTCTTAACAGCTTTAAGTTCTTAAGGAATGTTAATCAATGATATGCTACTTCCCAAAAGAACAATAATTAATGGCAAGCCAACCGAAGATTGCTTTTGAACAAATAAAAATATTATCATTAATGCCAACATAGATAATATCCCAAGAGATGCTCCCAATACTGCCTTTAAGGTTTTTTCTCTTGATATTAACTCGGCTGAAGTTAAATCGGATAAACTTTTCTTTTCCATATTAAGTATTATGTTTTGAAATTACAGACTATGATTTGTTGTGTATATATAACATCTATAGATTTACAGGTATCTCTTAATTAATTAACTTTTCCCCAAATTTAAAAAGAAGAATTGAAACCATTGGCTCATTTCAGATTTATTTTGGCTAACTTTGCGGCATGATTCATGAAGTTTCACGCTTCAAATTATCCAAATCCACATCATACAATCTGAATGTTAAGCCATCAATTAAAACTCCGTAAGCCCCTTGCAGTTTTTGATTTAGAAACTACGGGAATCAATATGATTAAAGACCGTATCGTTGAAATCAGTATTGCTAAGGCAAATATTGACGGAACCGTTACTATCAAAACCCGCCGAGTGAACCCTGGAATGCCCATTCCTTTGGAGTCGTCTTTGATTCATGGAATTTATGACGAAGATGTTGCCAACGAACCAACTTTCAAACAAATTGCCAAGTCAATGGCTCAGTTTTTGGAAGGTTGCGACTTGGCAGGATTCAATTCTAACCGTTTTGATGTACCCATGTTGGTAGAAGAGTTTTTGAGAAACGATGTTGATTTTGATACAAAAAATCGTCGTATGATTGATGCCCAACGGATTTATCATTTGATGGAACCTCGTAATCTTGCAGCGGCTTACAAATTATATTGCAAAAAGGAATTGATAAATGCTCATTCGGCAGAGGCAGATACCATTGCAACTTTGGAGGTTTTAAATGCCCAAGTACAGCATTACGAAGGCGTAAAAATTAAGAATTTTGAAGGCGAAGAAGTTGAACCTATCAAAAATGATATGGATGTATTGCACGAAATCACGGCTTCTAAAATGGTTGATTTTGCCCAACGCTTAGCCTTCAATAAGGATGGCATAGAAATCATCAATTTTGGTAAACACGCAGGCAAGCCCGTATTGCAAGTGTTAAAAGATGAACCTTCTTATTATGATTGGGTAATGAAGGGTGATTTCCCGATGGATACCAAAAGAAAATTAACTGAAATTAGATTAAGAGGATTTAATACGCAAAAATAGTTTACTCTTTAATTGTAAAACTTTATTTTTGTATTTTTAAAATGGGGTTAGGTGTTTGGAATTAGGTGTTAGAGTTTAACTCTACTGATTTTCAGGTACTTAACTTATTAGTAATATAACTAAACAAAAAATTAATTATAAAATCAATATAACCAATTACCAGTAACTGATAACTGTTAATTGTTAACTGAAAACAAATGCAAGTACCTGACATCATCCGACTAATCCCGCTGAATTATTATCTATGGTTCAGCACTGCCCTTTTTTGTATCGGAATTATTGGCGTATTAACCCGCCGCAACGCCATCATTATTTTTATGTCGGTTGAATTGATGCTTAATTCAGTCAATTTGTTGTTGGCAGCTTTTTCGTCGTATAAATCTGACCCATCAGGACAAATTTTTGTATTCTTCATCATGGCAGTAGCTGCCGCCGAAGTAGCCGTAGGACTTGCCATCATCGTGATGATTTACAGAAATATTCAAACCATTGATGTTGGTTTGTTGAATAAATTGAAATGGTAAAATACGGTGAACGGTTCACGGTTAAAGGTAAACGGTTTCAACTCATGGACGTTTTGATTTAACTTGACAGATTCCAGATAAAGATGAGTATTTGCGTGTAATATTCACTAAATCACTCATTCACTAAATCACTCATTGTTTTTATGTCTTTAATTACACTAATTCCTCTTTTTCCCCTCCTCGGATTCTTGATTAATGGAATCGGGTTTCGTCATGTGCCTAAGTCGATGGCGGGAATCATTAGCTCTGGGGCAGCATTGGCTTCTTTTGCTTGCGTGCTTACCTTGTTTTTCGGATTCGACGGTAAGCCACAAGTAGTCAATCTTTTCGACTGGATTACGGTTGGAAAATTAAATATTTCGATGTCTTTCCTCATCGACCAACTTTCATTATTGATGTTATTAATCATTACGGGCGTGGGTTCGTTGATTCATATCTATTCAATTGGCTACATGAGCCACGATGAAGGTTTTGGAAAGTTCTTTGCTTTCCTAAACCTCTTTTTGTTCTTCATGATTTTGTTGGTAATGGGTTCAAATTACGTGGTGATGTTCATCGGTTGGGAAGGCGTAGGACTTTGTTCATACCTCTTGATTGGATTTTGGAACAAAAATAACAACTATGGAAACGCCGCTCGCAAAGCATTTATAATGAACCGTATTGGCGATTTGGGCTTTTTGTTAGGTATCTTCTTGATAATCAATCACTTTGGTTCAGTTGAATACGCAAGTATCCAAGAGTCAGTTGTTGAAGGCGGTTATATTTCGGGCGATAAAACCCTGTTCTACATTACGCTTCTATTATTCGTAGGAGCAATGGGGAAATCGGCCCAAATTCCTTTATACACTTGGTTGCCCGATGCGATGGCTGGTCCAACGCCCGTATCTGCCCTTATCCACGCAGCCACGATGGTAACGGCTGGAATTTACATGATTATCCGTTCAAATTTCATGTATTCATTAGCTCCCGAAACCCTTGAAATCGTGGGTTGGGTTGGGTTAGCAACGGCTTTATTGGCGGCTTCGATTGGTCTTTTCCAAAATGATATTAAGAAAGTCTTAGCCTATTCAACGGTTTCTCAATTGGGCTATATGTTTATGGGTTTGGGCGTGATGGCTTATTCTTCGTCATTTTTCCACGTAATGACTCACGCATTTTTCAAAGCATTGTTGTTCTTGGGAGCAGGTTCGGTAATTCATGCCATGTCTGACGAACAAGATATTCGCAAAATGGGAGGTCTAAGAAAATCTCTTCCCATTACATTTATTACCTTTTTGATTGCGACCATTGCCATTTCGGGGATTCCACCCTTTGCAGGTTTCTTCTCGAAAGATGAAATTTTAGCACACGTTTATGAACATAACAAATTGATGTGGGCATTTGCTCTGTTAGGTTCAGTGATGACTTCGTTTTATATGTTCCGTTTATTGTTTTTAACTTTCTTCGGAGAATTCAGAGGAACATCAGAACAAAAACATCATCTTCACGAATCACCATTGACGATGACCGTTCCTTTAATGATTTTGGCAATTCTTTCAGCGGGAGGAGGTTTTTTTAACTTGCCTCATATTTTCGGAGGACACGCCAGTTTAGCCGAATTCATGGCTCCACTTTTCGCTCATACATCCGTAGAACACGTTGCGATGGACGAATCGTTGGAAAAAACCTTGATGATTATTTCGGTAGTAGCGGCATTATTGTCGGCAGGTTTGGCTTACGTGATTTATATGGTTAAAAAGTCAGTTCCAACGGCAGACCGTCAAATTTCAGGCGTTAAGAAATTGATTTACAACAAATATTATATTGACGAATTGTACGATACCGTTTTTGTGAAACCAATCACGGCATTATCAAATTTCTTCCATTCAGTATTTGAGTTTTTGGTCATAGATTTAATCGTAGAAGGCATTGGCAAATTAGTAAAATCACTCTCTGCCGAAGCTCGTTTATTACAAAACGGAACAACGGGTTATTATATCTTTGCGATGGTACTATCCATCGCCGCCATCATCATTTACGGATTGAAAAGTTTTATTTTGAGCTAATTACCCCAATTATATGCTAACAATTTCACTCATTCTCCTTCCCATCATTGCAGGGCTAATTACCCTCACGACCAAAGGAGAAAATGCTAAAACGATTGCTTCCATTTTTGCTTTTGCAGAAATGATTTTAGGTGCGTATGTATATTACGCATTCGTACCCAATGCAAGCACCCAATTTGCCACCAGTTACGACTGGATTCATTCGGCAGGGATAAAATTCTCAGTTGGTATTGACGGCATCAGTTTAATATTGGTATGCTTAACTACCTTGATGATTCCATTCATCATCCTTTCAACTTTCAGAAACGATTATAAAAATGCTCCTACTTTCTATGCCCTCATCTTGTTTATGCAAGCGGCATTGATTGGGGTTTTCACGGCAAGAGACATTTTCTTGTTCTATTTCTTCTTCGAAGTAGCCTTGATTCCCGTATATTTCATCGCTGCGATTTGGGGTGGAAATGACCGTATTAAGGTAACTTTCAAATTCTTTGTTTATACCATCTTTGGTTCATTGTTTATGCTGTTGGCATTGGTGTATTTGTACCTTCAAACGCCAGGAATGGCTCATCAGTCGGATTTTGCTTCTATTTATGCCGCCGCAAAGTCATTAGATATTACGCAACAAGGTTATCTTTTCGGAGCATTTTTTATTGCTTTTGCTATCAAAATGCCCTTGTTTCCTTTCCACACATGGCAACCCGATACTTACGTGGAAGCACCTACCGCAGGAACGATGTTATTGGCAGGTATTATGTTGAAAATGGGAACTTACGGTTTGATTCGCTTTATTTTACCCATCGTGCCATTGGCAGTTGATAAATGGGGGATGATTGCCATTGTGCTTTCGGTCATTGGCATTGTATATGGTTCAATCATTGCCATTCAACAAAAAGATATGAAACGCTTGATTGCCTACTCATCTTTTGCCCACGTGGGTTTGATGTCGGCAGGTATTTTTAGTAGAAATATTGACGGAATTCAAGGAGCTTTGATTCAAATGTTGGCTCACGGTATCAACGTAGTAGGTCTTTTCTTCATCGTAGAAATTATCCAACAACGCACAAAATCACGTGAATTGGCTCGTTTAGGAGGAATTACCCAAACAACACCAAACCTTACGGTTTACTTTATCATTTTGATGTTAGGCTCAGTAGCTTTGCCACTAACAAACGGTTTTGTGGGTGAGTTTTTATTATTGAAAGGAGTTTATCAATACAACGCTTGGATTGGAGCAATTGCAGGTTTAACCATTATTTTAGGAGCCGTTTATATGTTGCGATTGGTTCAGAAATCAATGTTTGGGATTACTTCACGCATTACCGAAGGCTTTGCAGATTTATATTTATCTGAAAAAATCGTATTATTTTCTTTATCATTTATGGTAATCTGGCTTGGAATCGCTCCAAATATGTTTTTAAAATTAACCGAACCAGCCGTTAGTCAATTATTAGCCCCCTAACCCCCAGAGGGGGAACTGAGGTCGTCCAATATTTCGTCCAATATTCCCCCTCTGGGGGTTAGGGGCTTAGCTTAAAAAATATGAACGCAATTATAGCTTTATCACTTTTTGGGATAAGTAATTTATTTTTAGGGTTTCTTAACAACCGTAAAATTTTATTACCCATCACCCTAATTTTTATCCTGATTGCAATTGGTCTAAATTTTGCCGATTGGAATCATGAGTATTTTTGGTTCAACTCAATGTTGAAAACCAATAATTTATCCATCAATTTTGCTACGGTAATGCTTGTTTCTACTTTTTTAGTCGTAGCAATTTCAAGAGGTTTTGGTGATGATGAAGAACACTCACACCCCGCTGAATATTACGCAATTCTTTTGTTTTCAGTAGTTGGGGCAATTATGATGGTAACTTACGAAAATCTCATTATGCTTTTCGTAGGCTTAGAAATTCTATCCGTTTCGATGTACGTCCTCACGGGTTCCGACAAGCGTAGTTTACGTTCCAACGAAGCCGCTTTAAAATACTTTTTGATGGGTTCATTCGCCACAGGGATTCTCCTTTTTGGTATCACCTTAGTTTATGGGGCAACAAGTTCATTTGATATTCACGGCATCAGTGCAGGAATTTTGGAAGCAAAGACTGGGCAATATGCTCCCTTGCTTTATGCAGGTATTTTGATGATTATGGCAGGTTTATTGTTCAAAATATCCGCCGCACCATTCCATTTCTGGACTCCTGATGTGTATGATGGAGCTCCAAGTTTATTTACTGCCTTCATGTCCACCGTTGTAAAAACGGCAGGAGTTGCGGCAATGTTTCGTCTATTTTCAATCTCATTTGGTGATGGTGGCATATATGGACTGTGGGCGAATCCGATGTTCTATTTAACAATTTTGACCTTGGTAATTGGTAATGTTACTGCCGTTTATCAGCAAAGTTTCAAGCGTATGTTGGCATATTCGAGTATCTCACACGCAGGATATTTGATGATTACGATGTTGGCAAAACGTCCAGAAACTAATTCTTCAATATTGTTTTATTCATTAGCGTATTCAATCGCCACCATTACCGCTTTTGCCGTTTTGATAGTTGTCTCAGAGGCAAAATCTAAGGCGGGAAAGCCAGATGAGAGTTTTGATGCGTTAAATGGCTTATCAAAAAATAATCCTTTGTTAGCATTTTCACTCACAATTTCGATGTTATCCTTAGCAGGTATTCCTTTGACGGCAGGATTCTTTGGTAAATTTTTTATCTTTACGGATGCCTTTTCACATCCCTCGCCATTATTCAAAAACCTTTTGATAGTAGCGGTTTTAATGTCGGCAGTCGGGATTTATTATTATTTTAAACCCATCATGGCGGCGTATATGAGACAGGGTGATACGGAGAAAATTGAACTATCACCCATTTTCAAATATACTCTAATTGCTACAACGAGCTTAACAATTCTTTTAGGGATTTTCCCTGATTTGGTTAAAAATTTATTCTAAAATTTGAGAATAATTAATAAGTAATGTTTTGATTATCAAGGCATTAAATTCATCACTCATATTTCATAATTATTTACCCTTGTCTAAATCTAATTTACTCAATAAAAAAGACCTGATTGCTTACTTTTTAGTGGCAGGAACTGGTGCGGCTGTGCAGTTAATTGCAGGAAGTATATTACGGAATCAATTTCATTTTTCGTATAGTTCAGCCGTTTCAGTAGCCTATCTAATCTCCTTTTTTGTAGGCTTTGTCTTGACTAAAATGTTTGCTTTTGATGCCCGTAATACCAATCAAACTCGGCGAGAGATGTTGAAGTTTATGATGGTGGCATTAGCTTCGTGGGGTATCACCGTTTTTCTCTCAGTAACGTCTCTCAAATACGTTGAAGCAACCTTGGGAAGCAATGCAATGACAATTCCTTTTACTAAAAAACCGATTAACGCCAATGAGTTAGGTTGTCAAGTGGCAGGTATGGGCGTGAGTTTCGTTTTCAATTATATTCTTCATAAAACATTCACGTTCAAAAGCACAGGTTTTTATGATAGATTGAAAAAATTAGTTTCTTAAAAACTATAACTAATCCAAGAATCATTGTCCTAAAATTTTTCACGATAACAATTTCATTAGTAAAATTGTTGTTAATAATTAAACGATTTTAAGGTTTTATTTTGTATTATTTTAATAATTTATAAGGGAAAAGAAAGGGTTCTTGTCAATTATTAAAATTTCCTTAAATTTTTTTAAGAATTGTTTGCAACAAATTAAATTTGTACTTAGCTTTGCATTGTACAAATTTAATCACCCCACAAAATGAAAAAATTCTTTGCATTCACATTAGTAGCTTCAATGATGTCATTAGCTGCTTGTTCTGAGAAAAAAGCTGAAACTACTTCAACTGATTCAACTATGATGGTAGATACTACTGTTATGGTTGATACTACAATGGCTGTTGATACTACAATGGCTGTTGATACTACTAAGAAGTAATATCATATAGTTTCTTTCGAAAGAGAACACAGAAAAGTCTTGACCAAGTCAAGACTTTTTTTATGCCCTATGTTTTCAAAAACGCAAGGCATTTGTATTTTATTTATCTTTGCAAAAACTCATTTTATAAAGACAATGCTCTCAACAAAAACTCGTAATTATTGGTGGCTTAATGTCAATCCTCGCATCTGGTCTATTGATACTTTTAAAATTAATCAGACTCAGCATTATACTTCCTATAATGAGTTTGGTAATAAGAGACGTATTTACAAATACTTTGAGGCAGTTCAGCAAGGTGATTTAGTAATTGGCTACGAATCTACGTCCGTGAAGCAAGTGAAAGCAATTTTCGAGATTATTGAGCCGTTACATAGAGATGTTAAATTAGGAGAAGTAATATCTTTTAAACTCAAAGAGAAAGCCCCAGAACCGATTGATTGGGTGGAATTGAAATTACTACATTTTTTCAAGGATTCTGAAATTTTGAAGAATAACCAAGGCAGTCTGTTTAGAATTACGGAAGAAGAATTTGAGGCAATCCAAGCCATCATTGATGCCCAAAAAGAGGCAATCCAGAACGAAGATATATTGATTCCGTATGAACGAAAGGATGCTTTGAAGGATTTGTTTATGGACGAAAGTCTGTTTGATGATATTATTGAAACCTTACAATACAAGAAAAATATCATTTTACAAGGTCCTCCTGGCGTGGGGAAGACCTTCATTGCCAAGCGATTAGCTTACACACAGATAGGCACGCAAGACGATTCCCGAATCAAGATGGTGCAGTTTCATCAATCCTATTCCTATGAGGATTTTATTCAAGGTTTACGCCCTGATGATAATGGTGGATTTAAGTTAAAAAATGGCATTTTTTACGAATTTTGTCGTCAAGCCCAACGTAATTCTGGTATCGACCATTTCTTTATTATTGACGAAATCAATCGAGGGAATCTGAGTAAAATATTTGGGGAATTACTCCTTTTGATAGAATCTGACAAACGTGGACGAGCCAACGAAATGCCCTTGACTTACGGAGATAAAGACTCAGAACCTTTCTATGTGCCTGATAATCTGCACATTATCGGAACAATGAACACCGCAGACCGTTCTTTAGCCATGATTGATTATGCCCTTAGAAGACGTTTTGCCTTTATTTCCCTGGAACCTTTATTCAACGAAAAATTGATTGATTTTTTAGTCTCAAAAGGTATTTCAACCGCATTTTCACAAGAAATCACTAAACTAATTAATGCTTTAAATTCAGTGATTTTGAATGATAAAAATTTGGGGAAAGGCTTTCAGATTGGGCACAGTTACTTCTCTAATTTCTCAGAAAATGATGAGGCTCACAAGTGGTATAAAAGAGTAGTGAATTTGGAAATTGCTCCGCTTTTGGAGGAATATTGGTTTGATAATGAGGAGAAAGCGAAGAGAGAAATTGAAAAACTTCTGGAATTTTGAAGATTTATAAAACTCAGATGCCATTTTCAACGTATTCACTGACAAAAGAGAGGATATTTTTCGTTGGATATTTTTTAACTGGAAATGCCAAAAGCCTGTCCTTTTATGAAACAGACTTTTGGTTTTAGAGCGATGCACGGAATGGGTCGGGAGGTGTTTCGCTTCCGTGCTACATGATGAAATATACACTGGACAGATTCCCGTGCTACAACACCGTTCTGATACTCAATTCTTTCAATTGCTTCTCATCAATCGTTGAAGGTGAATCAATCATTACGTCTCTTCCTGAGTTGTTTTTTGGGAAGGCGATAAAGTCACGAATTGAATCTGACCCGCCAAATAACGAACAAAGTCTATCAAAACCGAACGCTAATCCTCCGTGAGGAGGAGCTCCATATTCAAATGCATCCATCAAGAAACCAAATTGGTGTTTGGCTTCCACGTCCGAAAATCCTAAAACCTCAAACATTTTGGCTTGTAATTCTCTTTGGAAAATACGGATTGAACCGCCACCAACTTCTACGCCATTGATTACTAAATCATAAGCATTGGCTCGAATTTTTTCTAAATCGCCTGATGCTAAATACTTTATGTCCTCTGGTTTTGGGCTTGTGAAGGGATGGTGCATGGCATACCAACGGTCATCGCTTTCTCCATATTCCAATAATGGGAAGTCAATTACCCAGTGGGCAGCGTATTTTTTGGGGTCTCGGAGTCCCAAACGATTACCCATTTCCAATCGTAATTCGTTTAATTGCTTTCTAACTTTGTCGCCATCGCCCGAAAGAATCAACATCAAATCACCTGGTCGGCATCCCGATTTTTCTGCTCCGAAGGCTTCCGCCCATTTCTTCAAATCTTCTTCTGAATAAAATTTATCTACTGATGATTTAATCGTTCCATCGGCATTGTAACGGGCATAAATTAAGCCTTTCGCTCCAATTTGAGGCTTTTTTACAAAATCCGTCAATTCATCCATTTGCTTACGGGTGTATTCTGCACAGCCCTTGGCACAAATTCCGACCACCGTATTGGCACTGTCAAAAACCACAAAGTCTTTTCCCGAAGTCAAATCGGTAACATCCTCGCTCTTCAATTCAACAAACTTCATATCAAAACGGATATCAGGTTTGTCTGAACCATACAATTTCATGGCATCGGCGTAGGTCATACGGGAAACTTCGCCCAAATCCATTCCTTTTACTTTCGTGAAAAGATAACGAATCAATCCCTCAAACATATTCAAAACATCCTCCTGTTCGATGAATGACATTTCGCAGTCAATTTGGGTAAATTCTGGCTGACGGTCGGCACGTAAATCTTCGTCACGGAAACATTTTACGATTTGGTAATAACGGTCAAAACCCGACACCATCAACAACTGTTTGAAGGTTTGGGGCGACTGTGGCAAAGCGTAAAATTCACCTGGATTCATCCGTGAAGGCACCACAAAATCTCTCGCACCTTCGGGGGTTGATTTAATCAAAACGGGCGTTTCAACTTCAATAAATTCCTGATTATCAAGATATTCACGAGTAAAACGAGCTACTTGATGACGTAATTGCAAGTTGGCACGAACAGGATTACGACGAAGGTCGAGATAACGATATTTCATCCGTAAATCATCACCACCGTCCGTATCATCTTCAATCAAAAATGGTGGTAATTTAGCGGGGTTCAAAACCGTGATTGACTCTATTTTTATCTCAATATCACCCGTGGCGATTTTGTCATTTTTTGAAAGGCGTTCTACCACCAAACCTGTTGCCGAAATCACAAATTCACGCCCAAAAGTACGAGCTAAATCCAAGATTTCTTTGGATGTTTTGCCCTCTTCGAGCATCAATTGCGTGATGCCGTAGCGGTCTCGAAGGTCAATCCAAATCATACCCCCTTTATCACGAGAGCGTTGCACCCACCCACACAGGGTTACGGTTTGGTTTACATCAGCAAGGCGGAGTTCGCCGTTATTATGTGTTCTTAGCATAAAATGTACGTTTCTTAATTACCACAAAATTACGGAAATTAAAGTTTTGAAAACCATTTGGGGGCTTAAAGATTGGGAAATGTGATATATAGAGCATCTCGAAAACAGTTTTCATAGTTTTATGTTATATTTGGTATTCTAAATTCAAGTGATAAATATAATTCTGGCTAACGTTTATTACGCACATTTCATAATCCATAACTCAATTAAAATCTTAAAAATTATGAAACTCAATTTATCCATTAATGAAAAACCTTACGCAGTAGATGTGCCTGAAAATATGCCTTTGCTGTGGGTAATTAGAGACGTTGTGGCTTTGAAAGGCACAAAATTTGGCTGCGGAAAAGCCTTGTGCGGGGCTTGTACGGTACATATTGATGGGGATGCCGTGCGGTCTTGTTCATATTCGGCAAAATTTGCGGAGGGTAAAAGTATTACTACCATCGAAGGCACTCAAAATTCTACCATTCAAGCAGTTCAACAGGCTTGGATTGAGGAAATTGTACCGCAATGTGGCTATTGCCAGCCTGGGTTTATGATGGCTACCGCTAATTTACTAGACAAGATTCCTAATCCTACTGACCAAGATATTGATGATAATATTACCAATATTTGTCGCTGTGGTACTTATTTTCGCATTCGGAAAGCCATTCATAAAGCTGCCGCTATTCATGCAAATCGGTGATTGGTGATTAGTTACTGGTTATTTGTTACTGGTAATTAGCGTTTTGTAATTAATTGGCAATCAGTTAATTGCATAAAATCATTACTCACATTCTTTCAAAATCAATTATTGAACCTCTCTCAAATCATGGCAAAGTCTGTTGTAAATCGTCGTAATTTTCTTATTAAAACTGGTGTTGGTTTAGGCTTATTGGTAGGCATAGGCGTGGTGGGTTGTGGACCTCTGCGTAGGCAAATTGCCCACAAAGCCGACCAAGAACCTGGGGGTTACAAAAACGATTCACCGCCCGAACTTTGGTTTGAACTCACACCCAATGGCGAGGTAATAATTCACTCGCCCAAAGTAGAAATGGGACAGGGTATTTTCACCGCCATTGCCCAAATTGCTGCTGAAGAATTGGAGGCAGACTGGCAACAAATCAAGGTGGTTCACGCCTCCTCTATCAATAGACCAGTCGATGCACTTTCCACGGGGGGAAGTTTATCAGTTTCGAGTTTATATACGCCCCTGCGTGAAGTGGCAGCCATGATGCGGGAGTTGATAAAGGCTAATGCCGCTATTCTTTTGGGCGTTCCAGCCAATACATTAACCGTAAAAGATGGTATAATTTCTGGAAAAACTAAGTCCATGACTTTTGGCGAAATTGCCTCCAAAACAACCAATTGGAAACTTGAAGTTGCCAAACCCATTCTCAAGTCTCCTTCTGAATTTAAACTGATTGGCAAGGCCCTTCCCCGCTTAGATTTAGAGGCGAAAGTGAAAGGACAAGCCGTCTATGGCATTGATTCCTCTTTCCCGAATACGCTCTATGGCTCGGTGGCTCGTCCGCCCGTTTTTGGAGCAACATTTAAGGGTGTTGAGGTCGGAAATGTAGGCTCAATGCCTGGAGTGGTGAAAGTGGTGGTGGAAAAAGATTTCGTGGGTGTAGTGGCTACTTCCAGAATTGAAGCCGAAGATGCTAAACGTCAGTTAAAAATTGATTGGAAAATGCCCACTCAATTGGTACAACAAAGTGATGTTGAAGCCATGATAAAAGTGGGAGTTGGCAATGATGTAATGATTCAAAAAGAAGGTAAAACCAGTTCGCATATTCAGGAATCGGGCGTGGTGGTGAAGGAATATTTTAGTCCATTGGGTGTTCATGCTCAAATTGAACCAAACGGAGCGGCTGCCTTTTATCAAAATGGTGCGGTGGTGGTAAAAATGAGTACACAGGTGGTAAAAATTACCCAGAAAAACGTTGCCGAAGCCCTTGATATTGATAAAGAAAAAGTAGATATTCAAACGCAATACATCGGTGGAGGTTTCGGTCGCCGTTTGCAAACACCCCATGCCGTTGAAGCCGCCTTGATGTCGAAAGCCGTTGGCAAACCCGTTCATGTTTTCTTTGAAAGAACGGAGGAATTTCAGAATGGTTTTCTGCGTCCGCCGAGCCATAATGTGCTGAAAGCCAAGCTAAATCCAGATGGTAGTATTTTGGCAATGGAACATCATACTGCCAGTTCGGACGTAGCTTTTAATTCCGCCTTATTGAAGGATTTGTTACCAATACCTCCTTCAATGGTCAAAATGATTGTGGGAGCAGACATTGGTGCTTGGCGTGGGGGCATGATTCATTACCTAAATATTCCCAATTATAACACTACCGCTTGGCACAAAGAATTGCCTTTTCAGACCAGTTGGTGGCGTGGTTTGGGACTTTTGCCAAACACCTTTGCCATTGAATCTTTCATGGATGAACTGGCATATCAGACTAAGCAAGACCCCTTGGCATTCAGAATGAGACATTTGGCAAATGACCCAAGAAGTGAAACGATTAAAGGCGTTCTGAAAGCCGTAGCCGAAAAATCAAATTGGGGAAAACCGCTTCCAGAAGGCAGAGCAAGGGGTTTAGCGTGTTCAATAGACGTAAATACGCCCGTTGCCCAAGTGGTTGAGGTAGAAATAGTAAACGGTGAAATAAAAGTCCGCAAGGTATTTTGTGCCATCGACCCAGGTACTATCATCAATCCAGACGGTGTGAAAGCCCAGTCCGAAGGAGCAATTATCATGGGTTTGAGTGCCACAATGTTTGAAGAAGTTACGATAAAAGACGGTAAAGTTACACCCAACAATTATGGATATTATCCCATTGCCATGATGAAAGATGCCCCCGAAATTGAGGTAATTTTATTAGCCAATGGCGATGCTCCCCGTGGCGTAGGCGAACCCCCAATCGGACCCATTGGTGCGGCTATTGCCAATGCCGTTTTTGCCTTGACGGGCAAGCGTTTAAATCGTATGCCTTTGAAATTATAAGATATTGATAGTCAATGGCTTGTACAAATAAGCTAAATTTTATGGTATTTATTCTAAAAATTAAATTTAATATTATGGTATTTATTTTAAATTCATCTTTTAATATTATGGTATTTATTTTAAATTTATAGAAAATAAATACTCATGCACAGAGAAAAAATAAGCGATTTACTTGTTTGGAAAGACAAATCAAATCGAAAACCTTTGATTTTGAATGGAGCAAGACAAGTAGGAAAATCATGGTTAGTAAAACATTTTGGCGAAACTCATTTTGAAGGCAAAGTCATCTTGGTAAACTTTGAAAAAAGTAAGAACCTCCATGAAATCTTCAAGGCTAATTTTGATGTAAAACGAATCACCCTTGAACTCGGTTTAGCCCTCAATACTACGATTGAAGCGGGAAGAGATTTACTATTCTTCGATGAGATTCAGGCTTGTGCGGAGGCATTGGGAAGTCTGCGGTATTTTTACGAAGATATGCCCGATTTACACCTCATTGCGGCAGGTTCTTTATTGGATTTTGAGTTCAGAAATCAACCTTTTCCTGTGGGCAGAGTGGAAACGCTCAATCTATATCCAATGACTTTTTATGAGTTTTTGAAAGCACGGGGTAAAGAATCTTTGAGTGCTTTGTTAAAAACGCCTTTGACCGATTTACCCAATGGTGTTGAACAGTATTTTGAAGAAGATTTCAATCTTTATCTAATCGTGGGCGGAATGCCCGAATGTGTGAAATATTTTACCGAAACCAACGATTTGCAAGGGATTAAAAACATTCAAGACGATTTACTTTATACCTACGAACAGGACTTTAAAAAATACCAACCAAGCATCAATACCGACTGTCTAATTGATGTCTTGGATAATGCCACTAAGTTTATGGGCAATCAAATTATTTACACCAAATTATCCGAACGCTTCACGAGTCCTACCATCAAAAAAGGTGTTGATTTGCTCAGAACGGCACGTTTGCTTCATAGTGTGCAGAATGTATCGGTGAGTGGTTTGCCCTTGACGGCATCGGGAAAACAGTTTAAATTGTTCTTTTTGGATGTGGGTTTGTTGCTCCGAAAGAGTAATCTGGAATACCAAAATCTATACATCAAAAGAGAACTCACCGCCGCTTTTCAGGGAATGTTAGTCGAGCAATTTGTGGCACAGCAACTCATTACCCAAACCGACCAACAAGTTTTTTATTGGGCAAGAACCGAATCAGGGGCAAGTTCAGAAGTTGATTTTGTGATGGTGCAAGAAGGCAAAATCATTCCTATTGAAGTAAAGTCAGGCAAAAGCGGCTCACTCAGAAGCCTTCATTATCTCTTAGACAAATACCCAAACATCGAAAATGCGATTGTTTTTTCACAGGCAGAAACTGGCGTAAATGATAAAATTCAGTTTGTGCCGATTTATTTTGCTGGGGAGGTTATGTGATTATCAAAATGGTGTTTCAAAGTACAAAGGATTCACTTATATTTACCTACAAATATTTAATTTCACAGATATGACAACGCTCGAATTAAAATCAGATTTACATTTGTTAGTAGATAGAATTTCAGATAGTAATGTTTTGGAAACTTTCCATACGCTACTCTCACGTGAAGTAAGAGAGGCAAACGATTTTTGGAATGAACTAACAAATGCTCAAAAAAAGGATATTCAAGCGGGACTTGAAGACTTGAAAGCTGGACGTAAAAAGCCTTTGGCAGAGGTTATGAAAAAGTATTTATAGAGATGAAAATACACGAAATTTACGTTTCAGAAAGGGCTGAAAAGAACTTAGATAATATTCTGGAATACCTCGAAGAAGAATGGTCTGAGAAGGTCAGAAAAGCATTTTTAGATGAAATAACGGCTAATTTTGATAGAATTAGTAGGATGCCAGCCCTATTTCCTAAATCTGAAAAACATGATAATTTGCGTCAGGCACTTATTGGAAAACATACCTTCATCTTCTATCAAGTTTTTGAAGAGTATATTGATATTGTAACCATTCAAAACACTCGACAAAATCCAGATTTTTTAGTTTAAGTTTCAAAAGCCTTTTGGGATATTCCATTAGGCTTTTATTTTAAACATTACTCAACATCAAAACATTATCTTCATATTCCTCAGCCTGTAATGATAACGCCTGCAAATCTTTAACCTCTTGATTATCAAGGGGATTAAACTCTCCCATTATAGTAGCTTTCTGTAAATATTCCTCAATTTGAGCCATTACGACTTGATATTGTTCTTTATTTTGAATGTTATTTTTCATTTTTATATCTTTGGAGAATTCAATTTATCATATTTTTCAAGTAAACTTAAAGAGATGCTTTTACTGTTAATTTTCCTTTTTTGTTATCTAAATGCTTAAAAGTAAAAAGGGCTTTGCTATCATAAAAATCCCAATATTTATCTTTGATTTTTACGTCTCCTGCAAACAACGGAATCTCTAATTTGAGGTCTTTATTTTTTGAATTATACCCTTCGTAATAAGTCACTCTTAGTTGTGCATCACTTTCCACAAAACCTTCAATATCATAGCGTAGAAATACACGATAACCGCTACTATTTTCAACTATGAATGAAGTATCTTTACTCGCAACAAAAGTAATAGTTTCAGCTTTTCTTTCTGAGTAACTACAAAATGCAATAAACATAATGGTCAAAATTAGATTTTTCATTGATATTTCGATTTTGCACTAATTAAACTGACTTTAAAATAGGAAAATAAATTTACAAGATTAATAAATCCATCACAAACCAACAAACAAAAATGAAAAACCCAACAAAAACCCTTCTCCTCAGCACAACTTTATGGCTGGGAACTTATCTTTCTGAGGCACAAATGCAATACCCACAAACCCGTAAAATTGACCACATTGACGAATATCATGGGGTAAAAGTAACTGACCCGTACCGTTGGTTGGAGGACGACCGTTCTGCCGAAACCGCCGAATGGGTGAAAGCCGAAAACAAAGTTACTTTCGATTATTTAGAGAAAATTACTTACCGCACGATGCTGAAAGAGCGTATCGAAAAGGTCTTTAATTATCCAAAATATACCGCTCCCTCTCGCAAAAATGAGTGGTTTTATTTCTCTAAAAATGACGGTTTACAAAATCAATCAGTACTTTATCGTCAGAAAGGCTTGGACGGAACGCCCGAAATTGTGATTGACCCCAACAAACTTTCGACTGACGGTACCACTCGCTTGGGTAATTTTGCGGTTTCAAAAAATGGCAAATATGCGGTTTATTATCTCTCAAAAGGTGGATCCGATTGGCAGGAAGGCTACATTATGGACTTGGCAACGAAACAAAATCTGCCCGACCATTTGGAATGGATAAAGGTTTCGGGAGCTTCATGGCAAGGAAATGGCTTTTATTACAGTCGCTATCCAAAACCCGAAGGCAGTGCTTTGGCGGCAAAAAATGAGAATCACCAAGTGTTTTATCACAAAGTTGGAACATCGCAAGACCAAGATGCCTTGGTGTATGAAAACAAAGAAAATCCACAGCGTTTCAATTCGGTTTATGTATCTGACGATGAGCAATTTTCTTACCTAAACATTAGCGACCGAGGCAAAGGAAAAGAAGGTAACGCTCTGTATTTCAAGAAATTAGAGCAAAAGGAATTCATACCAATTATTCCAGAAGCGGATAAATTCTCATACAGAATTGTGGATAATATTGGGGATAAGTTTTTGATTGAAACCAATGAAAAAGCCCAAAATTCAAAAGTAGAATTATACGACCCTGCCAGTAAGTCTTGGAAAAATGTGATTCCAGAAAAACCAGAACCTCTGGAAGGAGTTGGTACAGCGGGCGGAAAAATGTTTGCAACGTATTTAAAGGACGTAACCACTCGTGTCTATGTGTATGACCTCACAGGGAAATTGGAAAATGAAGTAAAAATGCCTGGATTAGGCACTGCGGGCGGTTTTGGTGGCGAAGCAGACGATAAGTTTGTATTTTATACCTTCACATCGTTCACATTTCCGCCCACAATTTACCGTTATGACATTGCGACCAAACAGACTTCGGTCTTCCGCAAACCCGAAGTTCAGTTCAATCCAGATGCTTTTGAAACGAAGCAAATTTTTTATACGAGCAAAGACGGTACAAAAGTTCCGATGTTTATTACCCACAAAAAAGGCGTACAATTGAATGGTAAAAATCCCACGCTTTTGTATGCTTACGGCGGCTTCAACATCAGTTCGCAACCTGGGTTTTCGGCAACTCTGATTCCGTTTTTGGAACAAGGTGGAGTCTATGCTTTGGCGAATATCAGAGGCGGTGCGGAATACGGTGAAAAGTGGCATGAAGCGGGCATGAAGTTGAAAAAACAGAACGTTTACGATGATTTTATTGCGGCAGGAGAATATATGATTGCCCAAAAATATTGTACGAAAGACTTCTTAGCCATCAGAGGAGGCTCAAACGGCGGACTTTTGGTAGGTGCAGTCATCAATCAGCGTCCAGATTTGTGCAAAGTTGCCATTCCACAAGTGGGCGTAATGGATATGTTGCGGTACCATAAATTCACGATTGGTTGGAACTGGTCGCCCGAATACGGTAATTCTGACGATGCCACGGATTTCAAAAATCTACACGGATATTCGCCCTTGCACAATATTAAAGAAGGCGTAGAATATCCTGCAACTTTAATCACCACCGCCGACCATGACGACCGTGTTGTGCCAGCCCATTCATTCAAATATGCGGCTACCTTGCAGGAAAAGGCAGGAAAAAGCAAGAATCCATTATTGATAAGAATTGACGTAAATTCAGGACACGGGTCAAGCAATACCAAGAAAAACATTGAACTAACCGCCGATATTTACGCCTTTATTTTTGCGAATATGGGGGTTGAGGTGAAGGGGATGTAGGTGGGAGTCGTAAGGTTTTTTAGTCGTATGTCGTAAGTAAAAAATCTCCTTATAATTATCTTTTTATGGATGATTATAAGGAGATTTTTGTTTGATTATAAATAATGACAAGTTCGTATAAGTGTCTTATTATCATTGAATTATAACGGTATTTTACTAATCCCTATCCCCAAAAACCTAACCCTTTTTTATAAAACCATCCAAAGAAAACCTATCCCATTCTTTCAGAAAAGCGGGCAATAGGGTTTTGAATGTGCCATAAAAAAAGGGCATTTGATAAACCTTTTCCAAGCCCCAAATAAAGGCTTTTCCAAAGCCCTGCATCAAGAAAATGAAGCCTAAGAGTAAGCAGATAAATATGGTAACCTGTTGATTTTTGGTCATTTTAGGTTTTATTATTAGATTTCAGGGGGCGATACTGTAAAAAATAAGGTGTTCACAAAAGTATTATTCGCAGTTACGGAGGTTGCACGGCTTACGAAGGAAAAGAAATCTTGCCCATTGAAACCGAAGGAATTCCTTTTCTTGAACCAAAATCCGACTCCCCACCCGCCACTGTTTCATTAGCTAAAATAGCGAATAATGTGGCTTCTTTGGCATCACCAGAAATGCCCAAATCGTTGGTTCTTAGGAAGTTACAAGTTAATAATTCTTTTAAATATTCTACCAACAAAGGGTTGTGCATTCCTCCGCCCGACAGATAAATATCAAATTTTTCAACCCGATAATTCGTTTTTGAAATCGTAAAATTAATCGCCTCGGCAATAGTCTCGGCACTGAAACGAGTAAGTGTTGCCAAGAGGTCATTGACGGAAATATTGTCAGTATCACTCGCCTTTTGGGCATCACGCACGTATTGAATACTGAACAATTCTGGACCAGTCGTTTTTGGGAAGGGGGTAGTAAAGAAATAATTGGTTTTCAAAGCCTGTAAAAGTGCTTGATTAATCATTCCTTGTCGGGCAATTTTAGCATCTTCATCGTAAGACTTTTCTGGGAAATAATGCCTTGCAAACGCATCAATCAGCGTATTGCCCGTACCCGTATCCGTAACAAAAACCTCTTCTGGATTCATAGTTGCGGGTAAATAAGTAAAATTGGCAATGCCTCCCATATTGAGCATAATGCGGTTTTCGCCCTTTTTCCCGAAGATAAAATAATCACCGTAAACTGCCAATGGAGCACCTTCGCCTCCTGCGGCTACGTGCTTCTGTCGGAAATCTGAAATAGTAATAATGCCCGTTTTTACCGCAATATGGTCGCCATCGCCAATTTGTAAAGTAGCATTCGAAAATTTTTCCTGTTGGTGCAAAATCTTGGGGGCGTGCATGACCGTCTGCCCATGCGAAGCTACTAAATCAACCTCATTCGTTGAAATATTCCAACGGGTTAAACAATCCAGAATCATTTCAGCGTGGAGCGTTCCAATCCACTCATTTAACAGGGCAAGATGCTGAAAATCAATGGTTTGCTTTGCAAAAACCTTTCTAATCTCCGTCTTGATTTCTTCGGAATAATCAACAGTATCGAATCTTAATAGTTTGACTTTCGTCTCCTCGCCCGAACCCGAAAGTTCGCAAAGAGCAACATCAAGCCCATCCATCGAAGTTCCCGACATCAAACCAATAATTCGACGACTGGGCTTTTGAGCAATTTGGTAGAGGTTTTGTAGGTTTTTGTTCATGAGGCGAAAATAGCGAAAATAACTCGAATTTAACAAACGTCTTGCCAACATACGCCCTCTTACAACCCCTCACACAAAACATACAAATCCCCCAAGTTCCTTCCCAGACCGTCATAATCCAAACCATAGCCCAAGACAAATTTATTTTCTATTTTAAAGCCAATATATTGAATATCAATGGGTTGTTTCAAGGCTTCGGGTTTTTGGAAGAGCGTAACAATAGATAAAGAGGCTGGATTTTGGGCTAATAATTGTTGCTTAATTTCAATCATCGTGAGTCCTGTGTCCACGATGTCTTCCACGATTATGATGTCTCTGCCTTCAATATTTTCAGTCAATCCTAAAATCTGATGAACCTTTCCCGATGATGTGGTGGCTTGGTAGGACGAAACTCTCAAAAAAGTAATCTCGCAAGAAACCGAAACCGATTTCATCAACTCAGCAGCAAACATAAACGAACCATTCAGAATCGCTAAAAACAGCGGACATTTTCCTTCGTAATCTTTACTAATTTCTAATGCTAAGTTGCTGATACGTTGTTCGATGACTGATTTTTCAATAAAAACCTCAAAATGTTTATCGTGTACTTGAATGGGGGCGAGTTTCATAAAATATTTTTAGCGTTTTTATTTCGAGAACAATATTAACAAAAAACTCACAGAATTATGAGATTCTGTGAGTTTTTGGGAAGGCAATGCCTTGTCTCTACAAAACAAAACCAACCCCCACCGTTGAATTTGAATCATCTACTAAAATAAAGGCTCCGTTGGCAGGATTATCTGCGTATTTATCAGCAAAAATTGGCTTGGCAGTTTTCAAGGTAATTTCACCAATTTCGTTGAGTTTTAATTGGGAAATTTCGTCCGTAATAGTTTCTTGATTTACTACATCAATTTTATTATTCAAAGAAATAATCTTCGCTTTTGAGTCGTTAATACCGTGTTGGAGAATATAATTTTTACCCGCTACCAAAGGCTGAGAATCCATCCAACAGATTCTGGCGGTGATTTCCTTCAATTGCTCGGGCTGATTATGGGCTTTCACCAACATATTTCCACGAGACACATCCACATCAGTTTCTAAGGTAATCACCACTGATTCTTTCGCTCCTGCGGCTTGTAATTGCGTACCAAATTTCTCAATGGTGGCAATTTTTGAAGTTTGTCCCGTTGGCAAAACCGTTACTTCTTCACCCACTGAAAACGAGCCGCTAACAATTTTTCCCGCATAACCTCTATAATCGTGGAACTCCTCGGTTTTTGGTCTTACCACAAACTGAACTGGAAAACGAGCAGGCTTTTTGATTTCGTCAAAAGTAGTAGATTCCAATTCAGCCAATAATGGTTTTCCACCATACCAAGACATCTCGGTTGCCTGAATTGAGATATTTTGTCCAAACAAAGAAGACATTGGAATAAACGTAACCTCCTGACCCTCAAAGGAAATCTTATCGGAAATGGCTTGAATACTTGCCTTAATTTCGTTAAATTTCTCCTCTGAATATCCCACTAAATCCATCTTATTTACGCACACGATTACCTTCGGAATACGCAACATGGAAGCGATGAAAAAGTGACGAAAAGTTTGCTCCAATACGCCATTACGAGCATCAATCAAAATCATCGAAACCTTGGTGTTTGACGCTCCAGTAACCATATTACGGGTATATTCAAAGTGTCCTGGCGTATCGGCAATAATGTATTTACGCTCAGGAGTCGAGAAATAAATATTTGCTACGTCAATCGTGATGCCTTGTTCACGCTCGGCAATAAGACCATCCGTTAATAAAGATAAGTCCAAAAAGTTGAGTCCTTTGCGTTTTGAAGCAGACTCGAGTGCCTCAATTTTGTCTTTGGTGATTGACTTTGTTTCATATAAAAGTCGCCCAATCAAGGTACTTTTACCATCATCAACTGACCCTGCGGTTGCAATTCTTAATATATCCATAATCAAAAATATCCTTGTTGTTTACGTTTTTCCATGGCGGCTTCCGAGCGTTTATCGTCAATTCTGGCACCACGTTCTGAGATTTCTGCCGAAAGGATTTCTCCGATAATATCATCTAATTCAACGGCTTCCGAAGCCACTGCCGCCGTGCAGGTCATATCGCCCACGGTACGGAAGCGGACGGTTGCCTCAAACGGAGTTTCGTCCGCATCTTTATTCAAATGTTCCGAATCTGCCCACAACATTCCGTCACGCTCAATCACCTGGCGTTGGTGCGAATAATAGATAGACGGAATCGCCATTTTTTCTTCTTTGATATAATTCCAAACGTCCAATTCTGTCCAATTTGAAATCGGGAAAACCCGTACATTTTCTCCAATCGCAATCCGCCCGTTCAACATATCAAAAAGTTCGGGGCGTTGGCGTTTGGCATCCCATTGCCCGAAATCATCACGAACCGAGAAAATCCGTTCTTTGGCACGAGCCTTTTCTTCGTCCCGTCTTGCTCCACCGATACAGGCATCAAACTTAAATTCTTCGATAGCATCTAAAAGAGTAACCGTCTGCAAAACGTTGCGAGAGGCATATTTACCCGTTTCTTCTTTCGCTTTGCCTTGATTGATGGAGTCTTTCACGTAGCGAATAATCAGTTCCGCACCCGTTTCTTTGGCAAGCCAATCACGAAATTCTATGGTTTCAGGGAAATTATGTCCAGTATCAACATGAACCAATGGAAAAGGAATTTTCCCTGGATAAAAAGCCTTTTGGGCTAAACGGACAAGGGTAATGGAATCTTTCCCACCCGAAAAAAGAAGGGCGGGTTTTTCAAATTGAGCCGCCACTTCCCGCATGATATAGATGGCTTCGTCTTCAAGTTCACGAGGAAAATAACCGTGTTTTGGGGTATTAGAATTCATATTTATTCGATGTTCGATGTTTGGTCGGGCGGCGTACCGCTTTCGTTGTTCGGATGAAGCTCAAAATGAAATCGCTTTATTCCAAATCAAATTACTCAAACATCTATAATTTATTTTTATTAAAACGTAATTTCGATTAAACGTTTTTGAAATTTGATACCGAGCATCAAACATCGAAAACCGAATAACGAAATCAGCTATGCAGTCCACATTCCTTCTGCGAGCTTTCCCACCACCATCTTCCTGCCCGTGGATGTTCGCCTTCGGTTATGGCACGGGTGCAAGGTTGGCAACCAATAGAAACAAAGCCCTTGCGGTGAAGGGGATTGTCTGGCACACGATTAACTTTTAGATAATTAAGCACTTGCTCATAAGTCCAATGGATTAATGGATTCACTTTGATTACTTTATTACTATCGTCCCATTCCGCTATTTTCATGTCGGCACGGTTTTCAGATTGTTCTGCTCGCAAACCCGTAATCCAGATTTCAGCACCCGCCAAAGCCCTTTTCAGCGGTTCTATTTTACGGATAAAACAACATTCCTTCCGATTTTCTACCGAGTAATAAAAACTATTAAATCCTTTCTCCTTCACCAATTGTTCTACACTTTGGGTATTTGGGAAAAAAGTATCAAAAGTCTTATTGTATTTTGTTTTCGTAGAATCCATCAATTCATAAGTATCTTGAAAAAGACGACCCGTATCAAGCGTAAACATGTTGATGTTCAGATTATTACGAAAAATAGCATCCGTAATTACTTGGTCTTCCTGACCGAATGATGAAGAGAAAACTACTTTGCCGTAATTTTCAGAAAGATATGTTAAGGCTTCTTCGAGAGAAAGATTTTCTAAATTATTAATTAACGCTTCCATTTTCAAACTTTTTGCAAAGATATACAAAGTCTATTGAATTAGTATTCTAATCAAATAAAAAATTATCCTAAAATCGAATTTTTGTATTAATTTTTCCGTTATCTTTAAACCAATCCTTAGCTTTAAGTATTACGTATTAGGTATGAAGTATTAAGTTACAGGTCTAAATTTTTGCGGACATCTTGATACCGAGCGACGGTCGCATAATACTTGATACTTAATACATTCTCCTTAATCGTAAAATATTATGAATCAGGGACTTGCAGCCTACCTAATTAAAACTGATAGTCATAGTCGTGCTTCGGATATGAAGTTCAAGGATTTGAAAACCCTCGTGCGGCAGGGTGAGGGAACAACCCTCGAATTCAAACTCAAAGCTAATCATCCCGAAAAAATCATCCGTGAAATCGTAGCCTTTGCCAACACCAAAGGAGGAATTTTATTGGTAGGAGTGGGGGACGATAAGACTATTCCTGGGCTTAAGTTTGTTGATGAAGAGGAATATATTTTGGTTAGAGCCATCGAAAGAAATTGCTTTCCTCCCGTAAAATATGAAATGGAAAGAGTGGCAGTTACGGACGAACGGGATGTATTGGTTTTCACCATACCAAAAAGCCTTGAAAAACCCCACTTTGTTCAATTAGATAAGGAAGAAATCGGCAAGGCTTACGTGCGGGTGCAAGACCGTTCCGTGCAAGCAACCAAAGAAATGAAACAGATTTTGAGGCGTGAAAACGAAGAAGGAATCCAGTTCAGATTTGGTGATAAGGAGAAAATTTTAATGCAATATCTGTCTGAAAATCAGAAGATTACGTTACTCCAATTTATAGAAATTGCCAAAATTCCCGCATGGTTAGCATCAAGAACGCTGGTATTATTGGTATTAAGTAATGTCCTAAAAATTCAGCCCGATGAAATGATGGACTATTTTATGGTAAAGAGTTGAGGATTGAAAATCTGAAATATTAACATAGATAACCGTTTAAAGCAATGAATCTCTTCCTCCACATCCAAATTACGGATAAGCCCGAAGAAATAAAATTTTATAATCCTGTTATTGCCTTCTTCAAAGAACAATACCCCCAATTTACCATTTACGACTTTGATAATCACTCCGATTCCCTAATTATTGGTTATGCCAATAAACTAATAGCGGATTCTGAAAAAACTATCATCTACATAGAAGCAATGCCCGAAAGCAATTTCAAAAATTTGATGCCCCTCCTCACAAGTTTCCTTGACAATCCAGAACAACTTCAATTTATTCTAAAAGGAAATAACCCCCGATTAGAAAAAATCCTAAGTATTTTAACTTACCTAAAAGTTCCAGAAAACACTCTCATTTTTGAACCAATCGAATCATTAATTGAGCAGTTTTTCTGAAAAAAATACAATCTTAGAAAATTCATACCCTTTCTTTGAAAAATCAATTTCTTGAAATAATACATCAAAATAGATTTAAAACCCTTGAATTTATTGAGATAGTCCAATACTATGTTTTTCTTGAATGTTTTTTTACTAAAACTTGATACAACGCATATTAGAATTAAAAGTTTTTTGTGTTAGTTTTGTTGAACTGTGAAAAGAGGATATTTCCATAGAATCTTTTGCCAACAGGTTAATTTCATTATTTTTATTTTAAAATTCACCTAACACTGTGTTTTAACTTAAACCCAAAATTACCAAACTAATGAGTACACAAGCAAAAACCCCAGCTGCAAAACCAGCAGCACCAGCTCAAAAAAAATCAGGCGGCATTCCAGCAGGCGTGGTTATGATTATCCTTTTTGTTATCGCTGAATTATTCTTCCATTTTGTAATGGGCGATGGTTCACGTTTCGAGGGAGGCACTAATGAAGGTGCCCCAAAACAAGGCGACTACTTAGCAATTGCCTTCAAAGGTGGTGTAATCGTACCCGTATTGATGACTTGTTTCTTGACGGCTTTGACATTCTCAATTGAGCGTCTTATCACAATCGGTAAAGCAAAAGGAACTGGCGATGTAAACGCATTTGTTCGTAAAATCCAATCTTTGTTGGACAAAGACGATACTGATGCCGCTTTGAAAGAGTGCGACAAGCAAAAAGGTTCAGTAGGAAACGTTACGTTGGCGGCTGTGAAAAAGTACAAGCAATTAACGGCTGACGGTTCATTAGACAAGGAGCAAAAATTAGCGGCTCTTAGTAAAGAAGTGGAAGAAGCTACTTCATTGGAATTACCAATGTTGGAGAAAAATTTGACTATCATTGCTACTTTAGCTTCGGTTTCTACCCTAATCGGTCTATTGGGAACGGTAATCGGTATGATTAAGGCGTTCTCGGCACTTGGTAATTCAGGTGGTTCAACCGACTCAACCGCTTTGGCAAACGGTATTTCAGAAGCCCTTGTAAACACGGCATTAGGTATCGGTACATCAGCGGTTTGTATTATTGCGTATAACTTCTTTACGTCTAAAATTGACGAATTGACTTATAGCGTTGATGAAATCGGTTTGAGTATCAATCAAAATTATGCAACTCACCATAATTGATAGTTAGATATTAATAGTTATTGGTCAATAGTCATTGGTTGTTGGATTTTAAAAAATTTAATCTTACGACACAACTTAAAACCGCAGCGATGAACCGCTCATAATTAATAATTAATAATTCATAACTACAAAAGATTATGCCAAAAGTTAAAGCAAAACGACAAAGTGTTTCTCTCGACATGACAGCGATGTGCGATGTGGCATTCTTGCTCCTGACTTTCTTCATGCTCACTGCAAAGTTTAAGCCCGAAGAAGCAGTAACAATTACTCCACCTTCATCAGTCTCAGAGAAACCACTGATGACCAAAGACGGTATTCTTACCGTGTCTGTTGGTCCAGACGGAGGTATATATTTAGGTACTGACGATGCTCTTGCTAAAAAAACAATGTTGGAAAGAATGGCAAACCGTATGGGAGTTGCCATTACACCCACGATGCAGAAAAATTATAATGCTTCTGAATTAGTAGGTTATCCAGCAGGTGCAATGCGTCAGATATTAGGCATGACTCCATCAGAAGCAAAAGCCGCAAAATTACTGAAAGGTATTCCTTGCGACTCTGCTAATAATGAACTTTTCCTCTGGGTTAGTTACGCAAAAATTGCGAATCCAGCCCTAAAAGTGGCAATCAAAGGTGATGCAAATTCTAACTATAAAGTGTTCAACCAAATAGTAGGTACTTTGCAAGAGCAGAACATCAACGTATTTCAGTTGATAACATCACCAGAAGGTAAGCCAAAATAATTTTATTTTAGTTGTACTCAGTAGTTTTAACCCTGCCTCTCTCTCGAAAGGCAGGGTCTTATTGCCAACAGAACAACTATTAACTATTACAAACCCCAAAATACAATGGCAGAAATAAGTCAAGACGGTGGGGGCAAAAAAGGTGGTAAGAAACGCAGTAAGAAAGCGTCAACCAAAATCGACATGACACCCATGGTAGATTTAGGTTTCCTTCTGATAACCTTTTTTATGCTAACCACAACGTTAGCAAAGCCCGTAGTAATGCAGTTGAATATGCCCGACAAAACCGAGAAGGAAGATAAAGCAGAGGTAAAAATGTCTGAAACACTGACCGTTATTCCTGATGCCGAGAAAGTATATTACTATCAAGGACTTCCCAACGATGCAGCAACAGTATTACTTAAAACAGATTATTCAAACAAAGGGATTCGTACTATTTTGTTTGATATGAAGAAAAGAATTGGTAATAATTTCACCATTGTTATTAAGGCAGCAAAAACTGCGAAGTACAAAAACATGGTGGATTTACTTGATGAATGTGTTATCACAGGAAACAAGCGTTATGCAATTCTTGAAATTGACCCAAGTACCGAAGAATTGATTAAGAAATCGGGAAAATAGTAATGAGCAGTGAGGTGTAAACTTTGAGTATTTCTTTAAGTTTAGCCTTAATTATCAAAGCTATAAAATTAAAACTAAAAAAATAGTTAATAATATTTTGAAAACTAAAGAAATAGTTTTAATTTTAATCCAAGAAAAGATTAAAATACAATTTAGTCTAAAAAGTAGAAGAAGAGAATTCAATATTCTGTAACGGCTTATTTTGATAACTGTTTATTGATTATTGATAACTGAAACTACTCTCACAGTATTAACATTAGAAAATTATGTCAAACGTAATAAGCCCAGATGCAACCTTGGATGATATTATTTTCAAAGACAAGAACAAAACTTATGGTGCTTTTGTCCTTAGAAAAGAATATCCCCAAGTTGTAACAAGGTCTCTGTTGGTAGGCATAGCTACTGTTTCAACCCTTTTTGCTTTGTCTTTTGCTTATAATAAAATAGCAGAAAACATAGCAAAAGATAAAACAGAAGTAACGGCTGAGGTAATGAAAATTGACCAGCCACCACCAGAGAACAAAGTACCACCACCACCACCGCCGCCACCACCGAAAGAAATGCCGAAGGTGACGACCACAAAATTCTTGCCTCCTGAAATTAAAAAAGATGAGGATGTGCAGAAGCCAGAGCCACCACCAGAGGAGGTAAAAGGTAACACGGCGGCTGAAACTGTGAAAGGTGAAACCGAAGTGGAAGCCCCACCAACCGACCCTGATGCCAAAGTGAAGGAAGAAGCACCCGTTGAACCACCAAAACCGAAAGAAGAAGAAATCTTTACGGCGGTTGAACAGAATGCTGAGTTCCCAGGTGGTTTAGGAGCTTTTGGTAAATTCTTGCAGAAAAACTTGAAATACCCTGCGGCAGCACAACGTGCTAACGTATCAGGAAAGGTTTATATCCAATTCGTTGTTAATACCGATGGTTCAATCCAAAACGTAGAGGTATTGAAATCGGTAGGTTTTGGTTGCGATGAGGAAGCTGTGAGAGTAATTAAGACCGTACCAAGATGGACACCAGGCAAGCAGTCTGGACGTGCGGTTCGTTCAAGATTTACGCTTCCAATTAATTTCCAGTTGTCGGAATAATTAGCTTAAAAACATAGTGTAATTCATGAAAACCTGTCAGGCAACTGGCAGGTTTCATTTTTCTAAAACAGTTATTAAATTCATGCCAAATAAATTATCCGCAATAGTGTATGCCATGATGGCGTTATCATATTCCGTTATGGGCGTATTGATAATGTTGTATCCTGAATCTGCCTTCTCAGAAAGATTTCTGCCTAATTATAGATGGTCGTATTATTTGGGAATATTATTGGTAGTATATGGTGTTTACAGAGCGTGGAGAGCCTTTGAAAAATTTAAAGACGATGATGATGAGGAGGAATATGAGTATTATGATGGGAAGAAGGGGTGAAATGGGTGGTATAATATTTTAAGCCTAAAAGAAATATACAACAAAATAGAAACATGAAATTTATAAAAAATATAATGTCGTTATTGCTCTTGATAAGCATTTTGGTATCTTGCGGAGGGAAAGATAAGAATGGTAATGATTTAGACACGCCCGCAAAAGGCGAAATCACGGTTGCCGTTGATGAGTCTTTTCAGCAAATTATTGAGGCTGAAAAGAGTTCTTTTGAGAAGACATTTCCCTACACAAAAATAAATTTGGTCTATAAACCCGAAGGCGAGGCAGTGGCGATGCTTTTGAATGATAAAGCACGCATGGCAATAGTCGCCCGTGAATTGGATGCAAAAGAAAAGGTGATTTTCAAGCAAGGTGATTTTCGATATAAAAGTTACAAGTTTGCGGGAGATGGCATTGCTTTAATCACCCATAAATCTAATCGTGATACCTTGATTACGACTGATGAATTGGAGGGTATTATGAAGGGAACAAAAAAGAGCTGGTCGGGTAGAGATATTGTGTTGGTTTTTGATGGGACGAGTTCGAGTAATTTAAGTTTTTTGTTAGATACCTTTAAGATTAGTAGGAAGCAAAAAGTATCATTTTTTGCCGCTAAATCCAACAAAGAAGTAATTGAGTACGTGAAAACGCACACCAATGCGATGGGTGTCATTGGCGTAAATTGGATTAGTGATGGCGATGACCCCACATCATTATCTTTCATTAGAAGCATCAATGTGCTGTCAGTAGCCAACAAGCCAAATCCAACGATTGATGATTATTATCAGCCTTTTGGTTATAATTTGGCGTTGAAAAAATATCCTTTAACTCGCCGTATCAAACTGATTTTGAAAGAAGCCCACAGGGGTTTGGGAACGGGTTTTGTCAATTACATGACTTTGGAACAAGGACAATTAATTGTGTTGAAAAATGGATTGATTCCCTTGACTCAACCCTTGCAGATTAGACCCGTGAAGATGAAGTAAGTTTGAGGAATGTTAATTATTTGTTAAACCTCTTGAGGGAATGTTACTATTAAATGGGCAAATCGTTACATAGATAGATTTTAAATAATTGATAGTTTTTTTGTAAATAGTAAATTTATAAGAAATATCAATAAATCTGAATACTGAACTTAAAAACAAGGAATATTTGGGTTTTTATTAAAAAAAATTATATTAATTTTGTATTCTTGAAAAAATCAAAATATTGTATAATTTCTCAGTTAGGGAAATGACCCATATTTTAAGAAAGAATTTACAACTAAAAAAATAAAAAAAACAAAAATGGAAATGAACGTAAAAATCAAATCTCTATTGGTGGCTGCAGGTTTGTTGTTTACTGGTGCGGTAAACGGGCAAACGGTTCAGCAAGGTTTGGCTCAGTTGGATGGAGATCAACCAGCAAAAGCGAAAGCAACCATGATGGCAGTAGTAGCGGCAACGCCTACGGCTGAAAATTTATACTATTTGGGTTATGCCCAAGTACGGACAGGCGATTTGGAAGCCGCCAAAGCAACTTTTGAAAAAGGATTGGCTGCCGAGCCAAAACAACCTTTGAACTCAGTAGGTTTGGCAACTTTGATGTTGGCAAACAAAAATGCCGCAGGGGCAAAAGCAGCGTTTGACAAAATTTTGTTGGACACTAAAATGAAAAATGCGGATGTTGATTTTCGTATTGCGGAGGCATATACTTTATTCGAAGAGACAAACGACCCTGCCGAAGCAATCCGTATAATTGATTTGATTACGGAGAAAACTAAAAAGCCTTTAACCGTAGAGATGAATATTGTGAAAGGAGATGCGTTTTTGATTAAAAACGATGGTGGTCCAGCGGCTACGGCTTATGAACAATCTATTTTGATTAATAAAACGGCTAAGGCTTATGTGAGATTGGGCGTGGTTTATTTGAGAGGTAAAAACTATCAGGAAACTATCAATTATTATACAAAGGCGTATGAAACGGATTCAAGTTTTGCTCCTTATTATAAGCGTTTGGGGGAATATTATATCATCTTTGGTAAATACAAAAATGCCGCAAGATTGTTCAGAACGTATGTGGACAGAGCCGAAGCAACGCCAACGGTATTGTTGAGCACCGCTAAATTATTGTTTTTGGCAAAGGATTATGAAGGTTCAATGGACTTTACTAAGAGAGCCGAAGCGGGTGGTGCAAGGGATAATGATGTTTTCAGAATGAAAGGATATTCGGGAGTTGAATTGGGAAATCCTCAGTTAGGACTTGAAAGTCTGCAACAAATGGTGAAATCGGGAGTTAAGCCTTATTACTTGGATAACGTTTATTTTGGTAGAGCCTACCAAGCACTCAAACAAGATTCAGTAGCCATCAGTTATTACGAGCAAGCCGCTCCCTTAGATACCTTGAATAATCACTATGCTACCATTGCGGGAATTTATAGTGGACAGAAAAAGTATATTCAATCTGTTCAATACGCTGAAAAATCGATGGCTTGGAAGATGAACAAAAAACAGCCACTCACCAGCACAGACTGGTATAATGCAGGGATTGCTCAATATTATGTAACGGCTTATACGCCCAGAGAAGATACCCTCGGAAGATTCAACCAAGGGATGAAAGCGGATTCGATGTTGGCAAAAGCGATTGCCATTAATGATAAATTTGCTCCATTCTATTTGTATCGTGCCAGAGTGAACAATTATATTGATTACACAGGTACAAAATGGTTATCGGCACCATATCACGAGAAATTTTTAGCAATTGTAGATACCTTGAAGGCTAATAAGGAGCAATTGTATGATGCTTATAAATATTTGGCAGGTTATAATGCGTTATCTGTAAAGGATATGGTGAAAGCACAAGTATATGTGGACAAAGCACTTGTTATTAAGCCAGAAGATCCAGATGGTTTGAAAGTAATGTTGAATCCTGCATTAGCAGTTCCTGCAACACCAGTGGCAGTTCCAAAAACGCCAGCCCCAAAAACGCCAACCCCAAAAATGCCAGTGCCAAAAGCTCCAAAGCAATAATTTTGAGAATTTTATAGTACAAAGCCCTACCATTTGGTGGGGCTTTGTTAATTTTAGGGTAATTATAAAATTTACCGTTAATCCAAAGAAAATGTACGCACTCATCACAGGAGCAAGTAAAGGCATAGGCAAGCAAATAGCCGTAGAATTAGCTAAGAAGAAATTTGATTTATTGTTGATTGCAAGGTCGGCTTCTCAATTGGAAGAAGTGGCGAAGGAATTAAAATCAAAGTATGAGGTGAAAGTAGATTTCTTAGCGACTGACTTATCGGCAACTCAATCGGCAGAGACGGTTTATGCTTGGGTAAATCAACATAATTATCAGATTGCGGTTTTGGTTAATAATGCAGGATATGGTTTGGCGGGGCTTTATGAGGAAGTTTCACTGGAACAAAACCGTGATATGATGAACCTTAATATGATTACGCTCTCGGAGATGTGTCAGGTATTTTTACCGATGTTGAAACGTAATTCACAGGCGTATATTTTGAATATTGCCAGTTCAACGGCTTATCAAGCTATTCCGAGAATGGCAATTTATGCCGCTACGAAAGTTTTTGTCTTGAATTTTTCGAGAGCCTTGAAATATGAATTGAAAGATACGTCCGTGTCGGTTACGTGTATATGCCCAGGGGCAACGGACACCAATTTCAACGACCGTGCTTCCATTCCCGATAAAGCGAGAAAAGCGGCTGAGAAAGTAGTAATGACTCCCGAAAATGTAGCTAAAATATCAGTTGATGCCATGTTTGCCAGTAAAACTGAGGTAATCCCTGGCATGGTGAATAAATTGGGAGCTTTTTTGGCGTGGCTTGCACCAAAATCAGTTATTGAGAAAGTTACGGCGGGGATTTATGAATAAGCTATTTTTAGATTTGAAAATATGAAAACTTTGTGTATTATTGTATAAAAATTAACTCATCAATAATCAATAAAAATAACAGCATGAATAACTATTTACCTAAAATAAATTACAGAAAGCGGTTCGCCGCTTTTTTGTTTTTTAGCCTAACCATTTTCCAATTTAGTTTCGGACAAGTTTCGGACAGTTATTATTTACCACAGAATGTTAGCTATGATGCTAAGATTCCTACTCCCCAACAATATCTTGGCTACCAAGTTGGAGATTGGCATATTCAGCATGATGCTTTAATCGGGTATTTCAAAAAGATTGCCGAACTCTCCAATCGGGTACAATTGACTGAATATGGGCGTACTTATGAAAACCGTCCGTTGTTGTTGATGACGATTTCTTCGCCTAAAAATTTGGCAAATATTGACAAAATAAAAGCGGAACATCACCGCTTGGTTGAACCCGCTCAATCCGCAAGTTTAGATACCAAAAATATGCCCATTGTGGTTTGGATGGGTTATTCGGTTCATGGCAACGAAGCCAGTGGGACAAATGCTTCCGTTTTAGCGGCATATTATTTGGCGGCGGCTCAGGGTGCGGAGGTGGATTCGTTACTGAATGAAACCGTTATTTTGATTGACCCCCGAATTAATCCTGATGGTGGCGAGCGTTTTTCGAGTTGGGTAAATGCTAATAAAAGTAATACTTTGGTGGCAGACCCAAACAGTCGTGAACTCAACGAAATGTGGCCTGGGGGACGTTTTAACCACTATTGGTTTGATTTAAACCGTGATTGGCTCTATACGCAACATCCCGAAAGCAAAGGCAGAATCAAGAAATTTCACGAATGGAAGCCCAATATTTTGACCGACCACCACGAAATGGGTTCAAACTCATCGTTCTTTTTTCAACCAGGTATTCCCTCACGAACACACCCACTTACGCCCCGCAAGAACATTGATTTGACGGATAAAATTGGAACTTTTCATGCAGCGGCTTTGGATAAAATTGGTTCGTTGTATTTCACTCGTGAAGGGTATGATGATTTTTATTATGGTAAAGGCTCAACCTTTCCCGATGTGCAAGGTTCAATCGGAATTTTGTTTGAACAAGCCAGTTCCAGAGGGCATTTGCAAGAAACACAAAATGGTAACTTAACCTTCGCTTTCACGGTCAGAAATCAATTTACTACTACGCTTTCAACCCTTAGAGCCGCCCGAAATATGCGTCAGGAATTGTTGGATTATCAGCGAAATTTTTACCAAGAAAAATCAACTGGAACAACCCAAGCCTACGTTTTTGGGGGAGGGAATGACCCCGTAAAGGTTTGGGAAATGACCAATATTTTACGCCAGCACGAAGTGGACGTTTACGAAATGTCGAAGGATGAAACGGTTGATGGCAAGACTTTCAAAAAAGGAATTTCCTATATTGTGCCATTAAACCAGCCTCAATACAGATTGGTGCAAGGAATTTTTGAAAAACGGACAACTTTTGAAGATTCTTTGTTCTACGACATCTCGGCTTGGTCGATGCCACACTGTTTTAATGTACCTTATTCAGAAGCAAAAACGGCACTGAGTTTAGGATTGAAATTGACGAAAAATGATTTTCCAAAAGGAAAAATTATTGGTAAAAGTGCTTACGGTTACGTTTTTGAATGGAACAGTTACTTTGCTCCCCGCACGGCTTATGAATTGCAAAAGAAGGGATACAAACTTAAAGTAGCCACCGAATCTTTCACCGTAAATTTAGAGGGAGGAGCAAAAACCTTTGATAACGGAAGCATTGAAATTATGTTTGGCTCTAATCAACAGGCTGATTTTGAGAAACTTAATACACTCTTGGAAACTTTGGCAGAACGTGATGGCGTTGATTTTTACGGCATGAAAACGGGTTTAACTCCTTCGGGAATTGATATGGGTAGTAGTTACTTTGCTTCAATACGTCAGCCAAAAGTATTGATGCTCACGGGCGAAAACGTGAACCCAAACGATGCAGGTGAGATTTGGCATTTGATGGACACAAGGGTAAATCTACCTTTGACCATGAGTGATATTGCACAAACCAACCGCATGAATTTAGAGAAATATAATACGCTCATTCTTTCGAGTGGAAACTATACATCGTTAGAGGAAGAAAAAATCAAGACTTGGGTCAGAAATGGGGGCGTTTTGATTGCCCTGACCGATGCCGTGAGTTGGGTGGCTTCCAAAGGGCTTTCGCCTGTGAAAGTGAAGACGATTCCAGCCGATACACTTTCGCCAAAACCTTATGCCTCGGCAGAACGGAATAGGGGTTCTCAGCAAATTAGTGGAGCGATTTTTCAAGTAAAAATCGACCCTACGCATCCCTTATGTTACGGTTATAAAGACCAAACATTGAGCGTTTTCAGAGACAATACTATTTTCTTGGAAAAAATAAAAGACCCCTACAACGCACCCCTGATTTACACCAATGAGCCTTTGGTAAGTGGCTATATTACCGAGAGAAACAAAAAATTATTGAAAAATACGCCTTCAATCGTGGCTACTTCTTACGGTGCAGGCAAGGTAATTGTAATGACGGATAACCCAAATTTTAGAGCCTTTTGGTACGGAACAAACAAGCTATTTTTAAACGCCATCTTCTTCGGTTCGACCATTCTTTCGGGGGTTAGAGGTGGGGAAGATTGATATTAATTTACAAAAAATTACGGAAGTTGCTCTTTAAAAAGACGACTTCCGTATGTTCAATATAAATAGTGGATAAATCAACGCTTAGAAAATATTATCTCGCAAAACGAAAGGCTCTTTCTCCCAAAGAAATTGCGGATAAAAGTCAGCAAATTTGTGATTTATTTTTTCAAGAAATAGACTTAAATACTGTAAGTTTTTTGCACGTTTTTTTACCGATAAAAAAGCAAAATGAGATAGATACATTTCTGATAATCAGGCATTTGCAGGAAGAATTTCCCTTAATAAATATTGTTGTATCTCGAAGTAATTTGCATAATTTCGAGATGCAACATTTTATTTTGGAGGAACAAAATTTAGTAGAAAATAAATGGGGAATTTTAGAGCCATTGCAAGAGAGTAGGAGGGAGGTTCAGCCCAAAGAAATAGATTTAGTAATTGTCCCACTTTTAGTTTTTGATAAACAAGGAAATCGAGTTGGTTATGGTAAAGGTTTTTATGATAGATTTCTGCAAAAATGTAGTCCAATCGCCCAGAAAGTGGGTATTTGTTCGGAAGAACCGATTGAATTGATTGAAGATTTGAATGAATTTGATGTAAAAATGGATGTTTGTATTACGCCCAGTGGAATTTTTTCTGTAAAGCCATCAATAAGTCAAAAATCATTGACTCATTGATGGTTTTATTTTTTACGAAAATAATCAAATTTATGTAACTTTGTTTTCACTTAATGATAAAAAAATGCCCCTCACCAAAGAACAAGTCCTTAAACAATATTACGGATACGATACATTTAGACCCCTTCAAGCCGATATTATTGATTGGATTCTCTACGGACAAGATGCGATGGTGTTGATGCCTACGGGTGGTGGAAAATCGGTGTGTTTTCAAATTCCTGCCCTTATGATGCAGGGGCTTACCTTGGTGATTTCGCCTTTGATTGCTCTAATGCACGACCAAGTGCAAGCCCTCAAAGCCAATGGAATTGCTGCGGAATATCTTAATTCTTCGCTCACGGGGCAACAACAATCTGCCATTGAAAGACGGGTCAATGATGGCTCGTTGAAGTTGTTATATATTTCTCCCGAAAAGTTATTCACCCAAGGTTATTTAGATTGGATTAAATCACTGAATATCAGTTTGTTTGCTATTGATGAGTCGCATTGTGTTTCTACTTGGGGGCATGATTTTCGTCCTGAATATGCCAATCTTCACGTCTTAAAACAAGCCTTTCCCAACGTTCCGATGGTGGCATTAACCGCCACCGCCGACCGTGTTACTCGCAAGGATATTTTGACACAATTGGGCATTCCTGAAGCCAAAACATACATATCATCTTTCGATAGACCCAATCTTTCGTTGTCGGTATTACCAGGAAGAAATCGAATAAAAATTATTCAAAATTTCATTGCTGAACGCCCCCGACAAGCGGGAATTATTTACTGTTTGAGTCGTAAAAATACCGAAACCGTTGCCGAGGCTTTGCAAAAAGCGGGTATTAAAGCCAAGTTTTATCATGCAAAACTGCCCCCCGATGAACGAGCGAAAGTGCAAGATGCTTTTTTGAGGGATGATGTGCAGGTAATTGTGGCTACGATTGCCTTCGGAATGGGCATTGATAAATCTAATGTTCGTTGGGTTATTCATTATTCTATGCCCTCTAATGTGGAAAGTTTTTACCAAGAAATTGGTCGCTCGGGACGGGATGGTGTGAAAGCTGATACGTTGTTGTTTTATTCTTATAATGATTTATTAGTGAGAAAAGATATGATTGCGGGGTCGGAATTGCCCGCTGAAATGAAGGAAGTCCAGAACGCAAAACTCGACCGAATGAAGCAATATGCCGAAGCTGAAATTTGCCGTAGAAGGATATTGTTGAGTTATTTTAATGAAGAAGTTACCAAAGATTGCGGTAACTGCGATGTTTGTAAAAACCCTCCTATGCGGTTTGATGCTACATTATTGGCTCAAAAAGCCCTTTCGGGAGTGGCTCGCACGGGCGAAAAAGTGGCAATGGGTATGTTGGTGGATATTCTGAGGGGTTCAAACAATAAACGGCTCATCGACCATCGTTATCACGAACTCAAAACCTTTGGCGTAGGCAAGGAATTGAAAGCCGATGAATGGGCGGATTACTTACAACAAATGCTCAATTCGGGCGTAATGGATATTGCTTATGACGAAGGACACGCCTACAAACTGAACAACGCTTCTTGGGCGATTTTGAAGGAGGGCAGAAAAGTACAATTGGTGAGATACAAAGCCTTTGAAGAACGCCAAGCCATTCGTGAGGCGGAAGTACCGAAGGAAAAAACTAAGAAAGAAATCATCCGTGATACTCTTTTTGAACGTCTCCGTGAATTGCGGAAACGTTTGGCGGATGAAAAAAATATGCCACCTTTCGTGATTTTTTCCGATGCTACACTTTCGGATATGTCGCAGAAAAAACCGCTTACCCAAGCGGATATGCTCAATGTTTCGGGCGTTGGAGAGATGAAATATCAACAATACGGTGAGACTTTTATTCGTGAAATTGCTTCATTTCTGAAAACTGTGCCAAGCGTGAGTAGTGCTTCGTTGGGCATCAATACGCATGAATTTACCTTCAAATTGTATCAAGAAGGTAATTCAGTAGAAGAAATTGCCGAAATCAGAGGGCTGAATGTGGGTACTGTCATTTCGCATTTGAGTAAAATGTACGAAGAAGGAAAACCGATAAATCCTTGGGCATTTATCAATCAGAGTGAATACCGAGAAATTCTGGGAGCAGCTAAAGCCATGGGTGTAAAAAAAGGCGACGGCATGAAAGCCCTTTTTGAGGCAATGGACATGAAATATGGGTATGATAAAATAAAAGTCGCTTTTGCGATTTCTGAGAAGGAGGGATAAAACGTTTTATCCCTTTATAATTTTCTTCGTTTCGCTCTTCAAAACGAAATATTTAATTACGTAAATGGCTGACAGTAAGGCAAATATCGCCATAAAAGAAACCAATAAAACCTGCCTATCTTCGGTGGCTTGTAAAATACTATGATTTTCCTTGGAATAACCCTTGTGCTTTTCGGAGAGTTCTAAAAGCTCCCGATTTTTCTGACTTAAATCATTATTTTGTTGAATTAAATCGTTGTATTTATTGGTAAATTCTATCTTTGAATCTGCTTGAATACTTTTCAATTCCTCCAAAATCTGATTGTCTTTTTTGATAATGTCATTCAAAGCATCAATAGTAGTTCGCAAATCGTCTTTGGAACGATTGCCAAAAATACCGGTCGAAAGACTTTCGGTTTCTTTATATTTTCGATAAAGACTCTCCCTTTCGGCAGTCAATTTATTGATTTCCTCTTGGGCTAAGAGGTGATTTGCTGAAAAGAAAGCCAACAAGAACATGAGGAAGGGCTTCATAATATTAGATTAATATTAAAGTAAAATCCCGCAAAATACGTTAAATCTTGCGGGATTTTTTATCAGGAGATTATACCAAGCAATTCTACAATCGGAATGCAGACCGTTCAAACCTCAATAATCAAAGCGTATGTGTCTGAAATTCAACGCCTTTGATGTCGGCAACTTCCATTAGATTTATGCCATAACGTTGAAAAGCAGGAGATTCGAGGTCAGATTCGGAAGGCATTTTCTGACAAAAATTATCAATCATTTTGCGTAAACGAATCTTATCATCTTCCCGATAAGTAAAGACTACTTCGGGGGCAACTTGCAGCGTTTCGGTTTCTGTACTTGACATTGGTTGATTGGCTTCCACAATGTTTTCCTCTGGTTTTTCCTCCACAATCTCTGCTTCTACAATTTTAAGTTCTGGTTCGGCAGATGGCTTGTTGAATTTGGCTGCCAAAACAGTAATGCTCATCGAATCTCCCAAAGTATCATCAATCATAAAACCTAACTTAAAACCTTTGGGTTGCTTGCCTCCGATTGCCTCAATGATATGGTCGGTGATGGCTTGTTGCTCCTTCACACCCATAACTTTTTGAAGACTTGTGGCAACAGTTACCAAGATACGCTCGGCTCCTTTAATATCACGATTGTTCAATAAAGGTGAATCAAGGGCTTTTTCAATAACTAATTTTGCTCTGTTAGGACCGTCAGCAACGGCTTTACTCATCACCGCTTGTCCTGCATTACTCAATACCTTTTTAACGTCCTTGAAGTCTGCATTTACTTTACCCGACTTTGTGATGACCTCCGCTACTGATTTTGCGGCATTTGCCAAGACATCATCAGCGTGTTGGAAGGCTTCCAAAATGTTGAGGTCTTCAAACATTTCGAGTAACTTATCGTTCAAAATTACCAGAACTGTATCGCAAGTTTCTTGCAACATCCTAATGCCTTCATTAGCAGCATCAATTTTTTCCGTGCCTTCCCACGAATACGGAGCCGTCACAATGGCAACCGTAAGAATGTCTAATTCTTTAGCAATTCGAGCAATTTCGGGAGCTGCCCCCGTACCCGTTCCCCCGCCCATACCAGCGGTGATGAAAACCATTTTGGTGTCATTTGACAGTAAAGACCTAATTTGGGCTTCACTTTCCAAAGCCGCCAAACGACCTTGTTCAGGTTCTGTTCCTGCTCCTAAGCCCTCCGTGAGGATAGCTCCTAATTGAAGTTTATTGGGAACTTTATTGTCGTTAAGTGCCTGTAAATCAGTATTGGAGACGATAAAATCAACGTCTTGAATACCAACGTTAAACATGTGTTCGACGGCATTGCTACCACCACCGCCAACACCAATAACTTTAATGATTACTTCTTTTTTGCTTTCGGAAGGAATGTCTAAACTGTGTTCGTAAAAAGCCATAATTTTTTAGGTAAGGATTTTGGGAAATGATTAAATAGCAAATTTGAAACGACGGAATTCGGATTTAGGGTATTGTTTTTCTAAATTTGTGGGCGGTAATATTGGCTATTGCAGCGGGGTGATTGGTAAAAATTTAACCGTAAAATCCTCCATAAATATTGCAGATTCATGACTATTGACCGTTAATCATTGACCGTTCACCGTTGAAGCCTATTCAAAATTAAAAGAAAATTTTGAAATACAGCAATAAAGTTTCAGATATTTTTGAAAGAAAAATCATAAATAGTAGAATTATTCATGAAAAACCTAAAATTCACGCTCATAATCATTTTTGTAAGTATTTGCTTCTATCAAATTCCTAACTTAGTGCATTGGTTTTTTGACCATGCTCGTTTTCGTCATATTCAACCCAATGTAATATTAATTGAACGAATTTGTGATGCTTTCGGTATTTTCATAATTCTATTTTATTTACTCTCAATTACTTACAAAAAATATTGGGATGGCACTACTTTCAAGAGAATATTGCCCACTATCAGTTTTGCCCTAATCTTTGCTCTTTCTTTCTTCCTAATAAAAGAAATTTATACCAGTTTTAGAGCCGTTGATAAGCTGTACGTTTACTACAAAAAAAACATCGGCATCGTGGGTGATGTCTTCACGGCAGACGATACTTTGGGGCATCGAGGCGTTCCGAATGGTTCGGGTAGAAGCATTTTTCCGTTGGATAGTGGACAAATAAGTGTGCCAATAAAGTTAGATAATGAAGGTTTCAGAATTCCAGAAAACCCTCAATTTGCTGATTCTGATACGTTGATGATGTTTTTGGGATGTTCCTTTACGTGGGGAGATTATTCTTTGGCAGAACAGAATTATTCTTCCCAAGCCGTTCAATCCTTGAAATACAAGCCATTAAATTGCGGAACGGATGCTTATGGCTTGGCTCAAATGTTGATTTTGGCAGCAAGAAAAATCCCTCAACACCGCCCAAAAGTGCTTTGCGTTCAATATTCGCCTTGGTTGGCAGACAGAGCCAGATTTATGTTTTTTCCTTCCGCCCACGGGGTAATGCCTTTCCCTTTTGTTACTGAAAATGACCAAAAAGAATTGTATATTCACGAGCCATTTTTTCGTTCCTCTCTCTACAATCCAGCCTATAAATATTACAAAACTTCACCCACTTCATTTTCGGATAAATTTTCCTTTTTCTTCAACGTGGGCTTTCCCGTTGCGATTTTGGATGTATGGAAACAAAGTATTGCCCAATGGAAAATGACTTTGGGAATTTTGCCAAAAGCAGCATCTGACAATCAGAAAATTGAGCAATATGTTTACTCCAACATCTATCAATTGTGTAAACAGTACGGCGTGAGGATGGTGGTTTTGAACATCGGAGGTTTTGGGTATTCAGACGAACAACGCATGACAAACCATTACGACCGAAAGAAATTTGCGGAAACGATGCCTTCGGAATTAGTCAAAAACGTAACTTTTATTGAGGCAGATTCGGTGCTTCGGGCGGACATACATACGGGGGAAAATTACTCTAAATACGTCCAGTGGGCTAAAATCAATCAAAAAGACTCAATCCTTTATGATAATCACCCCAACCCGATGGCTCACAAAATCATTGCGGATGCGTTGGTGAAGGGAATGAAAGAGAAATAGGTTTTCGATATTTGAACAACGAACAACTAATTCACATTCACCATTTCCACCACAATTTTCCAAATATCTTTTGACTCTTGCTTCCAAAGTCGGACGTATTCACCCGTTTTGCCTTTGCCCGAAATCACACCATATACGCACACCAAGTCGCCAGCTTGTGAAGGAATTGCCTTTAAACCCGTGTAAACAATGGCTTTATCGTAGGTCTTTTTCAAATAGTTTTTTGCCGCTTCTCTGCCCATGATGGGTAAAAGATTGTTCCGATATAATTTAATGTCTTGCGAAAGATGAGGCTCAAAAGGATTGAAGGAAGTTTTGGCATTTTTCCAGTAAAAAAAATCATTCATAAACACCATTCGCTCCGCCAAAACGGACGTATTTTTTAATTCATAAGGTTTAAAAGTCGCATAACTTTCCCTTATTGAAGGAATAACGGCACTAATTTCAGGATGATTTACGCCAAAATCTAAGGCTACTTTCCAATTGCCATCAGTTTGCTTTTTCCAAAGCGTAAAAAAACTACCGTGAGAAAGGGGCTTATCTGCGGCAGACTTACCTTGGGCAGTCAGGTTATGGACTTGGGAAAATCCCAAAGTATAGCCCAATTCTTCGGAAACAGCGATTTCAGCGAAAGTGGGTTGCCAAGTCAAAAGGTTTTTGAAATCCAATTTTTGCCAATATTCCAATCCATTCACGGCAGAACCTTTGTCAAAAACGATGGCATCTTTGACCAAAAACTCCAAAAAAGCATTTTTTGTACCTTTATCTAATGAAGTTTGGGCAAAAGCTTTTTCGGTTTCAATCATTTTTTTTAACGCTAATTTCTGAGACTCGGTTTGAGCAAAAATGAATTTAGGCAATAGCAAAAGCCCTACAAGGAGTGTTTTATGAAATGTCATAATAAAATGTTTAATGGTAAAACGATAAAATTAGCAATTTCAATGCTTGAATCAATCGAAAAGAACAAGTTTACCATAATATTCTGATTATATAGTAGTAGTTTCAATCCACTACTCATTTGCTTAATCCCCAATCCCTTTCGATATTTGTTTTATTCAAAGCATCAAGCCAACAAAACCTATAAGCAATTCCATTAGGGGTTTAAAACCTTATAGGTTTAATTTCGCCAATATCCGTGAAACTACTGATTCAAACGCCCGCCAAAGTCCTTAATAAGGCTTATCTCAAACAGAATGTCCAACAAAATGCCATGTTGGCGTTTCAGAAGAACATTCAAACGCTTTTTCAACGACTAAATCCCTCGGAATCGGAGGAAAATCAGAAGAATTTGGTCTGTGATTTCTTGAAAGATTCTTATTACAAAGACCGTTTTGAGATAAATACCGCTGGTCGGGAGGATTTAGCGATTCACCGTGGCAAACACAACAAGGATGCCGTGGGCGTAATCATCGAAAACAAGCGGATTGATTCGCCCGAAATGATGACGGCAACTCGCCCCAACGTGAAGGCTCTGCACGAGTTGATTCTTTACTATTTTGTGGAACGGGAGGTGAAAAAGAACATCGAAATTTCGCATCTTATCGCTACGGATTTACATAATTGGTTTGTGTTTGATGAGAACATTTTCAGGAGAAATTTCTACGAGAATCAGGCTTTCAAGAAGATTTATCGCACCTATTCCGACCAAAAGAAGGACAACGGTTTCTTTTATGCCGAGGTTAAAAAACTGATGGAATCCCTGCCCGATTTTGAGCTTGAATGTGCCTATTTTAAACTCGACCAAAAGACCAAATCGGATGCCGCCCAAATTGCCCTCTATAAACTCCTTTCGCCCGAACATTTACTGAAATTGCCTTTCGAGAATGATGCTAATTCATTGAATCGGGAATTTTATAACGAACTCCTCTACATCATCGGTTTGGAGGAAGTGAAAGATGGGGGCAAAAAGATTATTCAACGAAAAACCCTTAATCAACGTCAGGAAGGCAGTTTATTGGAAAATACGATTAACGAAATTGAGGTGGATAACGCTCTTTTCAACTTGGATAACCTCAATGTTTACGGACAAAATCAAGAGGAACAGCTTTTTAATGTCGGTCTCGAACTCTGTATTACGTGGCTAAATCGTGTTTTGTTTTTGAAATTATTGGAAGGGCAATTGATTAAGTACCACCGTGGAAATCGTGAATATGCCTTTCTGCATGAGGGGCGAGTCAAGGATTTTGATGAACTTTCCGAACTGTTTTTTGAGGTCTTGGCAATTCCCACGCATTTACGGAAACCTTCGGTTACGGAGCGTTACGGTAATATTCCGTACCTGAACAGTTCACTTTTTGAACTGACCGAACTGGAACGCAAAACGGTGAAAATCAAGGATTTGAAAGACCGTTTGGGCGTTCAGATTTATGGGCAAACCGGACTGAAATCAAGTAATGGCAAACGGATTTCGGGCGAAATGTCCACCGTCAAATATCTGTTTGAGTTTTTGGATGCTTATGATTTTGCCTCCGATGCTTCGGCTCAGATTCAGGAACAAGCCAAAACGATTATCAACGCTTCGGTGTTGGGACTTATCTTCGAGAAAATCAATGGGTATCGTGATGGTTCTTTCTTCACGCCAGGGTTTATCACGATGTATATGTGCCGTGAAACCCTCAGGAAGGCAGTTTTGGAGAAATTTAGACTTCATTTTTCGGAAATTGAAATCCAGAATTTTGAAGAACTCAAAGAACACCTCGACTACGCCAACAAAGACCAACGCAAATTATACAATGACATCGTTAATTCGGTGCGAGTTTGCGACCCTGCCGTGGGTTCGGGACACTTTTTGGTGTCGGCATTGAATGAACTGATTGCGATAAAACATGATTTGAAAATCCTTTCCTATCGGGACGGCTCACGAGTGAAAGACCACGCCATCAGTATTGAAAATGACGAACTAATTATTTTTGACGAAGACGATAATCTCTTTGAATACCGCCTCAATGAAGCCAATAAGCCCATTGAACGCTTGCAGAAACTCCAAGAAACGCTTTTTCACGAGAAAGAAATCCTCATCGAAAATTGCCTTTTTGGGGTGGATATTAACCCAAATTCCGTTAAGATTTGTCGGCTAAGATTGTGGATTGAATTGCTGAAAAATGCGTATTACGTTGTGGGAGAAAGGGAGTCGGGAGGAAAGGAACAAGGGGGGAAAACAGCGGAGAAAAATTCCTCCTTTCCTCCTAACTCCCTTTCTCCGCAGCTTCAAACCCTTCCCAACATCGACATTAACATTAAAACGGGAAATTCTCTGGTAGCTCGTTTTGGTTTGGAGGAAGATTTGTCGGAGGTTTTCAAGTCTCAGAAATTCACTATAAAAGACTATAAACAAGCCGTTTACGATTATAAAAACTCGCCCACGAAGGAGCGAAAAGCGGAAGTTTTGCGGTTTATTGACGACATCAAAAAGGAATTCGTCCAGACGGTTTATAAGCGAGATAGCCGCCGCAAGCAAATCAATAATTTGCGGGGGCAACTGATTATGTTGAACACCCAAAACGTGGATATTTTTGGTAATAAAATCAAGGAAGATGCTGAAATTGAGACCATTAGGTTAGAAAAATTGATTGCCCAACGAGAAGCGGAATTGGAAAACGCCATCAATTCACCCATTTACCGAAATGCCTTTGAATGGCGTTTTGAGTTCCCCGAAGTATTGGACGAAACAGGTCAATTTGTGGGTTTTGATGCGGTGGTGGGGAATCCTCCTTATTTTTCATTGTCCAAAATTAAGGAATACGGAAAGGACTTTGAAGCCAATTATTCCACTTATTCAAAATCATCGGATATTTACTGTTTGTTTTACGAAAAAGGAATTCAAATCGTTAAAAATCAAGGACTTGTAACTTATATTACTTCAAATTCATGGCTAAAAACTCAGTATGGAGAATCGTTGAGAATTTTCTTTGAAAATAAAACAAACCCCTTGATTTTGATAAATATTGAGGATGCCCAAATATTTGAAGAAGCAACGGTAGAATCTAATATCTTGATGGTTCAAAAAGGGAATTTTAATAAAAATTTGCAAGCCGTATCTCTTAAAAATGATTTCAATAAAAGTATTTCTATTGAACAGTATTTCATAGATAATTTATTGATTATTAATGAATTAGATAAAAATGGATGGAATATTGGTAATCAAATTGAGGGTGATTTAAAACGAAATATTGAAACTGATACCAAACTTTTAAAGGATTGGGAAATTGAGATTAACCGAGGCTTCACAACAGGATTTAATGAGGCTTTTTTCATTAATACTGAAAAGAAAAAAGAGTTAGTCAAAGCCGACCCAAAATGTATTGAGTTGATAAAGCCAGCTTTACGTGGTCGTGATATGCAAAAGTATAGCTACGAATGGGCGGATGTTTGGGTGATTATTGTAAAATCTGGCTGGACAAATAAGAATAGAAAAAATACGGATGCGGAACAGTTTTTTAAAGAATGTTATCCTTCCATTTATCATCATTTCAAAACTTCTGGCGATTCCATTCAAGGGAAAGGGAAAGGCTTGTATGAGCGTGATGATAAAGGTGATTATTGGTGGGAACTAAGACCATGCGTATATTATGATGAGTTTGAAAAGGGTAAAATAGTATGGGGAGAACTTTCTAACGATCAAAAATTTAGCTACGATACCCAAAAATTTTACGCTAATAATACGATATTTTTTATGACAGGAAAATGTTTAGAATACATTTTATCAGTCTTAAATTCTAAACTTGGAAAATGGTATTTTGAACAAATTTCCACGACATCGGGCATGGGAACAAATCGTTGGTTAAAATATAAAATTGAACAACTACCGATTAAAGAAATATCAGAATCAGCCCAACAGCCCCTTATCCAACTGGTAGAAAAGATACTTTCGATGAAGCAAATTGACCCGCAAGCGAACACGCAAGTCTTTGAGGATGAGATAGATAGTTTGGTTTTTGATTTGTATGGGCTTACGGCGGCGGAGCGGGCGGTGGTGTTGGGGGGGTAGTAGTAAGTAAACCTATAAGGTCTTTGAGACCTTATAGGTTTTGGACTTGGATAATTTCGCAGAATAAAACCTATAAGGTCTCAAAGACCTTATAGGTTTCGGACTTGGATAAATATTTTAATAATAATCACTAAAATCAAACATCATGGACTATCACGCTAATTTTGAACCAGACAAATTCTATCACATTATCAATCATGCTGTCGGTAGCGATAATCTATTCCGAACATCCGAAAATTATCGTTATTTTTTACAACAATATCAGCACCACACTGATTGTCTTTGGGAGACTTTCGCTTATTGCTTGATGCCTAATCATTTTCATCTTTTAATGCGAGTAAAAAATCTTTCCGAAATAGAAAAACTACCATCTTACAAAGGAGATGTTCATAAAGTAGTGATGCAATCGTTGAGTAATTGGCTAAATGGATACGCCAAGGCATACAATAAAAGTTATAATCGAAGAGGCTCTCTATTTTTAGATTTTACCAAGCGTATTTTGGTAGATTCAGAACGGTATTTCACGAGTGTTATTAACTATATCCATCAAAATCCCATCAATCATGGATTTTGTGGAAAACCAGAAGAATGGCTTTATTCATCCTATAATAGTTGTATTTCAGAAAAACCCACTCGCCTAAGAAGAGACGAAATTTTAGAATGGTTTGGTAATAGAGAAACCTTCATTGATTTTCACAATAGCAATCTTATCGGCTTAGATTCAAAACTTGAACTTAGTTAAACGACCAAAACTAAAACCAAAACCTATAAGGTCTTAAAGACCTTATAGGTTTACTAATACTATTAATCAATCAACGAATTCTCAAAACGAGGGTAACAACAAAAAAGCCTTAAATCGTGTGATTTAAGGCTTTTTGTTGGGAAGTCCTCCCTACTTTTTCTCAGGCAACATAATCACCTTGATAAAGTTGTCGGCAAAGTATTTCTTTGCCGCCATTTTCGTACTTTCTACGCTTACTTTTTTCATCCTTTCGTCTTCTTTCAACACGTCTTTCACATCATCGCCGTCTTGATATTGTCCTTGCAAATAACCCAACCAGAAGCCATTATCACGCAATTGGGTTTCGGTTTGGCGTTTTGTTTCTGCCTTAAATTTGTTAATATCAACCGCTTCTGCTCCTGAATCTTTAATTTTCTGAATTTCTGCCAAAGTACGATTCACCAATTTCTCCACATTTTCGGGGGCACATTGGAAGGCAATTCTGAAATTATAACGTTTCGCAGGAATCTTTTGAGTTGTACCACTTACCCCAACGCCATACACCCCCGACTCCTCTTCACGCAATTTCTCAATCAACTTAATCTCCAAAACCTCCGAAAGTGCTTCCACTTGCGTATCGTTTTCGGGCGAAGTTTCAGCATCACCCGACCACACCATCGTTACTCTTGCTTTGGCTTCGGTACCTTTGTAAAGCGTTTTTTCAACCTTTCCACTTGGCGGACGAATGCCCAAATCTTTATACGTTTCCTTCCGTTTTGTCGAAGGCAATCCTCCCAAATATTTCTCCAAAAGCGGCTTAATCTCTTCATTTTTGAAGTTTCCTACGAAGAAAAACGTAAAATCAGAAGCATCGGCAAAACGTTCTTTATAAATCTCGAAAGCACGATTTACGTCAATTTTTTCCATCCTTTCCAACGTCATGGGCATATTGCGGGGAGCATAATTACTCAAAACTGCACCCAACGAATCGTTATACACTTTTTCGGGCGTAAGGGTCTTTTGCTGATTGGCTAAGGCATCCCGCTGGTTTGCCATAAAACCTTTGATGACTTCGCTATCAAAACGGGGTTGCTTGAAATAGCTATACACCAATTGCAATGAAGTTTCAAAATCTTTTGGGTTGGTCGAAGCGTTAAAATTCTCCGTAGTTCCTGCAATATAAGGAAAAACTCTTGCCACTTTACCCGTCATCATTTTACGAAGATTCACGGCTGAAAACTCGCCTAAACCACCCACAGAAGCAATCGTAGAAGCCAAACGTGCATTATCAGCATCTTTGTCTGCGTAAAGATTTGTTCCGCCAAAACTGTATGCCCCAAATAAAATCTCATCATTTTTGAAATCCGTTGGCTTCAAAACTGCTTTTACGCCATTGGCAAAAGTATATTCCGTTACGCCCACTTCGGGAATTTGCTTGGTTGCCGTTACCTTTGTTCCCATGGGTAATTTCGCAATTAAAGGCTTATCAACCGTATTATCTACATACGCTGTTACATCCTTGCCAGCGGTATTCAACCACTCTCTGATTTGGGCTTCGGTCGGTAAAGTTGCCTTATCTTTTTCGGGAGCCATCACAATTACGGCACGGTTCTCCTTGGTAATCAGCACATTGTTCAAAGCATTCACTTCTTCCAACTTTATGCCTTCCAGATATTTTTTGGTAAATTCATAACTAAAATCAGGCGAAGTTAAGTTTTCATTTTCGGTAAATGCCCCTACCAAACCTTCGGCTAATTGCTCAGAATCGGTTTTATCTTTTTCCTTATAAGCACGTTCTTGTCCAACCATGTAAGAGGTTTTTGCCCGAGCCAATTCCGAAGCCATGAAACCGAATTTCTTAGCTCTTTCGGTTTCTTCCAAAATGGCTTTCATACCTTTTTCAACGTTTCCGCCTTTTGCCACCACGTAGGAAGTAAAGGCATCCAGATTACCCAAAAATCCGCCGTAACCCGCATACCCAAACTGAAATGGAGGGTCAGCTTTTTGCGTAAGTTCCTGAATACGAGACGATAACATCTGATTGAACAAAGAACGAACCATACCATCACGACGGTCTTGAAGGGTTATGTCCTTGCGTTTAGGCTGTTTATTCAAAATCTGGATGATGGTGTTCGGTTGCTCTGGGTCGGTAACAATTGCCACATCCGTTGAACCCGAAAGGTCAATGTTGTATTTGGTACGTACCTTTTCGTTTTCGGGGTTTTTGATGCCCGAAAACTTCTCAATAATCATCTTTTCCACCATCGCCACATCAATATCACCCACCACGGCAACTCCCTCTAAATCAGGGCGATAAAAGTCTTTATGGAACTGATTGAGAACTTCATATTTAAAGTTTTTCAGAATATCATCCTTTCCAATCGGCAATCGTTTGGCGTATTGAGAATTATTCAACACCACGGGAAACCATTTGTCTCTCATCCGTGCCTGAGCTCCTTTGCCCGTGCGAGATTCTTCCAACACTACGCCCCTTTCTTTGTCAATTTCAGAAGGGTCGAGCGTAGCATTGTGAGCCCAATCCTCCAAAATTTGCATTCCTTTTTTGAAAACTTCCATCGAATCCGTTGGCACGGGAAGCATATACACCGTTTCATCGAAACTGGTGTAGGCATTCAAATCTGCACCAAAGCGGACACCCGATTTTTGGAGGAAATTGACTAATTCATTCTTGGGGAAATTCTTTGTCCCATTAAAATTCATGTGTTCCATGAAGTGAGCCAAACCTTGTTGTTCATCGTTTTCAAGGACAGAACCCGCCTTCACCATCAAACGCAATTGAGCCCGATTTTTGGGTTCGGTATTTTTCATGATGTAATACTTTAAACCGTTGGGAAGAACGCCCGTTTTTACTTTGGGGTCCATTGGGAGGAGCAATTTGCTTAAATCTTCTTGAGCAAACGAAGCAAAGTTAGTCGTGAAAGCAAGAGCCAAACCAACGACCAGTGTAGTAATTTTTTTCATTATAATAGATTTCCCGAACCCCTGCGAGAAGGATTTTTTAAGGATTAATTTCGAAAGGGGGTTAGTAACACAGACGAAAGGGTAGTTTAATAATTAGTAATGGTAATGTTAAAACGTAGTATTGAATAAAAAGTTATATCGAAGTCGAATTTAGTGATTTCTTTGATAGAATTTTCTTTAAATAATTAATTTAACAATGAAAAATGTTGTTAAAATTCAGGAATATAAAAAATAAGTATTTGTACTCAATAATTTATGGAATCACAAGCTAAATTTTATAAATATGTTTTAATTTGAAGGATAAATTCTGACAAATGCAAGAAGTATTAGAATTTCATCATTTTTTTTCTACAAATTTTCAAGTCAAATTCTTTATTTGTGTAATACATTACTTATTGAATGATATTTTAACCATGAAAAATTGACTTGATTTAAGGTTTTTTATAGTTTTGTAGAGTATTCTAACGAATATAAATTTTCAACCTAACAAAGTGGCGGCTTTGTTGGGTTTTTTTATGTTTTCACCAATAAATTTTTTGCCACTTCCGTACTGATAAAACAGTCATTTGCCCCTCCAATTTTTATGGTCAAGGATTTATCAAAATCATTTATTTCAAAGACACAAATCTCCACGCCAAGTTGCAAGCCAATTTTTGCTAAGTATTGTAAAAATGTCGCTGAATGTTGAGAAACGCCCATCATTATAACGGACTGATTGACAGGTATTTCTGATAAATTTTTATAGCCAGATTCGGGCATACGACCTTGTGCGTCAGGTATAGGGTCGCCGTGAGGGTCAAATTTTGGAAAGCCCAAAAACTCGTCTAATTTATAGACTAATTCTTCGGAATCAATGTGTTCCAATTGTTCAGCAATTTCATGGACTTCATCCCAGTTAAATCTCAACTTTTCTACTAAAAAAACCTCCCACAAACGGTGTTTTCGGATGACAGTCAATGCTACTTTTTCACCTAATTCTGTAAGCCTAACTCCTTGGTATTTTTGATAATTAACTAACTGTTTTTCAGACAATTTACGCAACATATCCGTTACCGAAGCCGCCTTGGTTTGGGTCAGTTCAGCCACGGCATTCGTGCTTATCTCACTCTCCGTTTCGGCAGAAAGTTTATAGATAATTTTTAAGTAATTCTCTTCGGTAAAAGATGTCATTTTTTTAGGGATTTGGGATTAGGTAATCTGGGGATAGTGGATGGTATGGAATCTCTTATCCCTATCGCCTAAAACCTAACACCTTAATATAAACAAAGATATTATCTTTCAAGGTAATAAATAAATTTTAGACTAATCTAAAAATATATTTTGGATTGTCGAGTATGAAATATTAAATTTGTTTTAAACTTGAAAATTATAATTGTGGAGAAGAAAAATAAAATTATATCTAAATCATTACCAGAAGTTTATGCCTCCATTAAAGTACCCAAATTTGGCACATTTTGGCAAAAACTTTGGGCATTTACTGGTCCTGGATTAATGATTGCAGTTGGCTATATGGACCCGGGCAATTGGGCAACGGACATTGCAGGAGGAGCAAAATTTGGCTATACGCTCATTTCAGTGGTGTTAATTTCCAACCTTTTTGCGATGTTATTGCAACACCTTTCCCTCAAATTGGGCATTGCCACGGGGCATGATTTGGCTCAGGCTTGTCGAAATAATTACTCCAAAACCACTTCTTTTATCCTCTGGATTCTCTGCGAAATTGCCATTGCCGCCTGCGATTTGGCGGAAGTAATTGGTTCAGCCATTGCCTTAAATTTGCTTTTTGGCTTGCCCCTAACGGTTGGCGTAATCATCACGGTCTTGGACGTTTTGGTTTTATTATACTTCCAAAATAAGGGTTTCAGAGCCTTAGAGAGTATCATTGCGGCTTTGATTTTTATGATATTTTGTTGCTTTACCTACGAAATAATCGTATCGCAACCCTCAATTTATCAGGTGTTTGGGAACATTATTCCAAAACCACAAATCATCACAAATCCAGAAATGTTATACGTTGCTATCGGGATTTTGGGGGCAACCGTGATGCCTCATAATCTCTATCTTCATTCCAGTATTGTTCAAACCCGCAACTTTGAAAAAACCTCCGAAGGCAAACGTTCAGCCGTATTTTTTGCTACGATTGACTCAACTATTTCCTTGGCATTGGCATTCTTTATCAATGCTGCCATTTTGATTTTGGCAGCGGCAACTTTTCATAATTCAGGTAATCAAAATGTAGCGGATATCAACGATGCCTACCACTTGCTTGACCCCGTTTTGGGCGTAAAGTTTGCGGGGATTTTCTTTGCCGTAGCCCTGTTAGCGGCAGGTCAAAACTCTACGCTTACGGGTACGTTGGCGGGGCAAATTGTGATGGAAGGATTTCTGAATATTCAACTAAAACCTTGGATTAGACGACTGATAACCAGACTAATAGCCATTATTCCAGCTTTAATAGTTACCATTATTTACGGAGAAAAAGGCACAGGCGAACTCTTGGTTTTGAGTCAAGTAATTTTGTCTTTCCAATTAAGTTTTGCCGTTGTGCCATTGGTTATGTTTACGAGTGATAAACTCCAAATGGGCGAATTTGTGAATTCAACATTAGTAAAAATTTCTTCATGGGTAGTTGCCGTAATTATCATCGGATTGAATGTATATTTGTTATGGAAAACGTTTTTTTGATGGCAGTTGGCTTTCGGCAATCAGCTGTCGGTTTAAAGGCTTCAAGAAAATATCCATATAAAATGCAGTTATCAAAATCCCAAAGTTGAAAGCCGATTGCTGACAGCCGAATGCCAAAATAAATTCTCTATGAAAATATTAGACCCCAACGGATTGATTGATAATCTGTACAAATACGTCCAAACCAATATTGAAATTGCGAAAGTTGATGTACAAGAAAAAATAGAAAATATGGTCAAAAAAGTGGCTGTATTCGCTATTTTGGTTCTTTCGGTGGCTTTGTTGTTGGTATTTATTCTCATTACCTTGGCTCTTTTCTTGAACCAAACTCTTTCCAGTAATTATCTCGGATTCTTGATTGTTTCGGCACTTTTGGCGGTAATTACGGGCATTACTTTTTTTATGGTAAAACAATTTCTAACTTCGGATAAAACTGAAACTTTACCGTAACAAATTAAAATATGAAAATCCAATTTCACGGGGCAGCCCAGCAAGTTACAGGCTCAAAACATTTAATAATCACTGATAAAGGCACAAAAATTCTCTTAGATTGCGGTTTATTTCAAGGAATAAATACCCAACCACTGAACCAAGAATTTGCCTTTGACCCTCACGAAATTGACTACGTTGTCCTCTCTCACGCCCATATTGACCACACGGGACTGTTGCCCAGATTAGTTGGAAAAGGCTATTCGGGTAAAATATTCTGTACTGCCGCCACCAAAGATTTATGTTCTATTTTGTTAGGAGATTCTGCCCGAATTCAAGAAAGTGATTTGGAAAGAGTTAATAAAAGGCGTGCAAAAAGAGGTGAAGCAATCTTAGAAAATTTATATTCACAAGAAGATGTTGATAAGACACTTTCGCAGATGGAAGCCATCAATTTCAGAGAAGAATTTTGGCTTAGTGATGAGGTAAGTTGTTTCTTTACGGACACAGGACACATCTTAGGTTCTGCCGCAATAATGCTAACGATAAAGGAAAATAGTGAAGTGAAAAAGCTATTTTTCTCGGGTGATATTGGTCGCCCGAACGATAAAATTTTGAAATCTCCCGAAACATTCTCTCAGGCCGATTATATCATTTGTGAATCAACTTATGGCTCAAAGTTGCATGAAACCGAGGTTGATGTGAAGGCTCATTTATTGGCAATTGTTCAAAAAGTATGCGTTGAACAAAAGGGGAAACTCTTGATTCCAGCTTTTTCCATTGACCGTACCCAAGAATTAGTTTATGCTCTTGACCAATTGGAAAATGAAGGTAAATTACCTCCAATAAAGGTTTTTGTAGATTCACCATTATCAGTGAATGCTACTCAAATTATGAAAAATCACCCTGAATGTTTTAATCCAGAGGTGTTGCAATACTTGAAACACGGCGATGGAGATGCTTTTGGTTTTCCCAATTTATACTACGTTTCGGCAACGGAGGATTCTAAGAAATTAAATGAATTACAAGAGCCTTGCATTATTATTTCGGCATCGGGCATGGCAGAGGCGGGGCGGATAAAGCACCATATTGCCAACCATATTGAGGATGCAAATTGTGCAGTGCTTTTAGTAGGTTATACTACGCCAAGTAGCTTAGGTGGGCAGTTGAAAGCGGGCATGAAAAAGGTGAATATTTTTGGCAAGGACTTGGCAGTAAAAGCCGATATTTTTGTGATGGATTCATTTTCTGCCCATGCGGATTATCAAGAAATAATACAATTTTTAAGTTGTCAAAATAAATCCAAAATCAAAAAGTTATTCTTGGTTCATGGAGATTTTGAAGTTCAGAAGATTTTCAAGGAAAAACTCTTGTTGGAAGGTTACCATGATGTGTATATTCCTGGGCATCAGGAGGAAGTTGTGTTGGAGTAAAGTAATAAATTTTATAGATACAGATTTGAAAATTTGACGACATCCCATTTGTTTACTGAAATTTACACCTTCAAAAAATTCTCAATAATCCGCTGTCCTTCCTTCCCACTAATCTCCGTGTGAAACTGGGCGGCGTAAAAATTATCCTTTTGCAACATTGCCGAAAATGGCTGAACATAGTCGCAAGTAGCAACGGTGTATGGACTCATTTCGGCATAATAACTATGGACAAAATACATAAAACTATTTTCGTTTAAGCCCTCTGTCAATCCATTTTTGAAGTCAAAAACATTGTTCCAACCCACGTGTGGTACTTTGTAAATATCTGATTTAAAACGCTTTACGTCAATATCAAAAATACTCATACAGGTCGTATCATTTTCTTCGGAGTGTCGGCACATCAATTGCATTCCTACGCACGTACCCAAAACGGGCTGCGTGAGCGTGGGAATAACTTTATCCAAACCTTTTTCTCGTAAATATGCCATTGCGGTACTCGCCTCGCCCACGCCTGGGAAAATTACACGGTCGGCTGTACGGATTTCTTGTTCGTCATCCGTCCAAAGGTAACTCGTTCCGATGCGGTCTAAGGCGTACATCACCGATTGAACGTTACCAGCGTTGTATTTGATAATAACTGTTTTCATAAAGCCCCCAACCCCAAAGGAGATTAGTTTTGATTAGTATTTTCTACAAATTTACTTAAAATCGGGCTAATTTTATTTTAAAATCTGCTAAACAAGGAAGGCTTCGTTTTAAATGAAGCCTTCCTTGAAAACTACAATAATGAAATTCAATTGCCCTTTTTAAATAGCTATTTTCACCCAACTTTTTGTTTTCAAAGACTCTACCGCCGCCAAACTTACTTTTGAAGTATTGATGATTTCTTCGATGGGAATAATGGCTTCTCCACCGTTTCTGAGTCTATCCAAAAATAGCCTGAATTGCTCAAAATGTCCTTTATCTTGGCTTCGAGACATTCCCGAAGACTTTGTTCCGTAGTATTCTGATTTCTTAAAATTATCAATAATTAACGTTTTGCCTTGCGAATATACTTCAATTCTTTCTTTGGAATACCCTTTATTTCCGTTAGCAAGATAGTTGATTGTCCCCGTTGAACCGTTTTTATATTTCAATAAAATAGAAGCATTATCAGTGTTGTCGGTAGGATTTTGTCCCATCGCATTCATGACCACACTTTCAACCAAACTCCCTGACAAATAGGTGATTAAGTCTATCAAATGACAGGCTTCCCCGATGATTCTGCCACCGCCAGTATTCATATTCTGCGTCCAATGATTAGCTGGAATATCTCCTGCATTCATCGTGGCAATTACGTTGATAAGGTTGTTTGAGTTGCCCAATTGCTTCTTGACATCTTGGGCAAAAGGGGAAAATCTACGATTATATCCAACCGTTAAAGTCTTGCCCGATTGTTCATAAACTTCAATGATTCTATCCAATTCTGTATGATTGAGAGCCAATGGTTTTTCCACAAAAACGTGCTTTCCTGCCCGCAATGCCGCTATACACACATGGGCGTGGGCATCGTGGCGAGTGGTGATAATGACGGCTGAAACCTTAACATCGTTCAGAATATCATCATTATTAGTGGTAGAAAACTGAACGCCATATTTCTTCGCCATCAATGTTCCCGAAAGTCCCGAAGCCGAGGAAAAGTATTTGATATTAGCCTTGAGTTTGGATAAAATTGGCAATACGGTAGCCTTCGTAAAATTGCCCGAACCGATGATTCCTAAAATGTCATTTGTTGAATTGAAAGAATGGTTGTTGAGCAGAATCTTAGTTTCAGAAACATCAACGTCTTCTCTATATTTCAGAATGGAGGCAATAGATTTTGAGTTTTCGATATTTCCATAAACTTGATGATAGTCTTGAAAATCAACGACCTCCGTAATTAAAGGCTGTATACTCAAACGTCCCGAAGCGATAGTTTTCAAGACTGTTTCAAAATTTCGTTTTGCCGTCCAACGTACAAATCCGATGGGATAATCCTGTCCATTTTGCTCATAATCTGCCTCGTGTCTGCCCGCCCCATACGAACATGACACTTGAAAAGTAAGTTCTTTTTCGTAGAAATCTGCCCGTTGAAGATTCAAGCCAATTACGCCCACCAATACGATTCTCCCCCGTTTGCGAGACATTCGGGAGGCTTGGGAAATGACTTCGTTTGAAGAATTTGAAGCCGTAATAATCACGGCATCAACCCCCACATTTTGCGTAATTTCTTGGGTAATTTTTACTGTATCAATATCTGCTGAAACTTTAAAGGCTTTGATACCTTTAGTATTGGCTAAATCTACTTTATACTGGTCAAAATCAAACGCAATCACCTCGCAACCATTGGCTTGCAATAATTCAGCGGTCAGTTGCCCAATTAATCCCAAGCCAGTTACGACCACCGTTTCGCCAAAAGTGGGGTTCGCCAAACGGATTCCTTGCAAAGCAATTGCCCCGACCACCGTGAAAGTTGCTTCTTCATCCGTAACGTTTTCGGGAATGTGGGCAACCAAATTTTTAGGCACACAAACCACCTCGGCATGATGTCCGTTGGAAGCCACACGGTCGCCAATGTTGAACTCCGAAACGCCTTCGCCAACCGCAATAATTTCGCCCACGTTGCAATATCCCAAAGGCAAAGGTTCGGATAATTTTCTGAAAATTGCCTCAACTGTTGGGCGTAAACCATCCGTTTTTACTTTGTCAAGAACTTGCTTTACTTTCTCAGGTTGCTGACGAGCCTTTTCAATCAAATTAGCCTTTCCGAACTCCACGAGCATTTTTTCAGTCCCCAACGAAACCAAACTACGATGCGTTTTTATCAAAACACAGCCTTTTCGCACCTGCGGAACAGGTATATTTTCCAAAAGTGTTTCACCTGTTCTGAGGTTTTGGATGAGTTGTTTCATGGAATTTTTAGTTTCACCAAAATCTCCGCAATTCGCTCCGCAGTTTTTCCATCCCAAAGTGGTGGAATTTGTCCTTTCTTGGTTTTTCCTTCCAAAATTTCCACTAATTTTTCGTGAACCGTCTGTGGATTTAAGTCTGCCAAAAGCTGATTTGTACCCATTTCAACGGTTACGGGACGTTCGGTGGAATCTCTAAATGTCAAACATGGTATTTTCAAAAAAGTCGTCTCTTCCTGAATTCCGCCCGAATCGGTAATGATTAATGAGGCGTTTTGCATCAATTGTAAAAACTCCAAATATCCCTGTGGCTCGGTCAGAATGAGGTTTTTGATAGAATCTAACTGCTCATAAAGTCCAAACTTTTTCAAATTATTTGCCGTTCTGGGGTGAATCGGTAATACTACTTTTTTGTATTTCGCAGTATCCTTAATAATCTCCAAAATTGCTTTTAGTCCCTCTTCCGTATCGACATTAGCAGGACGGTGCATGGTCATTATTACGAAGTCATCTTTCTGTAAACCCAAATCCGTCAAGACACTGGTTTGGCGAGCTTTTTCGAGATAATGTACCAATGAATCAATCATCACATTACCCACAAAAAACACCTTTTCATCGGGTACGCCCTCTCGTTTAAGATTATCAACGCCCGACTGTTCGGTAATAAATAAAAAATCAGCTACCGAATCTGTCAAAATTCGATTCAATTCTTCGGGCATTGAACGATCGCCACTACGCAAACCCGCCTCTACGTGAGCCACGGGAATATGCAGTTTTATTGCCACCAACGCACAAGCAAGTGTGGCGTTTACATCGCCCACGACTAACACTAAATCAGGCTGTTCTGCCAAAACAACCTTCTCAAATTCGAGCATTGTTTTTGCCGTAACCTCCGTGTGCGAACCTCCCCCGACACCCAAAAAATAGTGTGGTTTGGGCATTTGCAATTGCTCGAAAAAGACATCACTCATCTTGGCATCAAAATGCTGACCCGTATGGACAATTTTGGAATCAATTTCGGAATGTGCTTGAAAAGCACGGTGCAAGGGAGCGACTTTCATGAAGTTTGGTCTCGCCCCGACTATATTTAGGATTTTTATCATTCTATTTTTTTATAAACTCCAACAAACATGGTGTTTGTGTATTTTTTGTTGAAGCCTGTCCGTTTCAGTAATTTTGAAAACCAGTTGGAATTTGGATAATAAACTATTTTTTGTAGTTCAAAACCATATTTGTTTAGGGTTTTTGAGAAATCTTTTTCGCTAACAATATGCTGAATGTACGCATAGTAGGCAGGGTTATTGGTGATTTTAAAGATATATTTTTCTACTTTTCTATACCAACTATCACTGTTTGGCATTGACACAATTAAGAATCCTTTTGGATTTAAAAGATGCCTAAATTGTTCAATAACTTCCTCATAATCAATGATATACTCCAATACACTCGAACATAACACAACATCTTTATTGCCATAATCTTGCAAATTTAGCAAAGGCATTTTTTCCTGCTTAAACGACATTGACAAGCCTTCTGCCGTTTTATATTGATTACAAAGTTCAATCATTTTTTCCGAGCCATCAATACCCAAGACCGCACATTTTTTTCGTGCCAAATAAATACTAAAAACACCCGACCCACAACCAGCGTCTAAAACGTTCATTTCGGGATTTATAAACTGCTCAAAAAGGTTAGTCCAAACTTTAAGACGTTCTTGGAATTGAGGTGATTGTTCGTACTTTCCGTCAAATTCAACGGCGGTATCAGAATGAAAATCAATAGCATTTTTGGGGTTTTCAAGATAATTTATTTCATTAATTAAGACGGTCAAATGTTTTTTTTTGGTATAATTATCTAGATATTTTTGATAGCCTTTTCTTGATATCCTTTCATATTCTAATGAATTTTTAATAAAATATTGGATTTGTTCGGCAATCATTTTTGGGCGATTAAAATCCACAAAAATCCCTGATTCATTGTGCTTAATCATTTCCGAAATACCACGATAATCAGTCGTCAAAACTACACAACGACTTGCCATGGCTTCGATGATAGAAATGGGTTGTCCTTCATTTTTATAGTGGGTAGGTAACACAAAGAAGTGAGCTTTTTCTAATAGTTTTCGCTTGGCTCTTTCCTCCACAATTCCTTGATAATGAACGTTTTGTTTTAAATTATTGTGTTCAATAAAATCAAAGAAATAGGCTTTGGCATCGACTATATTTTTGAACCTTTGGGCATCATCGTAATGAATAAACTCACCGCAGAAATCAATTTCAATGTTATAACCAAAACGATTTACCAGTATTTCAGTAGCTTCCAAAACGTCTAAATAGCCCTTTGATTCAATAAGATTTGATAGGAAAATTAGCTTAATAGGCTCTTGATTTTTGATGGGTAAGTGCTTCTGAGATAACTCATTATCTTCTATTTCCCAAGGTAAACCGTTTGGTACAACTTTAATTTTTGAGCTTAATTTTGGTTCAAAATCTAACATCTTTTTTAGATTATCCGACAGCACGATGATACTATCAGTCATCATCAAAATTTTGCGGATATGGCTTTGAAAAGTATGGTTTTGAGATTGATAAAAACCGTCATAATTTCCACCGTGAATATGAACGATTACTCTGTTGCCAAACAGTTTTGACAGAAGTACAATCGGTAAATCTCGAATAAATCCTTCCTGCGACTGCGAGAGGGTGTGATAGACATGATATTTTTTAGAAATTAGCTTAAAAATTAGTCGGAATAATAAACCCAAAAATGTAGATATTTTCAAAAATATCCCGCTAAAATTTTCATGCCGTTTGCCACTCAATGTTAGAATATCCCCTCCTAATTCATCGGCAAGTGCCTGAAATGCAATGGTTTGCCCATTGATGGGCGGGGGCAAAATTCCGATAAGAAGTGTGTTTATTTTTTTCATAAAAACCAAGGTGCAATGGGTTTTGATAAGGTATTATTATTAGCATGATTTAGACAATCTATCAAATAATCTGCCACTTGTGGAATTTCAATTTTCTTGCTTGTTTCAATGACTTTTGATTTCATTTCCGCTTTCATTTCCGAAGAGAATTGCAAGAATTTCAGTAATTTTTCACTAAGCGATTCCACATTTTGAGCCTCGAAAATCAATCCGTTTTGTTCATGTTGGATTAATTCTTTTGCCCCACATTGGTCAGAAATCAAAACAGGAATGTGGCTTTGTAAGGCTTCATTTACCACCATTCCCCAACCGTCAAAAACAGATGGAAGAATCAATAAATCTGCCTCTTGAATATACTGAGCCATATTTTCTGAATTAATTACGCCTTGTAGGGTTATGAAATTTTCGAGGTGATGCGTTTGAATACATTGCTTGATTTGTGTCTCTAAAATCCCAGTACCGATAATATTGAGATGAAAATTTGAGGGTATTTCTGAAATATTTTTGATACTTTCCAAAAGGGTAAATATTCCTTTACGTTCAATCAATTGCCCTACAAAAATTAACTGATTTATGGTTGATTCAGTTTTGATAAAGTTGAGTTTTTCAACATTCCGAAAGTAGCCAAAACGATAGATTTTTTCTGGTTTTATACCCAAACACTTAAAATATTCTTCGGCAAAAACAGAAACAGCGAAGAATCCTTTTGCTCTATAAATCAGGCATTTAGAGATGGGTTTTATGATAGAACTAAGTATAATTTTCTTGAAAATACTTCGCCTTTTAGTGGGTGCGGGTGCTTCGGAATAAATGAAGAAATCTACGCTAAAAAGATTCAAGAGAAGAATGACAAAGAAAAAACATTTCTCAGCCCAAATCCCATTTACGATATGAGTTGATTCTCGATTTTGATAGACGTATTGAATTAACTGACTAATATTCAAGTCTTTACCAATCGTTTTTGCTTCATAATTTTCAACTAAATCAAAATTCCAACCTTGATTTTTTCGGGTTAAATCTTCTTCGTGAGCATATATAACCTCGAATTTATTATACTTTTTACACAGTTCATTGAACAAGTCATTTTGATAAAAACTTGGAATATTCATCCAGATATATAGTGGTTTTTCATTCACTCTTCTTCCCCTTTATGATACTGAAAATATAAACAAAAAAACCAGGCATATTATAAACCGAAAGAAAGGTGAAAATGGCGTTTAGTCCGTCCCGATAAATTTGTATCAAGATAGCTGAAAAGTATAAATAAGCGAATAAATTGACAGATTGAGGGTTGGTATTTATCACTTTATAATACCACCGAGCCGAATATTTAGCGAATAAAAAGGGGATTACGACAATGCCCAAATACCCAAAATTAGCGTAAGATTCCCCGTACAACGTGGCAATTGCCCCTAATTCTTTTAGATTTCGGGCGGGAGTAGAAATGTCTAACATCCATTGCATTAAGGACGGTTTTTCTGTCCATAATTGTCGGGGAATTGGGGCTAAAAGTAAGGTAAAATAGGTTGAACCATAAAAATACCCGCCCGATTGGTCAATGAGTGTGAGGATAGAAGCATACATATCCAAAAATGAGAAATCGGCATTTGCTCCAATCTCCAAACTTTCCCGATATTCAGCGGCAAATTCAATTAGATCGTCCGTTGAAGCCCCTTGCTGAATCAGTTTTCCAACATATTTCATGGGTAAGAAAACGATTATACCCACCAAAAGTAATAAAGCAAAACGCCACGAAAGCCATTGTTTCTTTTGGCGATTAAGATACAGAAATAAAAGGAAAATGCAGGGAATCAGGATTCGGTAACGATGCTGTCCTTGAAAAGCCAAAATGAACAAACAAATTCCGATAATGATTAGGAACGGTTTTCGGAATCCATATTTAAAAACGATGATTAAAAGACTCAAAACCAGCCAGTTCTGTGTATTTTGGATATAAGAAGAACTAGTCCAATCGCCAAAATCAGCATTTGATTTGCCTACGCCAGGAATGTATAATTGGGCGAAAATTCCCCAAATGCCGATGGGAATGGTAAAGAAAAATACCGTTTTAAGGATATTTTCATCCAATAAAATGACATTTATTGTTGGCTTTATTTCAATTCTTCGATGGGCTTCCAACCACCAAGCAAGAGTCATTGACATAAAGCCCATATCTGCTAAAATGGCGGCTCGCACAATTTCATGATTTTCGATTTTAGTAAAATAACCTGACTGCCCATGCAAGAAAAAAGCCGAACCGTTATTCAGAAAAATCAGTCGAAAAGTGAAGGAAAATACATGAAAAACTAAATAAGTGGTGGCGGGATGATAGATAGAGATTTTTGCAAATCTGAGTAAAATCCACGTGCAAATTAGCAGTATGGATATGTCTATACTGGCGGCAAAAAATAGACTTTCTCTCATGCGAACTATAATTGAATTTAAGAGTGAGCGGTTATATTTTATTGATAATCAAGATATTAAGTTATAGTTATTAAATTTAACAACCTCTGTTCGTAAGCCTTCAAACTTCCCCATTGAGATTTTTGAAGAGCATTTTTTGATAAATATTCAAGCGTTTCAGGCGTTTGATATAAGGACAAAATAACTTGTTCAATGGCATCTGAACTTGATTGTTTGATGATTAAACCTTCTAAATTATGCTCAATGATTGCTCCCGTGTTGGCGGTTGCGATTACGGGTAAACCGTGTGCAAGTGCTTCATAAGTTACCGTTGCCGAACCCTCGCAAAGAGAAGGTAATAAGAAAATATCTGCCCATTCATAATGTGAATTTACGGCGGAACGAGCAATCTGTCCTTGATAATCAACATTTTCTGTAATCTCTTTTTTGATGGATTCTGTAATATTTCCCAACCAACCAATTAACCTAAACTCGGCGATATTTTTTAATTTTTTGGCGACTTCCAAAACGTATGGCGTACCTTTCCTAAGTCCAGTTCCAACGGTCAAAATTCTTAATTTTCGTTTATCTTTTTGCCAAGGTTCTTTGCATTTAGACAGGGGCAAATTTATGCCATAAGGTATTACTTGAGTTTTATGGGCTTGTTCAGAATACTTTTGAACTGACTTTTTGACAAAGTCGGAACCGCAAATAATTAGGTCTGAAAGTATCTGTTCTTCCTTTTCTCTTTCGATATATTCCATGAAATCATCATTCATTTCATAGTCATTTACACTTCCCCATGTTGGAAACTTTTGTAGTTCTTCGTGCATTAAAACCCTCTCCAAAGCGAATGGAACGATGGTTTGTTCAAGAATTACCTTCATGCCCAAGATTTTGGCGTGTTTGATTAACTCCAAACCAGCCGTATTAAAAACGTACAGCGTATCGGCATTACCAAAGCTTTTTTGTAGAATTTTTCCATTAAAATCCTTTGCCATTAAATTGCATTGACGGATGAATTGTTGAGGATTTTTAGTACGTTTTGCATCAAAAGTATATTCTATGCCAGATAAATTAAAACTGTCAATATTTGCTCCTACCAAAGCCTCATTCCTCCGACCTAAAAGTTTATTCAGCGAGTCCGAGGGATAAATATTGTTGAGATAATTTAGTAAATAATGAGTTGATTTATTGAGGTATAAGTCCGAAAAAAAAGTATGTAAAAGGTTATTTCTATGCAATATTTCGGGAATGGCGTAGTGCATTCTTGCTCCTAATTGTGCGACAATAATTTTTGATGTCATAAAGTAATTATTTGATAATCAACCGTTTATTATCGTTTTCAATACCACAAAATATTTTCAACTCATTCCTCGAAACTCTTAATAGATTTTGATAAGAAGAAATTGCTTTTATTTTCATGAAGATAATCAATCCTATGAACTGACTAAAATAAGCTAAGGAAATGGCAATTGCACCGCCCAAAAGTTCAAGGTTTTGAATCAGCAAATAGCTAAAAATCAGAGAAATTATCATTCCGATAAACTCTACGATACTAATGATTTCGGGAAATCCCATGCCTTGAATTCCTCCTGCTAATACTGTTTTGGCATTAATAAACAAATAGCCCAAAATCAAAATCTGGCTAATTATTACCGATTCTGAATATTGTTTACCAAAAATGAGAGGAATTAAAACTGACACACTCAAACCAAAAATGAGGTGGAAAATAAGACTAAAAAACCAATATCTTTTGAAGTAGAAAATGAGTTCATTGGCTTTGTCGATAAACGTAATTTTCGCTACCACCGAAGGTACAATAATCGTTCTGACGGCATTGGCAAAAATACTGGTAAAACCTGCCACACTAACCGCAACAGTATAAATTCCTAAATCTATACTGTTCAGAAAAAAGCCAATCAAAAATTGGTCAATTCGGGAATTGGCTAATTGAGAAATATCCCCAAAATAGACTTTCACGCCATAATTAAGCATTTTACGAATGTAATCAAAATCTATATTGAGCGAAAATTTACGAAGGATTATTTTGTAGAGTAAAGCGAAGGCAACGATTAAATGTACTGATTGAATAAGAATTTGGATGTAAACCATATTCTGGATGGTAAGGATATTTTGGATTTTTAAGCTAACAATTCCTACGCAATAACCCGCAGGAACGATACATTTTAGGATGTTCGTTATGTTGAAATATGAAGCCCCTTGCAACATATAAGTTGCATACATCCCAAAAAGTCCAAGTGGCAAAGTCAAGAGATATAAATGCCCCAATTGAACTGAATTAAAAGAGAATTTTGGCAAGTAAAAATCAATAATTCCAAATCCCAACAATATCCCTAAAATACTCTGAATGAAGCCAATCATAAAAATACTACTCCAAATTTTGTGTTTATCAGTGTCTGAGATTGCGGTGAAATAAACGGTTGCCGAGGACAGTCCAAAATTGACAAAATACTGTAAAATATTAGGAATTAGAATGATAGCAGCGAATATTCCTCTCTGACTTGGACCTAACCATCGGGCTAAAATAATAGAGCCAACCAATCCGAGTATAGTAGTCAGAAGGTTAGCCCCAATATTTTGTATGATATTTTTAAATCTCACGAATGTTTATCCCATCAATCCCAAAGCCTTATAATTTCTTGCCAAAACAAAAATTAAACTCAAAATCAAACCCAAAAAGGCAAAGCCCAAAACCATCACTGTACGTTTTGGTTCGCTCTTTTTCACGGGTATTTGAGCAGGTTCTAATACCTTAAAAATTGGCATTTCACGATGAACTTTTATTTTAGCTTCTTCAAATTGTTTGGCAAGTTCAGCATACAAATTATAGGACAAATCTACTTCGTATTGCAGTTTTTTGCCTTCGTCTTTGGCAATATTTAAGAACATGCTTTTGTTACGGTCCTGATAACTTGAGTAAGCATAAAGAGCGTGGTCATAACGTCTTTTAGCTTCAGAAAGGCGTTCATTTAAGAAACTAATGTCTTTCAAGGTCTTCTCGGTGCGATATTTTGCCACATAACTTGTCAAATAATCTTGGGCGTATTTCACCAAAGTTGCCGCTACTACGGGGTCTTGCATTTTTACAGAAATATTAATTACCCCAGATTTTTTATCCAAAGTTGCTCCAATGCGTTTTTGTAAGTCTTTAATCAATTCATCCTGCTTTTTGTCTAATCTGATGGTTTCTAAGGGAATATCTTTCGGATTGATTATGACGACATCTTTATCTATTTTTTCAACCGATTCTCCAAAGATTTTTGTCATTATATCTTGTTTACCGTTTTCTGTCAAAAACCGAGAGATAGCCAGAGTTCGCTTGTATTTATAGGTATAAATTTTCAAGTTCATCACATCCATTAAAAAGGGAGTGCTTTGAAGAATATTCGGATAAAGGTCTGGGCGAACCGCTTCTGAAGAACTTAGGCTACTTAAATCCACACCCGCCAACCCTGCCAATGATTTGAACTTACTTAGTCCTCCCGCCGCATCTTTTGATTCTAATTCGGGTAAAATTTGTACTTGTGATACGTACTCGTTAGGCGTATTGATGGCAACAAAAACGCCTACGCCCGAGAACAAAATGGTAACAATTAATATCGTCCATTTATGCTTTCCGATTACCTTAAAGATTTTAGAAATATCAACCGTAATTTCAGAATCTGTATGCTGTTGTATTTGAGGATTTTCCAATGGATTAATAATTATTTGAGAGCATTTAAAATATTAATGGTAATCAAGGCAATCGAAGAAACTGCTCCTAAAATTGCTACTTTCTCAGCGGTGGACATTCTGTTATTACCATCTTCAAGTATAGCAGGAACAATGATTTCTGTCCCTTGTTCTACTTTTGGGTAAGTGGTAAAAAATAAAAATGTTTTGGTTCTATCCGAAAAGCCATTAGCATATTTTACATAGACTCTACGTTTTGCTGCTCTATCCGTAAATCCTCCTGCCTGTGCAATATAATCTTTTACGCTTAGATTTGGTCGGAAAGCCACTGAAATAGGGTTTAATAATTCGCCAGTAAGTTTTACTGTTTCCAGTTCTCGGGGTATGAACAGACGGTCGCCTTGTAACAATAACAGATTTTCTTGGGCGGACGGATTTCTCTGAATTGTTGTTAAATCAACGGCAATTTGCGTAGAATCTCTGTTGAAAGTTGCTCCTTTTGGATAAGCCCCTATTTTCAAACCTCCCGCCAGAGCAATTAAATCAGTTATTCTTTGGGTTTTGTCTTTGATGGTATATGAACCAGGGAATTTAACTTCTCCCTCAATTACTACTGACTTTTGGTCTTCGTATCTGGGTGATTTACGTACAGTGATTTTATCAAAAGGCTGAATTAATGTTCGGGCATCTGACGTACTTATTTTTAAGTCTTTATCAATATCGAACGTTTCAATTCTTACGTTTTGTTCGGATGCTATACCTGTGGTATCGTCTTTCACCCTTCTTGCCAATTCAATTTTTGAATTACTTGCTCCATCTTTAAATCCATTTGCCAACACTACCATATCCGCAATGGTCAAACCTTCTACATAATCAAACTTTCCCCCTTTGTTTACTTCGCCATCAATATAAATAATTCTCTTTTCTCTTAACGATTTAATACTTCTTATCACGATTACGTCTTCTCTTTTCAAAGGAATATCATCAATTTCACCTTTCATTAGTTTACTTAAATCAAAAGCAATTACGATGGGGTCATTGTCTCCTTTCTGACGGTTTATTACTGCTCGGTTCATAAAAGCATCCTCACGTAAGCCCTCTGCTTTTTTAATGAGTTCTTTCACAGTACCCGAACCCGATTCAAGAGCAAATTCACCTTCTCTGAAAACCGCTCCTTTAATTTGTACTCTATTTTCAAAACGCTCTAAAATCTCCCCAACTTTATATTTATCGCCTCTTTGGGGCATAAAAGTTCCCACTTCATCTTGGGTAATGTTAATCAATTTAAGTTCACGGGCGGTGTTTCTTCTCAATGCAATAGTATAAGTATAGGCTTTATCAGTGAATCCTCCCGCAAAACGTAATACATCTTTGAGCGTTTCGGTTTTTTCAACTTCAAAAATCATCGGGCGTTTCACTTCTCCTTCTATCTCCACACGGGTTTCGTAATCTGCCACTCTGATAATGTCTTGGTCTTGTAAACGGATATTATCTTTTTGGTCTGCTCGTAAAAGAAAATCGTATAAATCCAGAACTCTTACAATCTTATTATCTCTAATGATTTTAATATTACGAAATGAACCATTTTCAGAAGGTCCGCCTGCGGCATAAAGGGCATTGAAAACCGTTGCCAAAGATGAAACTGTATAAGTTCCTGCCTTCACAACCTCGCCCGTGATGGTAACTTTTATACTTCTAATATTACCCAAAGTTATCTGTGCCGAAACCCCACTGCCTGGCATATTTATTCCTTGGTATAACTGGCGTAATCTACCTACAATTCGTTCAGAGGCAGCTTCGATCGTTAAGCCATTTACGTAAATAGGACTTAAATTTAAGATTCTGATTGTTCCTTCGGGGCTAACTTTCACTTTGTAATTATCCAAAGCATTGCCAAAAATATCAATATTCAATTCATCATCTGGACCTAATTGATAGTTTCGGGGAGTGGCAATTCTCAAATCTGGTTCAAAAGATAAGCCTCCTGCCGCAAACATGGACATTCCGAAAACTTTTGATTTTTTAACAGTTATCTTAATACTATCCGTTCTTGTACTATCTGAATAGACCTTTGTTGTAGTAGCTTTTCGTACATTGCTAATATCCGATTCATTGGTTTTTTTGACTTTTTCCGTTGAAAGGTTATTCAACCTATCTCGCATTTTGGCAATGTCAGCGGGAGAATAGCCTTGCAGAGTGGCGGCTTTTTCTATTTGAGCCTCGCTCATGCCGCTTGCTTTGGCTTTCTGTAAAAATGCCGCTACTTGTTCATCCGTCAAGTCTTCAACTTTTTGTTTTTGAGCAAAAATGTTTAAGGAAATTAACGACAACAAAAGAAATATACTGAGTCGTAAAAATGAGAAGACATACTTGGTAGCAACAATATTCTTTGAGATTATCATTATTGGGGGTAATTTTCTGTTTATCGTTTTTAAATTAACATACAAAAATAGTTAGAATTGTTGGTTTTGTCAATCTAAGTCTATTGAATGGTTAGAGTCTTTGCATCAATTTTACTACCATCTTGTCTTTCCAAGCCTTGAATGTTCCTGCAATAATTTGTTCTCGAGCCTGGCCAACGAGCCATAAATAGAAGGTCAAATTATGAACGCTGCAAATCATTGCCCCTAACATTTCATCGGCTTTCAACAGGTGGCGAACGTAGGCTTTGGTGTAAAAATTACTGGCGTAACTCTCTAATCCTGAATCAATTGGTGAAAAATCATCTTTCCATTTTTCGTTTTTCATATTAACTGTTCCTTCCGTAGTAAACAACATTCCGTTGCGGGCGTTGCGGGTTGGCATTACACAATCAAACATATCTATTCCCAAGGCAATTCCTTCTAAAATATTCGCTGGCGTGCCTACGCCCATCAGATAACGGGGTTTATCTTTCGGTAAAATATCCGTTACCATATCTGTCATTTCGTACATCATTTCGGCGGGTTCGCCCACGGAAAGCCCGCCAATGGCATTTCCTTCTCGCTCAAAACTGGCAATTACTTCGGCGGATTTCACTCGTAAATCCTTGTAAACACTACCTTGCACGATGGGAAAAAGCGTTTGGCTATATCCATATTTAGGTTCAGTGTCATCAAAACGCTCGCAACAACGTTTGAGCCAGCGGTGGGTCATGTCCATTGACTCTCGGGCGTATCCGTATTCGCATGGATAAGGCGTACATTCATCAAAAGCCATGATAATATCTGCCCCGATGGTTCGCTGAATATCCATGACTCCTTCGGGCGTAAAAAAGTGCGTTGAACCGTCAATATGCGACTTAAACGTTACGCCTTCCTCTTTAATTTTACGCCCCGCATTTGCTAATGAATAAACCTGATACCCGCCTGAATCCGTGAGAATGGGTCTGTCCCACCCGTTGAATTTATGCAACCCGCCCGCTTTTTCAATAATATCAAGTCCTGGACGGAGGTATAAATGATAGGTATTTCCCAAAATAATTTGGGCATTAATATCCTCTTTGAGTTCTCGCTGATGCACTGCCTTGACCGAACCCGCTGTGCCAACGGGCATAAAAATTGGGGTCTGAATTTGCCCATGAGCCGTTTGAAGAACCCCCGCACGGGCTTTTGAAGCAGGGTCACTATGTTGAATATCGAAAGTCATTTTTTCAGTAAACATTTATCAATTAACAGTTATCAGAAACAAAGTATCAAATGATTGACATAGATAAATTTGTATATTGATTTTGTCTATTGCCGACTGCCGAAAGCCGATAGCCACTACAAAATTACAATATATTCGCTGTTCTCTACTCGCTAATGACGTATCTTTGCACTCCAATTTCACTAACTACTTGATACTGATTGTTTTGATACCAATTTTATTCAGCCTTTTTTTCGTTTCAGTTGCCGTTCAACTGTATTTTATCCTGTTCGTTTTCAACAAAATAAATCAAGTTGATTTGGAGGAAACGGCAAATACAAAGCCCTTTGGCGTGTCTGTGATTATCTGTGCTTGGAACGAATTAGAAAATCTGAAAGGGCTAATTCCACAACTGAATAATCAGGACTATAAAACCTTTGAAGTGATCATCGTGGATGACCGTTCTTGGGATGGAACTCATAATTATCTTTTGACAGAATGTGCTGAATATCAAACAGTTAGATTCCTGAGAATTGAAGAAACCCCCGACCATTTATCTTCCAAAAAATACGCCCTGACGCTTGGAATTAAGTCGGCAAAATATGGTATTATCTTGCTGACTGATGCCGATTGTCGTCCACAAAGTAATCATTGGATTAAAGAAATGGCAGCTTGTATGACTCCTGAAAAGGAAATAGTTTTGGGTTTTTCGCCCTATTTCAAAGCGAAAGGATTTCTGAATAACATGGTTCGCTATGAAACATTTATTACCGCCCTCCAATACTTTTCATTTACCCTCGTGGGTGTTCCATATATGGGCGTTGGGAGGAATTTGATGTATCGAAAATTGTTATTTTTGAAGAATAAAGGATTTGCCAGATATACCAACATCGTGGGTGGGGATGACGATTTGTTTATGAATGACGTAGCAACGGCTGAAAATATTGCCATTTGTTTGAACCCTGATTCTTTCATGTATTCCGTTCCAAAAACCACTTGGCAGACATGGTATAGACAAAAAAGGAGGCATCTTTCCGTTAGTAAATATTATAAATTACACAACAAAATTCTTTTGGGTGGACTCGCCAGCACCCAAATTTTTACATGGCTTACTTTCTTGATTTTGATTCCTTTTTTATGGTATAATCCCTTGATATACATTATGTTAGGGATTTTTATAATCAGACTTTTTGCCCAATGGATAGTATTTAGCAAAGTAAATCAACGCTTACATAAAACCCTCGAAACGCTTACTTTACCCTTTTGGGATGGTATCTTTACGCTTTATTTCCTAATCATGGGCATTAATAATTTTATTCCAAGACGAAGAAAAATGAGGTGGAGATAAGTCAGTGAACAGTTATTAGTAAACAGTAAGCGGGAAAACCGTTTATAATTTTTAAATATGAACTCAATCAAATTAATAGAAAAATATTTTCCTCAATTAACGGAGCAACAGAAACAGCAATTTACGCAATTGGGTGAGCTGTATATTCATTGGAACGCCCAAATCAATCTGATTTCAAGGACGGATATGGATAATCTTTATGAAAAACACATCCTCCACTCCTTAGCGATTGCGAAAGTGGTCAAGTTCAAAGATTTCACCGAGATTTTGGATGTAGGTACGGGCGGAGGTTTCCCTGGCATTCCTTTGGCGATAATGTTTCCATTTTGCCAATTTCATTTGGTCGATAGCATCGGCAAGAAGATTAAAGTGGTGAATGAAGTGGCAATCGCTTTGGGTTTAACCAACGTAAAAGCCGAACAAATGCGAGCCGAACAAGCGCAAGGCGAATACGATTTTATCGTCAGTCGAGCTGTTACAAGGCTTTTGCCTTTTTATGGCTGGGTGAAAGGCAAAATCAATATCAACAACTACAATTCAGTCAGAAACGGTATTTTGTATTTAAAAGGAGGCGATTTGAAGGAAGAGATAAAAGAATTAGGCAAGAAATCAAGAGTATATGAGTTATCAGATTATTTCACCGAAGAGTTTTTTGAGACCAAAAAGATAGTACACGTGCCGATGACCTAATTATTTTCAAGAGGTAAAAAACTGATAATCAAACGGTTTGAAGATAGTTTTATAATTTTTCAAAAAATCATTTGCACAATAAGCCGTAAAAGCGTAATTTTGCATCACGATTAACAACAATCCTTCTTAGCTCAGCTGGTTAGAGCACATGACTGTTAATCATGGGGTCCCTGGTTCGAGCCCAGGAGAGGGAGCAATTGAAAGTAATCAACAAGTATTAAAAAGGTTTAAAATATTGAATATCAATGTTTTAAACCTTTTTTCTTGTTATTGAAATTATTGGAATACGTGCTGATTCGTGTTGATTTGTGCGACTTGTTTTACTGTTTTATTTACTCATTTTTGAGGCTTAATTTAAACAAAAGCCATTATGAGTAAATTACCTACGTTGAAACCCGTCATTAATAGAAATAACAGAAAGAACAAATCAGGGCTATACAGTATTCATATTCGAGTGACATTAGGAAGAGAAACTGGTTACGTGAGCCTTGATAGTGAACCCCGAATAGCTCTAAGCGATTGGAACAAAAAACAAACATACAAAAATTACGTAAAGAATACGCATCCATTATCATTTGAGATTAATCAAGAGATTGAAAGTATTATGGGTAAGATTCATCAAATTGTAAAAAGGCATTTTGACACGAGTCTAATTTTGAAAGGACTCTTAAAAGAATTAAAGAAAAACGGAGATTCAAGTTACTTTAATGATTATGTTAGGGAATATATTAAAAATCCCGCTAAGAAGTTAGATATTGTAACCTTGGAAAAGTACAAGGCATTTTTACTTCATCTTGATAACTTTCGCCCAAAAAT
>JBBRMR010000009.1:0-95268 GCA_038230735.1 Cytophagales bacterium
TAATTGGCTACGATGGCAAAACGATAAAAGTGGAACAAGTTTTTAAAGCCCACGGTAGAGATAAGCAAGATGCCGAGCAAAATGCGGTGGCTGTAAATTATAATATCGTCCAGAAAGATTCAGTTTTAGCTTTTGATGACCGCTTCGAATTTAAAGATAATACGCCATTTCGAGACCAACGAATTCAAATCAAAATTTATGTACCTTACGATAAAATATTCTCTATGAGTCGTGGTTTTGCAGAATTTGTGGATAATAGTTTTGATGGACAGTATTTTGATAATGCAAACGGTGATAAGTTCAAAGGTTCACTGTGGAAATTCATGAAAGATGGCGAGTTGGTGTGTACCAATCGAATCATCTCCAAAGTTACCGAAGATGAAGAAGGAACTCGAATGCAAAGCCTTGATATTAAAGCCTTTGAATACATCAAAACCAATGATTATTGCAATATCATAATTGAAGAAGGAGATGAATTTGAGGTTGAAGTTCCCGAAGGTAATAAGTTACAATACGAAGTAAAAAGCAATACGCTCGAAATCAATAATAACGTTACGAAAATTCATATTACGATGCCTAAATTAAGAGGTATTATTATGAAAAAAGGTTCAGGAGAATGTAGGGTAAAAGATTTCGATGTGGATAATTTGGAAATAGAATTATTTGAAGCTAATAAATTGGAAATCAATGGTTCAGCGAAATCTGTGAAGGCAAAATTATCAAATAATGCTACCCTAAAAGCATTTGATTTTGAGAGTGATAAAGTGGATATAACTGTAAAAGATAATACCTACGCAGAGGTTCATGCCCAAAATAATCTGGTTGCCAAAAGTGATAATTCGGGCAGAATTACCTTTCGTGGCGAGCCTTCTTCGATAGCAAAAACCGTTACGGGACAGGGGGGTATTGAGAAGGAGTGAACCGTCCATATTACAGTCATTTGAGTATATTTCTACCAGAAATCTCTTATCCATTCTAATAACTAATCATAATTCGTAAGTATTTTTGCTATACTAAAACTGAGCATAAGCCCAAAACATGAACGAACATAATTCAAGAAGAGACTTCCTCAAAGTTAGTGGTTTGGCTCTCGGTGCTGGATTAATTACTAACAATATTCAAGCAAGAAATAACAAGATGGAAGATGTAATTATCGGTCATAATTCCCATAAATATCGTGTAAAAACGGGTTGGGGTGTTTTAGATGCGGGTAAAAACCCCGTAAATGATTGCCATGAAATGGTAGAAGATGCCAAAGGTCGCTTAATTATGTGTACCAACGAAACCAAAAATAACATCTTGATTTATGACAAATCGGGCAAATTATTGGAGGCTTGGGGAACAACATACCCTGGGGCTCACGGGCTGACGATTGCCAATGAAGGGGCAGAACAGTTTTTGTATTTGTGCGATAATACTCGCCATCAAGTCATTAAAATGGATTTGAAGGGTAAGGAAATCATGAAATTGGAATACCCAAAAGAGACGGGAATGTATGATTCACCCAATCAATTTGTGCCAACGGAAACGGCAATTAATCCCGCTAATGGAGATATTTATGTAGCCGATGGTTATGGTTTAAATTATATTACGCAATATGATAATAAAGGAAAATACATTCGTCATTTTGGTGGAAAAACTGCCGATGGAAGCTATGCGGACAATAAGTTCAACTGTTCTCATGGTGTTTTAGTTGATACACGGGATAAGAATAATCCTACACTTTTGGTAACAGACCGTAATCATCAATGCCTAAAACGCTTCACTTTGGATGGCAAGTTTTTGGCAGTTTATAACTACCCAGGCACCTATATTTGTCGTCCAGTTTTACACGGCGAAAATATTTTTGCGGCGGCTTATCACAGTGGCGATTCCAGTTGGAATAATTCGGGCTATATTCAGGTGATTGACAAAGATATGAAAGCCATTTCCACGCCGGGCGGTTCTGAACCGATTTATCAAAATAGCAAATTAATCCGCCAACACAACGACCAACCCAATACAGTTTTTATGAATCCGCATGATGTATATGTGGACTCGGACGAAAATGTGTATGTCCCTCAATGGAATTCAAAAAAGACTTATCCTGTGAAATTAGAAAGGGTTTAATTTCGACGTTCGATGTTTGTTTTTCGATGTCAGGAAAAATTTCTACTCCAAAAACGGAAAACCGAACATCGAACATCAAGCATCCAACATCAAGCATCGAACACCAAACATAGAAAAAATGCTTTTACAAACCTCCGCCCCCTCAGATTGGGCAATGTTTTTTGGACATTTTCATCCCGTGGTGGTTCACCTGCCCATCGGAATGTTGATGATTGCCGCTATTTTAGAATTTATTTCTCGTAAAAAAGGATTGGAAGTTCTGCAACCCGCCATTGCCCCAATTTTATGGTGGGGAATGATTTTTGCCATTATTTCCTGCATTTTTGGCTACCTCCTCTCCTCGTCGGGCGAGTACAATGAAGACACGCTTTTCTGGCATCAGTGGATGGGTATTTCCGTGGCTTTGGTGGCTTTGGGAGCTTGGTATATGAAGAAGAATTGGCAATCTGATGCTGGTCTGAAAAAAGTTTATATGCCTTCCATTTATGCAATGGTGACACTTTTAACGGGAACGGGACACCTCGGCGGCAACATGACTCACGGCGAAGATTACCTATATACTTACACGCCTGAGCCTTTTCGGAGCTTGGCGGGTTTGCCTCCGCATACGAGTGGTGCAGGGAAAATAAGGAAGATTGAGAATATTCAACAAGCCCTTGTGTATCAGGATGTTATAGCTCCTGTGATGGAACAAAAATGTTGGTCTTGCCATAATTCTAATAAAATAAAAGGTCAATTGCGGATGGATAAAGTGGAATTATTCACGAAAGGCGGCGAACATGGAGCCATTTTCAAAGCCAACGACCCCGAGAATTCGGAGATGATAAAACGAGTTTTGTTGGATTTGAACGATGAACATCATATGCCCCCAAAAGGCAAAACACCGATGACCGAACAAGAGATTGCCTTGGTACATTGGTGGATAAAAGGCGGAGCAAGATTTGATGTGAAAGTAGCCCAAATGAAGCCCGATGATAAGGTTAAACCCATTTTAGCGGCTTTGGCGGGAGGCACATTAATGGCAACAACATCAAGCGGAGGTGAAACTGTTTCAACCGTTTTTAGTGAAAAAATATCGGCAGCTTCGGAGAGTGACGTAAAGAAATTGACCGATTTGAACGTAATCGTAATGCCCGTGGCGAAAGATCAAAATTTCTTGGATGTAAACTTTATTAATGCCCGTGGATTAGATGATTCAAAAATCAGTTTAGTTTCCAACCTTTCCGACCAAATCGTTTGGTTGAAATTGGGGAATACAAAAATCACCGATAAATCATTGGGAGATATTTCTAAATTAAAGAATTTAACCCGCTTGAATTTAGAACATACTGCGGTTACAGATGCGGGAATTTCAGCTTTGAAAGACTTGAAATATTTGGAATACATTAACCTTTTTGATACCAAAATCACGGATATAGGCATTGCGGCATTAGCCAAATTGAAGGGTTTGAAAAAGGTATATTGCTGGCAAACCAAGGTTACTCAAGCGGGTGTAGTTGCTCTGAAAAAAGCCTTACCAAAAGTGGAAGTTGATACAGGTTGGCAAGAGAAAATGCCCGTAATTGTGGATTCTTCGGCAAGGGTAGCAGTGAGAAAAGAAGTGGTGAAATAAAAGCTAAAACTTACTCATCCCAAAGATTTTCTAAGGTATAATCACTGCCATCCAAACACCAAAAATCACCTTTAATATAGCGATAGTGCAGGTCTAAACTGTTCATTTTTTGCATTTCATCCACTGAAAGTTCAAGGTCTGCGGCTTCAAGATTTTCTTTTAATCGAACAGGATTCACTGATTTAGGAATGACCGACGTACCTCTATTCACTGCCCAAGCCAATATAATTTGGGCAACTGAAACACCTTTTTGATTGGCAATTTCTTGAATAATGGCGTTTTGAAAAAGTTTGGGTTCACCTTCCAAAATCCTAACGGCTGGTCTGTCTGCCGAACCTAATGGGCAATATCCCGTCATGAAAATTCCCTTTTCATTGGCAAAATCTAATAGTTTTTGTTGTTTTAGAAATGGGTGCAATTCTACTTGCAAAACTTCGGGCATTACGCCCGTTTCATCCATGATTTGATTAATTTTCTTGATGCTAAAATTAGAAACACCAATGTGTTTGGTGAATCCTTTTTCTTTCAAACTAATCAGCCCTTGCCAAGTTTCGGATAAAGAGATTTCTGATAAACTAATCAAATCGCTTCCCTTTTGGGCATAATTTGCGTCATCCTGCAAGACAACGGGCCAATGGATTAGGTATAAATCCAAATAATCCAGCCCTAAATCCCGCAGGGTTATCTCAAAAGACGCTTGAATTTGCTCCTTTCGATGGCGATTATTCCATAATTTGGAAGTGATCCAAAGTTCTTCCCTTGTTACTTCTCCATTTTTTATGGCATCAGCAATGGCTTGACCAATTTCTGCTTCGTTGCCATAAAAAAAGGCACAATCAAAATGCCTGTACCCAATTTCAATGGCTTTTCTGACTACTTCATAAACCTCACCTTTGGCGGATTTCCAAGTTCCTAAGCCCAAAGCGGGCATTTTATCGTTGTTATTAAACGTTAAGTATTGCATAATTTTTAGGTTTTTTTTATTATTAACAACCTTGAAGCAAGGTAATAGTTTTATTCAATATTTCTGTTTTTAGCGTAAAATTATTTACTCCATCCCAATAAGTAGCGAATATGAATTAGATAATGTTTGGATAAATATTAAAGCAACCAATTCCTCCTTCAAATAATCGAACTAAAAAAAGAAATCAGAGTTAATATTTTAGATAAGATACAAGTTTTTGGATAATATCGTAATTTTGACTTAGTTATGAATTATGAGTTAGTATAATGTGTTAATTAATTATTGACCTATTATTATTAAACAATGCTCTTCAAAATTTACAATTCATCATTCATAACTCATCATTCATAATTAAAAAAGATGAGTTTATCAATCAAAGAAATACAAGCACCGATTGCCACAGAAATGAAAGCCTTTGAAGGTAAGTTTCGGGCTTCGATGAAAACTAAGGTTAGGCTGTTGGACACGATTATGAATTATATCGTCCAACGAAAAGGTAAGCAAATCAGACCGATGTTTGTATTTCTAACGGCTGGATTAATGGGCGATATTTCCGAAAAATCTTATCGTGGAGCTGCCCTCATTGAACTTCTCCACACGGCTACGCTCGTACACGATGATGTGGTGGATGAATCCAATTATCGCCGAGGCTTCTTTTCCATCAATGCTCTTTGGAAGAACAAAATTGCCGTTTTAGTGGGTGATTATCTTTTATCAAAAGCCCTCTTACTTTCCATTCACAACGAAGATTTTGAATTATTAAAAATTGGTTCAACCGCTATTTTGGAAATGGCAGAGGGGGAATTGATGCAGATAGAGAAGGCTCGTAAATTGGATATTACCGAAGAGGTTTATTTTGAAATTATCCGTAGAAAAACTGCTACGTTGATTGCCGCTTGCTGTGCGATGGGCGTAAGTTCTGTCGGGGCAGATGCCGAGTCGGTTGAAAAAGCCCGATTATTCGGTGAAAAAGTGGGAATTGCTTTCCAAATAAAAGATGATTTATTCGATTATGGCGATGCCGAGATTGGCAAGCCTTTGGGCATTGACATTAAAGAAAAGAAAATGACACTACCCCTTATTTACGCCCTGAATCAGTCAGATTGGCTAACAAAACGGCGAATCGTCAATATCGTTAAAAACGAATCTGAAAATCCCCAAAAAGTATCGGAAGTGATTGATTTTGTCAAGAAATCTGGTGGACTTGAATACGCCACCCAAGCCATGAAAAGTATCGTTGCCGAAGCCCAAATAATCTTAAATACCTTCCCTGATTCCATTTTCAAAACTTCTTTGGCAGGATTGGTACAGTTCACCATTGAACGGAACAAATAGGCAATAAAAAGATAGTTTTAGGAATTATAATTCCCAAAACTATCTTTTTTACTTTTATACGTTTTTGTTGCCTCTTGATCAATTACGTTTTCATAGAAAATATTTATCAGAAACAAATTGCTAAAAAAATAATAGTGTATTAAATTCCTTCTTCACGTTCTTTTGCCACTGCCAATTGCCACCAAGGTAAATATGGATAAGCATGGTGTTCGTGATGATAACCAAAGAAATAACAAGTAATGAAGGCAATATAATGGTTTAGCTTCTGACTTCGTGCTTTAAATTTATCCTCTGGGTTATGCTCCCCACGATGGGGTAGATATGTTCCAAAATAAAACAGTTGAAGCGTACTGAGAATGGCTGGAATTTCCCAAAAAATAATGAGGTTTTCCATCGGTAATATTAACTTTAATAGGTTATAAGTAATTGCCATTAGCAATATTTGCCACCAAGTTACATACTCCATTGCAAATTTGAGATACCATCTAAAGAAGTTTCCATCATAATAATCAGGATCATCTTCAGTAACTACATTTTGATGATGAAGATGGTGTTTACGAGAAAGTTTTTCGTAATTATTATATGCAAAAATAGTAGCACAAAAAAAACCAATCCAATAGTTAAGTCGCTTGTTGTGTGGCACTACAACCCCGTGAATGGCATCATGGGCGGTGATGAAAATACCCGTATATAGGTGCATTTGTATCAGTACAAACACATACACGAGTGGATCGTTCCACTCAATTTTATAGTGCAGAAGATATGTCAATGATATTACCCACAGGGAAATAATGGTTAGGGCAAAAAATAATCCTTTATTTTTCATGAAAAGCTGTTTGTAAAGAAATCTACGGAAGGCTTTGTTTTGAACGAAGCCTTCCGTTTTCCACATTATTATCAAAACCATAAAATCACTAACTTTGTTCTGTTTGTAACACGGACAATTCAATGGCAAAATTAGAAAAAGATTTACAGGAGGCAATCGTGGCGATGCCCCAAAAAGAAAAAGATAAGTTATTACTAAAACTCATCACCAAAGACGAAGTGCTGACCCAGCAATTACAGTTTCAATTGGTTGAAGTAGGTGACACTATGGAATCTCGCAGAGATGATATTCGTAAAAGTATTGATAAACTTTACCGCATCGACCATTATTCATCGGGTTATTTGATGATGGATATGCGGTATGTCAGCGGTGATATTACCCGCCATATCAAAGTAACGAAAGACAAATATGGCGAAGTAGAATTGACCATAAAATTGTTAAAAGAGTGCTTTGAGAAGCAATTAAAGTGGATTCAGAAGTATTCTGCTAAGTCGGACACGCTGGCTAATTACGTGGCAAAACGAACCGATGCCATTTTGAAAAAACTAACAAAATTGCACCCCGACCTTCAATTTGATTTTCATGGCGATATGAATTATATCTTGGAAGGCTGCCATAAATATGCCCCCGCCAATTACGCTCGGATTATGGATTTACCGAAGCGTTTTGAGATTGCGGATTGAGGAATTATTTTCATAGAATAAATCCAAGTATAGATTCCAAATCAATTGAATAGGCTAAAATTAGAACATAAAATTACGTATCTTTGTTATGCACAAACAACCTAAAGCCGATGAAATTAAGAGCAAGTACAGACTTTGCTTATCACATAAATTATCCCACCCCAATTATAACTATTCTAAGACCCCGTAAAGATTCTGAGCAATTGGTTTTAGTGGATGAAATGCACGTTTCACCCACCGTTGAAATTAAGCAATATTTTGATTTATTTGGCAATGCTTGCCAGCGAATGTTGTGGCAGGGCGGAGAAGTAAAAATACACACGGAAACCGTTGTAAAGGTACAAAATGAAGTAGAAAAGAATAAAAATGCCGACTATATTTTGGTGGAAGAATTGCCTTCGGAAGCGATACAATTTTTGCTTCCAAGTCGCTATTGTCTGTCTGATACTGATGCCATTCGGGACTTGGCATATTCGATAATTAATAACATAGAAATTGGATTTTCACAAGTAGAAGCCATTCGTCAATGGATATTCCAACACATTGAGTATCAATACGGATTTACTTTTTCTCATACCAATTCCAACGATATTTTACGGAACAAAATTGGTGTTTGTCGGGACTTCGCCCACCTCGGAATTGCCTTGTGTCGAAGCATCAATATTCCTGCCCGCATGGTGGTTGGATTTCTGAAAGATTTACCTTTTTCAGACCTCCACGCATGGTTCGAGGCTTTCTTAGGAGACCGTTGGTATAGCTTTGATGCCATCCAAAAAAGCACAACTGGAGGCAGAATTGTGTTAGCTTACGGACGTGATGCCAACGATGTAGCTTTCATTACGCAGTTTGGTAATGTAAATTTGCTTTCAATGAATGTAATGGTAGAGGAAGTTTTTGATTAATTTAGGCTTTACTGTTCCCTCTTTGCTTAATACCATCTTTTAAATCTTCCGTCTCTTCTTTTATTTTATTCAATGCTTGCTGATTCATTTTATTCAAATTTTCATACCGTTTTTGAATAATAAAAATCTGGTCTTCGTTCAAATTTTCTACATCAATCAAACGATTACTGGATTCCTTATGCGACTTTATCAGTTCATTCAATTTAAGGTGAACTGCCAGAGAATCCTTATTCTGAGCCTTTTGAATCAAAAAAACCATCAGAAAAGTGATAATCGTTGTACCTGTATTGATAACCAACTGCCATGTTTCGGAATAGTGAAAGAATGGTCCCGTCAATGCCCAAAATAGTACGATACAAAATGCGATAATAATTGCCCCGTTGCTACCCGAAGCCTTTGTAACTTTTGAGGCTAAGGTCTCAAAAAATTTAGGTTTATTGTTTTCGTTTTGAGTTTCCATGATTTAATACACAGTAGATTCTTATTCTAAGTATCTAACTATAAGTGGTTTATGCAAAAAAATCAAAAGACAAGCAGTGTTATACCACTACCTGTCTTTTGATTTTACCTTAATCTATAATTTTAATTATTAGTTTTTTCCTCTACTTTTCTGGCAGTTCTATTTACTGAACGCTTGATTTTCTTGCCTGTACGTTTGGTAGCCATTTTCACATCATGACCCGCTTCTTTGGCTTCTTCTCCTACTTTATTAGCTCCTTTTTTCACTGAACGTTTAACACTCCTTCCTGCCTGTTTAGTTTTTTCAACGGATTTGTCCAATTTCTGACCTGCCGTTTCTTGAGCGAAAGTTGCTGCCGAAACAGCCATAAATAGTGCGAATGATAAAATTACTTTTTTCATGTTTGTTGTTATTGTTTAATTACTTACTCAAAATATAAAAAAAGTAAACCAAGCTATATACATTATCACATGAGCAAAATATTCCCCAAAAGATATGTATTAGTAAATATTAACCAATGATAATTTATCAATTCCCCATTTTCTAAGAACAACATTCACTATTCATGAAAATAAATATTGAAAGTTGCTCCTTGCCCCTCCTTACCGATGGCTTCAATAAAACCGCCATTCGCTTCCGCAATTTTCTTACAAATAGATAAACCAATACCTGAACCACTATATTGCTTACTATGCAAACGATGAAATACTTTGAAAATATCCTGGTTATAGGTACTGCTAAAACCTATTCCGTTGTCCTCAACCGTAATTTTATGATATTGACTGAGTGATTTATCTTTCAGAAAATTCATATCCTTATCTTTAATGGCATTAGCCTTTATAATTATTATTGAGGGAATTCCTGATTTGGCAAATTTCAAAGAATTACTAATAAGATTAATAAACAACTGTCTAATCTGAAAAGGAATTCCTTTGATAATTGGTAGTTTGGATACTTCAACGCTGGCATACTTTTCTTCAATCTCTTCTTTCAATTCCATTAATACCTCTTTTATAATAACATTCAAATCTACATCGACAAATGGATTATCTTTATTCAATATTTTGGTATATGATAGGAGGTCTTCAATCAAAAGCTGCATCCTACTTGCCGACGACTGCATACGAGCAATATTAACTTTTACACTCTCTGGAATTTCTTTGCCTTGTTTTTCTAAAATAACTGAAGCGTACATCTGAATTTTTCGCAAGGGTTCTTTCAAATCGTGTGTACTTATCCAGTTCATATTTGCTAACTCTTCATTGGCTTTGAATAATTTTTCGTTCAAAGTCAAATAGCGAGTTTCTTCTTCTTTCAAATCTGCCAAGTGCAATTTGTGTTGTATGGTAGAACAAATTACCGCAGCCGCATTTATTTCTGGTTTCAACCATTCCTTACTCTGATAACGAACAGATTGTTTCCAAGTATCAAAAGATTTGCGAGGCGTTAATGACTTAGCATCTTGGTTAAGTAATATGGCATTATGTGGGTCTCCGCCCCAATTAACGGTTTTTTCAATTTCTCGGCGTGTCCATAATACACAGTTTTCAGAAGTTGAATCTAAGGGCAAATAAAATACTCCGGCCACAGTATCACTCAATTTTTCAGCTTCTAAATAGCTATCAACAAGTTTGGCCGTATATAAATTCCCTTTTTCTGCCTGTAAAGAAAGGTGTTTTAATAAGCGACGAATATCTTTTTCTGGAGGAAGAATTCCTTCGGAGAAAAGATTATTTTTATAATTGATAACGATACCATCCGCATTTAACAGGTTTTGAGCAAATGCAATTTACTTTCCTCTATAATGGCATCTTCTTCTTTGGTTAAAGCGTTGTGAAGTTCACTCAGTTTTTTATCAATGTCTTTCGTAACTTCAAACTCATCCGCAACTTGTCTGACATTGATTTGTGAGGACAGAAAAACACCTTGCAAATGTGCTGCTAAACGGGTGTAGTATGCAATATGTTTGGGACTGTAATGATGACAAGAAATCAGCCCCCATAATCTTTTATTATGAATAATAGAAATACAAAAAGTAGCACAAACGCCCATATTTTTGAGGTATTCCGTATGAATGGGCGAAAAGCTACGGAGTGTACTCATGCTCAAATCCAGATTTTCTGTGGCGATGCCTCTATCAACCGTCATCAGGGGCGAAGGCTGATATTTAACATCTACAAAAAGACGAATAAGATTGCGTAAATATAAATCTCTGGCTTGCGAAGGGATGTCTGTATGCGGATAATTGAGTCCTAAAAATGGTTCTAAGTCTTCTCGCTTACTTTCGGCAAAGACTTCACCATTGTACTCTTCGTCAAAACGATAAATCATTACTCGGTCAAAACCAGTGATGTCTCGGGTTTCTTCGGCAATACTTTGGCAAAGGTTTTTTAAATTATCAGACCGTTCTGTATGATAAACAAATCTTTGGGTTTGGATATAAAGGTCGGGTAATTCAATTTTTTCTTAAACTAATATTTCAAATTCAAGCACAATGAAATTATTAGAAACGTAGCCCGTAACATTATAGCTTTTATTATCAAAAATAAAAATATATGGTCGAGCAAAACCTTGATTATTATCTTGAAACAAAGATTTAAACCCTTCTATTTCTTCATCACTGAAAAATGAATTTAAGGGTTGTCCTAAAATATCAGGGAGAGATTTATTCAAAAAAATCTGAGCATTCTCACTACAATAATTAATGAGAAAATCGGACCCATCAACACCCAACAAAAAGCCATGCGGTTGAATGCTACCTGGAATATGAATGAGTTCTTGGTCACAACTGGATATCGTTACGGCAGTATTATTAGTTAAGTTCTTGATTTGCATAATCCACTCCTTTTTGTGTTTAATTAGATTCAGTAGCGGCTTTACTTTTAAGCCAAAAATCCATCAAATCAAAAGTTTTGATGGCCGCTGCAATAATTTCATTTTCATGTTGTGGTGATTTGTCCGCTTGGATGCAAAGATTTTCCAAAAAGCTTTTCCAAGTCTTACCCGTTTCCGCAGCGTAGCCCGTAAAATAATGCGATTGCCCTATGTGTTGCTGTAGATGTCGATTAATGATTTGTCCTCCCAGTGTCGAACCTTCCAAAACGTACATCCCTCCCAACGCTGAGGATTCTGTACTGAAATTTTGCCTAAACATTAAATCATTAGGCATCTCAATCATGGATAAATCTTGATGTTGGACTAATAAATCCATTTCTAAGAGAGAAGTTTTTTCCCTTTGTTCAATGTTTGGCAACGTATTTTGTAAGATTGGAAACACATTTTTTTCAAAGCCTCGAATAAAACCATAAAGTTTTTTGAGATAATTGATGTAATCTTCTACCCCAACTGTATCTTGCATTAATAGAAAAGAAAGAGGATTCTGCTCCAATGCTTTATGGGAAGACCTCGTTTGTGTACGAAGATTTTGTAAAAACATTAAGTTGTTTGAAAATTAAATATTTGATTAAATTATTCGATATAATGAAGCAATATCTAATCCGTGGGTTGTCAATTAGTAACAAAAGAACAATCACAGTTTATTTCATATCTTTCAAATCTATTTGAAGGCAATTCGTCAAGGTATTCTTAAACTCAGTATAACTTGTTGATTTTGTCAGATACAGGTCAGCTCCTAAATCGTAAGCGGTCTTGATTTGTTCAGGATGAGATGAAGTAGATAGAATAACAACCTTAACATTTTTCCATAAGGCAGTTTGTTTTATTTCTTCCAAACATTGAAAACCATTCTTAACGGGCATATTCAAATCAAGAAAAACAATATCTGGGAAATCCGTTGTATTGTTTAGAGCATCCAGAAGCAATTGCCCATCGCTATAAACCTCTACCTTAACATCTCCGTTAATATCGGCTAAAGTATTTGTGAAAATATCTGCATCGTCAGCATCATCTTCGGCAAGAATAATTCTTTTAATTTTGAAGGTTTGCTTATCTGTTGTTTTCATAATTAGTAAAGAAAATTTTGCTTAGATTTGGTCTGACTGTTGTGACTAACATTTTTTGGGATGATTTGTTTATAAAATAAAAAAGAGTAATCCTACAAAATTAATTAATTACTTTAATATCATTGATAGAAGTATAATATAATCTTTTAACATAAAAGTCATTAGTGATTGATACTCAATATTTATTCAATATCAAATATTTATAATTCTCAAATAAAATAAAGGAATATCAAGATTCTTATCTCATTGATGAATGACATAAGAATATTCGACAATCAGCGGTAAACAGTACATCCGATTTAAAAGAGAAGAGTCAGTCATTCTAAAAATAAGAAACTATTTTTAGAAACAAAGTATATATACCAAATAAGCAACTAATAGAGGTTTTTCTGGTAAGGTCGAAATAGTAGTAATTACCAAAGTGTGTCTTCTAATAACTTTGAAATCTTTATTATCGTGATCAGTCAATTTTCAAAGGTGGACCCACCATTTTCATGTCATGGTCAAGGAAAATTTTAGCCATTTCTTGCTGGCTTGGTTCATGGTCTAAATTAGACATCGTTATAAAAAACTCTTCCAATTTTCCTGCGGGCTGAAACGTTACATTCATTTTGCCTTTTTCAGAAATTTGTGTCCAAGCATGAGGTACGTTTCGTGGTAAGAAAATGCTTTCGCCCGTAGTCAAATTGTATTTTTCTTCCCCAACTTGAAAATAATAAAAACCTTCAATAACATAAAAAACTTCGTCTTGGAACGGGTGAACGTGTAAGGGCGTGCCTCTGCCCTGCGATATAGACGTTTGTTGAAATATTGCCAAGCCACCATCGGTATCTTTCCCAGATATTTTTACGTCCATAATATTGGAGTTTACGCCTCTCAATTTGATGTGTCCATGAAATCTGCCCTCACCATCTTTTACTTTGAAGCCCTTATTGTCTCTTGAAAAAAGAGTTTTAATTTCAGCAAAACCTAAAAACGGTGCTGCTAAAATACCGAAAATCGAAGCAATAAAATTTGTTCTTTGCATGACCTTAGTTTTAGAATGATTGAAAAATTTAAGCAGAAATTAATTATTTCTGAAAATATTTTTTGGGTATTATTAAGAGGGATATTTCAAATGTACTAAATTTTGGTGGTGGCTACTAACCATTGAGTCAATCGTTAGTAAACGGTCTTCTAAATGCTTTCAGCCCCTCCATTCTTTTCCGTATCTTTGTCAAAAAAATAACGATGAATCTCAAAATACAAGAATACATTCAAGCAATAAAAGAAAGCATTTCTAACAATACTTTCATCAAAATATCATTAGGAAATTATAAAGGTTCAGAACAGAATTTGAAAAATATTTACGTCAAAAGAATTCTGATAAAAAAGGAAGAAAAGCTAAGTTTTACCTACCGTTATAAAACCCGAGACATCGTAAAAAACTATACGATTGCTGAGGGAATTACCCTTGTAGAAACGCAATTACAGGAAGGATTTCAGGTAGGAATATTATTCACGGTTACGTTTGAATTAGCGATAGAACAACTTAATAATCAGAAAATTGTCTTACGAAAAACAGAATCTTTGGACAAAAAAATAGAGATTTCTTTGGAACATGACCGTACAAAAAAACGACTGATTCAACCTACTGAAAAATTGTATTTGCATGAGTTAAAGATTACGGATTTGGAAGGAAATGTTTATAAAAATGCCCAAGATAAATACCGCCAAATTAATCATTATATCGATATTTTGAGTTCTTTAATCAAAGAATTATCCGCTGATAAACTCAAAAAAGTGGTAGATATGGGTTCAGGAAAAGGGTATTTAACCTTTGCTTTGTACGATTATTTGACCAATATTTTGCAAGTAAATTCATCCGTAATTGGCGTAGAATTTCGCCCCGATATGGTGGAATTATGCAACGGAATTGCGGAGAAAACAGGATTTGAAAATTTGAGTTTCGTACAAGACACCATTGAAGATTATGATAGTACAGACACCAACATTTTGATTGCCTTGCACGCCTGCGATACCGCAACGGATGATGCTATCTACAAAGGAATATCCGCCCAAGCCGATTTGATTGTGGTTGCCCCGTGCTGTCATAAACAAATCAGGAGGGAAATGGAGAAAAACAAAGCCAAAAACGACTTGGATTTCCTCATGAAATACGGTATTTTCTTAGAACGCCAAGCCGAAATGGTAACGGACGGAATCAGGGCATTAATCTTAGAATATTTTGGCTATAAAACCAAAGTTTTTGAATTTATTTCCGATGCTCATACTCCTAAGAATGTGTTAGTTGTAGGCATAAAAGGTAAAATAAATCATAAAAAACAAACGGAGATTTTACCAAAAATTAAGGCTACGAAGGAGTATTTTGGGATTGGGTATCATCATTTGGAGAGGCTTTTACTTCCTCAAAATTGATACGCCCACATTACAACTCAAACAGCGTTTCTCTAAACAAAAATGATTATACCACTCAATACTCGCTTGCGAATCGAAGGCTGATTTTATGGGCAAATCCATTGATTCCCAGTGCTTTGTGATTTTATTTTCTTCCGATGGCAATTCTTCCAAAAGCCTGATGGCTTTCTCTAAATATTCCCGATTGTCTTTGTGATTGGCGTAAGAAACCAATAACGGAACGACAGTATTTATGACAATATTCTCTACCGAAGCATCACCCAACGTAGGCACATTCCCTTCGGACAATTTTCCAAAAACGTAATGTTTTAGCCAATATTCCGACTGCTTGATTTTCAAGATTTTACTGAAACTATTCACATCTTCCAGATGAATTAATACCGAAAAAAGATTAGCATTTTCTTGAATAAATTTGGCAAATTGAGCCAAACGAACCGTTGGGAAATTGGCAGGACGAAGTCGCAAATATTTCCATTCGTGTTGTCCTAAAATATGATTTTGTAATTGATATTTTGCGTTGAGAAATTGAAATTCTTTTCGCAAAGAAAAACGATATTCATCCCAATATTCGGGGTTATCTTCGGGATTATTTAAGAAACCCGCCACTCCAAAAATAAGGGCTTCAATTTGCAGAAGATTATCTCGATGTTTTTGTAAAACTTTCAGAGGCAGATTTTGGGCTAATTGCAAAAATGGCTCGGCATTGAGTTTAAAACCAAAGTTTTTTGCCAAAACCTGATAAGCCGTTTCTTCCCAATCTGAATTATTTTCTATCAGCGACTCACTGATTATCAAAGACTTATCTTGCAATCTTTTCATCAAAACTTTATCCAACATCATCATTTTCTGAATATCATCCACTTCCCTAAACTGATTCTGACAAGGCATTTCAGTTTTAGAATCCATCAAGACGTGGTATTTTTTTAACAGATTTTTATCCGTTCTTTCCTTCAACGTGAGCGTAGGAATCTTCGTACCATCCTTTCTGAAAATAGGTTTATCATCCTCCCAAACCAAATGTAAAATCACGTTTTGGTAAGCCGCATCAGATTGATGTTCGTGCAAGTTCCAATCCGAAGATTTTACGTGAATTTCCACACTCCCCGCCCATTCAACATCACCAATTAACAGCCGTGAATCCTGAAAATCTGCCCCAGAATCGGTATTCATCCTACCAATTTTCAGAACTTCAATACGTTCATTATCAGTAGTTTGCAGATTATTTTTATCAAAATATTGAAACTGATACAAGAAATGCAAGAAGAATTCAGACATCGGATTTTGTAGTTATATGAGTGGTTATATTTTAGCAAAATTTTAGCTTCCCGAAAATAAAAAAACTTTCGGGAAGTTCAAGTTAAAACGTTAAGAATAAATAGATTTGGGATAAATTGGTTAATATTCCTGAGAGATATTTAACTTTGATAGCAAATAAAATTAATTACCAATCACCAATACAAATGAGTAAAATTTTAGTTTTGGCGGGTGGGTCTGTCAAGGGTGCGTATCAAGCGGGGGTAGTGAAAGCTGTTTTTGAGTCAGGATTTCGTCCTGATGCTATTTATGGTATTTCAGCGGGCAGTATGAATGCGTCATATTTAGTGAATGATTTTGGCAGACAAGTACTTGAAAATGATGGTAACATAGACCATAAGCAAGCCGCTCTAAACTTGGCAGATTTTTGGGAAAATAACATCAATACTCCTGAAAGTCTGGCACTTAGACGGGGATCGTATGATTTAGGAATGAGTGCCATTCGTAGAAATTTTGAGGGATTATTAGACCCAACGCCCTTGAAAGAAATCCTCCACGAAAACATCAATATCCGAAATCTCAACGCCAGCCCCATTGGTTTGAAAGTGGGTGCCGTTGATATTATCAATGGCAGTATTATTTACGCCGACCCCACTTATGAACATTTTTTGGATTACGTAATGGCATCCTCCGCCATTCCAATTTTGATGCCCGTTGTCAATATTGGTGGATTACGAAAAATGGCATTTTTGGACGGTGGTTTGCGGGATGTTGCTCCCGTTAAAAAAGCCATTCTTGACGGAGCCGAAGAAATCGTGTGTATTGCCTGTCACACCCGCAATATAGACGGTGGTTATTTTGCCTACGGAAACCTATTGGCTTTGGTGGATAGAGTGATGGACATTGCCGTGAATGAGTGCCTCAATGCGGATTTAGATTGGGCAGAATTTAGAAATGAATGTCTCCCGTTGGATGGTTCAATGGGTACTTATGGAATCTTGGAAGGACAAAAAAGAATAAAATTGAAGGTAATCAGACCCGAAAGACCTTTGGAAGTAGATATTCAAAATTTTGACAAGGAAGACATCCAACGTATGCTTTTATTGGGTTATCAGCATGGGAGGGAGGAAATGCTTTGACAGTTATCAGTTATCAGTTATCAGTTATCAGTTATCAGTTAAAATGAGTCAGGTTTTAAAATAAGAGTTCATTGTAGGACTATTTTTTTTGCTTACTGATAACTGTTTATTGAATTAGACTGACATAATATCTCTTTCCTTATCAGCAAAAGTTGATTCTACCTTCGAGATATAACCATTCGTCATGTTCTGAATACGCTCTTCGCCTTCTTTGATGGCATCCTCTGAAACCCCATCGGCTTTCAATTTTTTGATGCTACTATTGGCATCTTGACGCACATTTCGGACGTTAATTTTTGCCGTTTCAATTTCTCCTTTCACCCGCTTCACTAAATCTTTACGTCTTTCTTCGGTCAAGGGGGGAATATTCAAACGGATATTTTCACCGTCATTCATCGGTGAAAGCCCGATGTTTGAATTCCGAATGGCTTTTTCACATTCGGGAATCATTTTTTTCTCGAAGGGTTTCACCAGAATCGTTCTGGCATCGGGCGTACTGATGGAAGCCGCACCCGAAAGTGGCGTATTCATGCCGTAATAATCAACCATAATACCGTCCAACATGGCGGGTGATGATTTTCCTGCACGAATTTTTGATAATTCAATGGCTAAATGTTTCAACGCCCCATCCATGGTTTCTTTGGCAGCGTCAATATAAAATTCTATTTCCTCCATTTTTATTGAAAAGTTGTGATTTAGTGAATGAGTGATTTAGAGATTTAGGGAATTGAGCAGTATTTTGTGTTCTAATAATCACAATTCACTAAATCACTAAATCTCAACTAATTAAAGTTCCCACCGATTCTCCCTTCGCTAAATTCAAGAGATTATCGGCTTTATTCATATCAAAAACAATAATGGGAACTTGGTTCTCTTGGCAAAGCGTAAATGCTGTAGTATCCATAATTTTTAAGCCTTTTGAAATTGCCTCAGCGAATGAAAGATGCTCGTAGCGGGTCGCTGTGGGGTCTTTTTCAGGATCAGCAGTGTAAACGCCATCAACTCTTGTACCTTTCAAAACGACCTCCGCTTCAATCTCAACTGCCCGTAAAGCCGCCGTCGAATCAGTCGTGAAATAAGGGTTTCCCGTACCCGCCCCAAAGATAACGATACGACCTTTTTCTAAGTGTCTCATGGCTCTGCGGCGGATGAAAGGCTCGCAGATGGCATCCATTTTGATGGCAGTCAGCAAACGAGTGTACATTCCGTGTTTTTCCAAAGAAGCCTGAATTGCCATCCCATTGATGACCGTTGCGAGCATACCCATATAGTCACCTTGCACACGGTCGATACCCACTTTGGCGGCGGCGGCACCTCTAAAAATATTGCCTCCACCAATCACAATGGCTATTTCTACGCCCAAATCCTTAACTTTTCTGATTTCTTGAGCGTATCGCTCCAAGATTGAAGGGTCAATTACTTCACCGCCCGCACTGAGGGCTTCGCCTGATAATTTGAGAAGAATACGTCTGTACTTCGGTTTGTCCATAATGTAAGGTTTTTTGCAGGGGCAAAGATAATCAAAAGCAATAAAGGTGCAAAGGAATTATTGAATTGGAGAATTGAGGAATGGTAGATTTGTTGAATTGAATGCTTAACAATTCAACCATTACCTAAATCAAATCCCCTAAATTCCAAATCCCCAACTTTTTATAACTCGTAAAACCTTCGCCAAACTCTACCCCGATGGCGTGTCCCATTTCACGATTGCGAGCTTCCACAAATTTCAGGAAAGCGGGTGATGACAAATAAGAATCTGGTTCGGTAGAATTTGGGTCATAAAACTGACTCTTGAAGGCTCTGATTGAGGCTTCTTTTTGTTCCCAAAAATCAGAAATATTCACAATAAAATCGGGTTTCAGGTAACGATCTTGGATATAATGGTAAACATTTTTAGGTCGCCATTCCTTTTGAGGTATTCCATCGTCTTCAAAAGTTTCAATCATCCGTAAACCTGACTTAAAACAAGCATCAATTGCCAATGCAGAGCCTTTTCCGTGGTCGGGGTGGCGGTCTTCTGGTGCATTTGCCAGTACAATTTCGGGTTGATAACGCCTGATTACTCGGATTAATTTCATCAAATGCTCTTCGTCATTTACGAAAAACCCATCCCTAAAACCTAAATTCTCTCGGGCATGAACTCCCAATATTTTTGTAGCCTCCACAGACTCTGCCAAACGGATTTCGGGTGTACCTCTTGTGCCTAATTCACCCCGAGTAAAATCGACAATTCCCACCTTTTTACCTTGTGCAATATGCGAACAAATCGTTCCCGAACATCCCAATTCGGCATCGTCTGGATGTGCCGCCATCACTAATATATCTAATTTCATGGTATTAATTATTGATTAAATCGGGAGAATTATAGAACTACATGGGTTTGCAATAAGTTATTTTAAAAATTAACCGATTATATATTTTTGACGAAAGTAAAAAAGTCTTTCGGTATTCTCGTTATTTATAAGAAAAGAAAGATTTTTTGAACCAATTTAACAAACGTTTAGTTTTTCATACAACAACATTAAATGTACTAACATCAAATAAATAATTATGAGCTTTATAGACCAATTAAACTGGCGTTACGCCACCAAGAGAATGATTTCTGGTAAAATCGTTCCCCAAGAAAAAATTGATTCAATCGTTGAAGCAATCCGTCTTTCGGCTTCTTCTTATGGCTTACAGCCCTATAATTTAGTGGTTGTTCAAGACAAAGAATTATTGCAGAAAATTCAACCAATTGCCTACAATCAACCACAAATTGGCGAAGCAAACGCTTTGATAGTTTTTGCGGTTTGGGACAAAGCAACAACAGAAAGAGTTGATACTTTTTTCGATTTAATTGCCTCGGAAAGAGGAATTCCTGCGGAAGCGTTGGCGGGTTATAAAGGAATGGTGAGTGGCACTGTGAATGGAATGGATGAAGCAACGGCATTTGGTTGGATGTCTAAACAAGCCTACATTGGCTTGGGAACTGGTTTGGCTGCGGCTGCCATTGAAGAAATTGATTCATGCCCCATGGAAGGATTCAATGGGGCTGGTTTGGATGAATTATTAGGCTTATCTGAGAAAGGTTTGAAAAGCGTTGTCGTGATGGCAGTTGGCTATCGTGATGCCGATAATGACCCAACGGCTTACGCTAAAAAAGTAAGAACTCCTACTGAGGATTTTGTGATTTCTTTGTAAAAAATGATTAAAATTTGTACATAAAAAATAGTCGTTGTTTTCACAACGACTATTTTTTATGTACCACAGTAAGCCTTGCTATATTAGTATATACTCGGCAAATATTGTTGTAGTACGTTTTTACTGAATTCTTAAACGCTTACCAGCTCTCAAATTTGAAGATACTCTCATGCCGTTCATTCTGGCTAATTTATCCACTGAGATTCCTGCACGGTTAGCAATTGAATATAGTGAGTCTCCGTAATGGGCGGTTGTCCAAGCAGTTCTGCGGGTCATTACTTTATTTCCTGCATCACCGTATTCGTTGCCCAAGGCTAATCCGTAGGTATCAAATACTCTTGCTGAAATCAAAACGTGGTCTGAAACGGGTTCAGAACCTGGTCCACTGAAATTATAGATATAGGTCGGATTGAAAGGATTGCCTTCATAACGAGTCTCGAAGTGCAAGTGAGAACCTGTGCTTCTACCCGTATTTCCACCCAAACCTATTTGGTCGCCCGCCTTTACATACGTCCCCGTTTCAAAATTTTGTTGTGATAAGTGTCCGTACAGCGTTTCAAGTCCATTGTAATGACGCACTACCATAAATTTTCCGTAGCCACCATTATTATATCCTGATACCCGAACGATACCATCAAAGGCGGCATACACGGGGTCGCCAGTTTCTAAATCTAAGTCCACCCCAGCGTGCAACCGTCCCCAACGTGGTCCGAAAGGTGAAGTTGGTTTGGAGGTATTGTGAGGCAATGACCAAAAACGACCTTGGTCTTTATTGTATAATTCTACATCAACCACATCGTCAAATTCTTTGGCATCAATGCCGTAAGGGTCAATATTAGTAGCATCCCAAATCGAATAATAGGTGGCAACTGATACGAAATCATCACTTCCTTCAGGGCGAGTTTCCTCCTCAATTTCAATGATTAAGGGTTCTCTTTCATCCACCGAAGTAGTATCAAAAGCACTCACCGAAGCATTTAAAGACCTTGAAGGTTCGTATTTATTGGCAGCAGTCATGGCAGAAGGTGCTTCCACAACTCTATCCGTCTCAATTTCATTTCTGAATTGCAACTTTGGAAGTTCATCAAAGAGTTCATCCTCCTTTTTTTCCTTCTCTTTATAAAGCCCCGTGTTATTCTTAATCTTAGGAGCTTTTTTGAAACTCCCAGATTCCTGTGCCGAGACCGTGAAAGTGCCTAAGCAGAGAGAGAAAAATAGTATATTTTTTAGCGTTTTCATGTTAATCTTCTTGTTCGGTCAACCATCTTTCGGCATCGAGGGCAGCCATACAACCCGTACCCGCTGCCGTAACGGCTTGACGATAAATATGGTCTTGGGCATCACCAGAGGCAAAAACGCCTTCTATATTGGTACGACTTGACCCCTTTTCTGTAATTAAATATCCCGCCTCGTCCATATCCAGATAGCCTTTGAAGATATTGGTATTTGGTTGATGTCCGATAGCAACGAAGAAACCAGATATTGATAATTCTGTTAATTCATCAGTTTTTAAATTCTTGATTCTCACTCCCGTTACGCCATTGTCATCTCCCAAAATTTCCTCCGTTACAGAATTCCAGTGCATCTGAATCTTGGGGTTGGAAGTAACTCTTTTTTGCATAATAACCGAAGCACGTAATTCGTCACGGCGGACAATCATGTGTACTTTCGAGCAAAGATTGGCTAAGTAAGTGGCTTCTTCGGCGGCAGTATCACCACCACCCACGATGGCAACTTCCTGATTTTTGAAAAAGAAACCATCACAAACGGCACAGGCTGAAACGCCACGACCATTGTATTTTTCTTCGGAAGGCAATCCTAACCATTTTGCCGATGCACCCGTGGCAATAATAACGGACTCAGCGTGGATTTCGTGTGTGTCATCTACAAAAATTTTCTTCGGTGTGCTTGAAAAATCCACTGTAGTAGCCATCCCATAACGAACATCCGTTCCGAACCTACGGGCTTGTTTTTCAAGGTCTTGCATCATTTCTGGACCTTGAATTCCATCGGCATAACCTGGAAAATTCTCTACATCATTGGTAATTGTCAATTGTCCTCCTGGTTGTGGACCTTGATACATTATTGGGTTTAAACCTGCCCGTGAGGCATAAATTGCTGCGGTGTAACCTGCCGGTCCTGAGCCTATAATAAGGCACTTTGTATGCTCTGCCATAAATCTTTTTTGTACTTTTTTAATATTCTGAATTAATTTTTGTCGTGATTAATGCTTCCAAACTCAGAACACAGAATTAAATGCAAAAATTGCACTTTAATTTAAAATTTACAAATATTGTACTAAAGACAGCCTTGTGCGTAGTGAATAATTTTACTAATGGACAAGACTGGCGAGTCGTTGCACTGCCGTATTGCAGTAATCAAAAATATCCTTTACTTTGCAAAAAAATGTTCAATATTTCTTTTGATACCGACCAGCAAATCCTCGAACATCTTGCCAAAAGTGATGTTCGGGCTTTTGATTTTATTTATCAGAAATATTTTCAAAAACTCTACGGGGCGGCTTACAAACGCCTTCAAAACCGTGAATTGACCGAGGAAGTTGTGCAAGAATTATTTATTTCTCTTTGGGAAAGACGGGCTACATTAACTATTTCGAGTACATTAGACAGCTATCTTTTTTCCTCCATAAAATATCTTGCCATTGCTCAATTCAAGAAAAATAATCTTTTTGAACAATACTCTGCTACGCTCATTCCCGAAGAAAACGACCTCAATTTCACCGAAGAAATGGTGGCTTTCGATGAATTGAATCAAGCGTACCAAAAAGCCCTTCAAACCCTTCCAGAACGATGTAGGGAGGTTTTTGTTTTGAAAAGGAATGGTTTATCACAAAGAGAAATTTCTGAAAAATTGGATATTTCTGAAAAAACCGTTGAAAACCAAATGACCAAAGCCCTTAAAATACTCCGTGATGCCCTCCGTGATTATACTGTCCTCTCGGTATTATTAGTTCCTCATTTGTAAAATATTTTCTCGCCACATAGGGGAAAACACTCACTTGTTTCACTTAGTCTATGAAAGCCCTTCAAAATGACATTAAATAAAGAAATAATTGAAAAATACTTAGCCCATCAATGTTCAGAAGCTGAACGGATGTTGGTGGAAGCATGGTATAAATCCTTCGAGAATAATCCCGATGGCATTGGTCATTTATCGGTTTCGGAGCAAGATAAATTGAGTAGTCAGGTTCGTGATAATATTGAAAAGCAAATCAAGCCCATCAAATTATATACGCCCCCACGCTGGATTTGGTACGCATCAGGTTTGGCGGCTATGTTGTTGATTGTATTGGGTTTATCATTTTATTTCAATGCAGAAAGCTCTACTAAATTAAGTCTTATTCAATCAGATATTCCATTATCAGATTGGGCAAAATACGAGAATTCATCGGCGAAAGTATTGAAAGTTTCTTTGCCCGATGGGAGTACGGTTTGGCTTCAACCCAAAACATTATTATCCTACAATCAGTCAGATAGGGTGTATCGTCAGGTGAATTTGCGGGGAGAAGCCTTTTTTGAGGTAAAAAGAGATGAAGACCGTCCATTTTTGATTTATTCGAGCAAAATGACTACCAAAGTTTTGGGTACAAGTTTCAACGTGAAGGCATTTCCTGAAACTGAAAAGTTCGAAGTATCGGTGGTTTCAGGCAAAGTATCAGTTACGAATGAATCGGAAAAAGAAGTTTTCGTTACGCCAAAACAGCAAGTGATTTTGGAAACAAAAACGGATAATTTAACCATTAATGAAATTCCGAAGGATAAAACCTATTATTGGGAATTGGCTTCTCTTTCTTTCGATAATGCCCCGATGGAAAGCGTAATTAGCAGTATTGCACAAAATTATAACGTCAGCATCGACCTTTCACCCAAATTAAAAGCCTGTCGGCTGAGTGGAAATTTTACGAATGAACACTTGGCAACGATTCTGGAAATAGTTTGTCGCTCTATTGAAGCAGAGTATGTAATTGATGGCGATAGAATTATTTTGCGGGGCGAAGGATGCCAATAGTTTTGAAAACGAATACCTAACCACTAAAAATAATAATAATAACATTTCAAAAACAAAACCCTTAAATTTACCAAAAATGCAACCACTTTACTTTCTTCAATTTTCATTACAAAAGCTCATGCGAATTGTAATTCTCCAATGCGTGATGGCAATCGTGTTTACGGTGATGGTGTTTGCCCATCCTGCCAAAGCCCAACAAATTCTAAACCGTGAGGTTTCAGTGAAATTATCGAATGTTAGTTTGAAAACTGTTTTGCAAGAGATTGAAAGACAGACGAACGTACATTTTGTGTATAGCAATAATGCCGTGGCTACGGACAAAAATGTAAGCATAATTGCTACCAAAGAGGCTCTCAGCGAGTTTTTGCCTAAGTTATTATTCCCCAATAAAATCCGTTTTGAGGTGGTGGAAGAGCAAATTATTTTGAAGAAAAATAAGGAGCAATCTATCTTGATTACGGACGAAAAAGAAAATCAGGCAATTAGTATTGATGAAAAAACTTCGGGCAAAGTCAGTAGCGATAAAGGCGAAACCTTAGCGGGTGTGAGTATTTTGGTAAAAGGCACAAACAGAGGTGTGATTGCGGATAATGAAGGCAAGTTTGCTATTGATACCAAAGAAGGTGATGTATTGGTATTTTCTTTCATCGGTTTTCAGAAACAAGAAGTAAGAATTGTAGGAAAAGAACCTTTAAATGTCGTTTTGAAGGAAGATAACTCTCAACTGGGAGAAATCATAGTAATTGGCTCACGCTCAAACGTAGCACGGACAAATGTGGAGCGTCCAGTTCCCGTAGATGTGCTGACTGCCAAGGAGTTACAGACTTCTGGACAAACCGAATTAGGACAACAATTACAATATACTTCGCCATCGTTCAACTCTGCCAAAAACGGAATTAATGGCGTAGCTAATTATGCTGATCCCGCTTCTTTGAAAGGACTTTCTCCCGACCAGATGTTGGTCTTGATTGAAGGCAAAAGACATCATCAATTTGCGGCTTTGAATAGTAATGTAACCGTTGGAAAAGGTACGGTGGTAACGGATTTGAACTCGGTACCAACTTTGGCTTTAGAAAGAATGGAAATCTTGCGTGATGGTGCGGCGGCTCAATACGGCTCAGATGCGATTGCGGGTATTGCCAATTTGGTTTTGAAGAAATCGGTTAATAATGGAACCGCTCAAATCCAGTACGGAGCTACTTCACTGGGCGATGGCGGAGGCTATACCGTTGGTCTGAATTATGGTTTTTCTTTGGGTAAAAAAGCCTCATTGAACATCACGGGAAGTTATCAAGATGTAAAGGCTACTGACCGTTCGGACCCTTACAACCCAGAGCCAGTTATTGGAGGAGCTTATACGGGTATTTATGCGGCGGCGGGGGAAACAGCCACAGCAGCAGCCAAAGCAACTGCCAAAGCAACCGACCAGGCTTCGTTGAAATCAAGAGGTTTTTGGGGTGATGGTACTTACGGTTCGTTTCGTCCAACCATTTATGGAAGTAATGCCATGAAAACGGGTCAAGTGTTTTATAATTTAGATGTGCCTTTAACCAATGACTGGACGCTTTATTCTTTTGGGGCATTTTCGCAAAAGGATGTATTTGCCAAGGCATTTTTACGAACCGCATTGCCCACGGGTGGCACGACTAACCCAGATTTGTACCCCGACGGTTACGTACCTGAATTGCCTGGAACCTCAGTAGATTATTCTTCTTTTGTAGGTATAAAACGTAAAACCTCATCGGGTTGGAACTGGGATTTTAGCACGGGATATGGTAAAAATTATCTTGACCAAAATGCTAACAATTCATCCAATGCGTCATTAGGAGCGAATTCTCCCAAGAATTTTTATATCGGAAGAATCGGTTTTGGACAAAGTTTGTCGGAAATAAATCTTGCCAAAACCACACTCGGAATGTGGGGAACAAAATCTATGAGTTTTGCCTTTGGAACACAATATCGAGTTGATAATTTTACCCTCATGGCGGGTGATGATGCGGCTTCGGCAGTGGGTCCATTGTCAGCAACCAAAAACAAAACGCCTGGTTCGCAAGGACGTGTAGGAATTGACAAAGCGGATGCTACAGATAAGACTCGCTCTAATATTGGTTTTTATGCCGATATAGAATCTGATATTACCAATCGTTTTTTATTGGCGGCGGCTTTGCGTTATGAAAATTATAGCGATTTTGGCAGTAATATTTCTGGAAAATTGGCTTCACGTTTGAAATTGACCAATGGTTTATCAATTAGAGGTTCAATTAATAAGGGTTTTAGAGCTCCATTATTACAACAAATTGCCAATGCCGCCACGACTTCAACGGTTCAAAACGGTATTATCAGAAGTACCAAACAATTACCTTCAGACGACCCACGTTTAGCAAAAATTGGCATTGAAGACCCTAAACCAGAAACATCTTGGAACTATAATTTGGGCATAACGGCACAGGTGGGACAAAATTTTTTATTCACTGTTGATGCTTACCAGATTGACATTACGGACAGAATTATTGTTACTGAAAATCTGGCAGTAGCAAATATCACGGCTTTGAAAAACCTTTTCACGGGCTTTCAGGAAATCACGTTCTTTACTAACGCCATTAACACGGGAACAAAAGGTATTGATTTAGTAACGTCATATAAACACAATGTGGGAGCAAAAGGAAAGTTCACCGCAAGCGTGGCTTTGACCATAAATAAAACTGAAATTACAGGGGTAAAAGCCACACCAGCGGCTTTGCAATTGGACACAAAAACACCAGTCTTGTTGATTGATACCGTCAGTAGAGCCTTAATTGAAACCAGTCAGCCACACTCAAAGGTCTTGGTTTCGGTGGGTTATCAAATTGGTAAATTGACTTTGAATTTAAGAAGTTCTTATTTTGGCGAAGTAACGGCTTGGGAAAAACCAGCGGGTAGAGTTCACCGTAGTCAGACATTTGCAGGAAAGAATCTTTTTGATGCCTCGGTGGTATATAGTTTCAACAAATTCTTGACTTTGACCGTGGGTGGAAATAATATCACGGACGTATATCCAGATAAAGTTTACAGCAATTACGCCTCATATAGTAACGGGCAAGTACCATATACCCGAAACGCTAATCAATTTGGTTTTAATGGGGCTTATTATTACGGAAATTTGATGATTAATTTTTAATAAACCGAGTACAACCAAATTTATACATTACCCTTTTCTAAATTCAATTATTGTTTCTGTGCAGCAATTAGTCGGTAGGATGAATTCTTAATAAAAAAATCCTACCGCTAATTAATCCTAACCTCCCTATCCTACCTATGCGGTAAGAAAAGAAAATCGAAACAAGTTTTGGCAAACCTTTTACTACTTTTTTTGTGCTTAGTATTAGGCATCATTTTACAAAGAATCAAGGGCTTTCCCAAAGATGGCTACATGGCTCTGAACGGCTTGATTGTGAATGTATGTTTACCCGCATTAACACTTTTATACACCTCTGAAACGCACTTTAATCGGACACAAATTTTGCCCGTTTTGATGCCCTATATTTTGTTTATTGCAGCATTTTTATTTTTTAAAACCCTTGCTCCAATCCTTCATTTTGACCGCAGTACCACGGGTGCATTAACCCTCACAGCGGGAATTAGTAGTATTTCATTCGTAGGTTTTCCTATTTTCGAATTATTATATGGCAAATTAGGCTTAGAAATTGGCGTTTTGATGAGTCAGGCGGGTTCGTTTGTGGTGTGCGGAACTTTGGGTATTTTTACAGCTTCATGGTATTCATCGGAAAAAGTTTCTGGGGTGAAAATCCTAAAAAATATCTTTACATTTCCACCATTCGTAGCCTTTTGTATTGCCGTAATTATCAACATTTCAGGTTTACATTTTCCGATTTGGTCAAAAGATATTTTACAGAAAATAGGCAGTCCGTTTACTGTATTAGCCTTAATATCAGTGGGTTTACAAATAAGTTTCAAACGAGAAGATATTCAATTAAAACCATTAATATACGGGCTTTTGTATAAATTAATGATTGCCCCAGTATTGATTTTTGTATTGTATATTCTCATTTTACAACAACATAATCCATTGGGAAAACAGTGTGTAATTGGGGCAGCATTAGGCTCCATGAATACCGCCACAATCATTGCCGTGAACTATGGATTAAACCCTAAATTAGCCACTCAAATGGTCAGTATCAGTATTCCGTTATCGCTATTGAATGTGGCGATTTGGGCATTCGTTATGAGTTATTGGTAAAACAAATCACAATTAAAGAAATCATGAAAATATTTAAAAACCTAACCTTTTGGGTACTTACTGCCATTACTTTTGGCGTTTTGTTGGGACATTTCGCTCCTGAAATTGCCCTGCAACCCATCTTAGAAAAGCCCATAAAATTCAGCCTTTATTTTTCTGATTTTGAAATAAAAACTACCCTCAGCGAACTTCTGAGTAGTATTTTTATCAGTATCGTGAAATTATTCATCTGCCCAATCATCTTTCTAACCATCACGTTGGGCATTATTTCAATGGGAGATTTGAAAAAAGTGGGTAAAGTTGGAGCAAAGGCTTTAATTTACTTTGAAATCGTAACCACGGTTGCTCTTTTTATTGGGGTAATCATCGCCAACGTGATTCGTCCAGGCGATGGCGTGGTAACATCCGAAATCAAAGGGGGGGATATTTCAAAATACACCAAATCAGCAGATGCGTTCAGTTGGATGAAATTCTTTTTGGACAATGCTACTTTGCAAGTTCTGTTGTTGGCAATTGTAATGGGCGTGGTTTTGAGCAACTTTTCGGGCAGACAAAAGGTCGTAGATTTCTTAGCTCCCATTTCCAAAAAAATCTTTTGGGGATTGCACAAAGTCATGTATCTCGCACCCATCGGGGCATTTGGAGGGATGGCGTTTACGATTGCAAAATACGGAGTTCATACGCTTTTGCCCTTGGGAAAATTGATGGTAACGGTTTACTGCACGATGGCAGTATTCATTTTCGTAATACTTTATTTCATATTGAGAACCTACAAAATCAATCTTTGGTCTTTCCTGAAATACATTCGAGAAGAACTATTAATCGTCTTGGGAACGTCCTCTTCAGAAGCCGCTTTGCCTTCATTGATGGAGAAATTAGAGAAAATGGGCTGTTCAAAATCGGTAGTAGGTTTGGTAGTGCCAGCGGGCTATTCTTTCAACTTGGACGGCACGACAATTTACCTTTCAATGTCCATCATTTTCTTGGCTCAGGTATTCAATATTCACTTAGATTTACAACAAATACTAACCATCATCGGCATCTTGATGGTAACGTCAAAAGGGGCAGCGGGCGTAACTGGTAGCGGTTTTATCGTTTTGGCATCCACCATGACGGCAATAAAAGTAATCCCGATTGAAGGTTTAGCCTTATTGTTGGGCGTGGATAGATTTATGTCAGAAGCCAGAGCCATCACCAACTTCATCGGCAACGGAGTAGCCACAATTTGGTTAGCCAATAATGAAGGAGAATTTGACAGAGAGAAGATGGAGGCGGCTTTTGAGGGGTGATTTTTTTTATATTTGTTGATCAAAGCAAAAATAATACGACTATATTAAATTTAAAACTCCCTAAAATGAACTCAACTATGAACTTGAATATTCTTAAAGTATATTGGCAAGGTCCATTTAGTATTGAGGATGCTATCGGAGAATTTGGAGATAATGTTACAGATTATGGTTTTTACCAAATTTATGGAACTCATAACGTAAATGGAGCAGACAACTTACTTTACATAGGTAAAAGTCAAAATAATATTCTGAAATATAGATTTGAATCTCATAAAAAAAACTGGATTGATGATGAACCCTCTCAAATTACCGTCTATGTAGGCAGGTTTTTTGATGATGATAAACCCGAAGATAAAACATGGGATGAATATATAGATGCTTGTGAAAAAATGCTCATATATCATTGTCAGCCAAGTTATAATGTCAGAGAAAAATACATAAAACCTTCATTTTTAGAGAAGGAATATATAATTTTAAACATCGGTAGAAGACATAAATTGCCCGCCGAAATATCGACTTTCTATTTCAAAGCTACCGAAACATTCAACCACGAAAAATTTTGGAAATATGAGACTCAATGAAGAAAATTACTTGGAAGAAATCCTAATAAATGGCAAAGGTCATATTTATTTTCCTGAAAATCAGAAGGTTGCTTTCACCGATAAAAATAACGAAAAGATATATTTATCTATGATGTCTCTTTTAGGAGAAAATCAGAATATTGACATTCTTACCGTTAGTCAAAGGCTCAAAAAACAAGGATTATTAGATAAAATTGGAGGTTTGAAATATTTGGCAAGTTTGGTAATACAGTCTTAATCGGTATTATCTGCGTCTTTATAACGAGTCCTTAGATTATTAACCTCGGAGAGGTTTAACATTTGTAGAAGAAGTTGATGTTGAGCGATTTAGGGCTTCGGAGAAGCCTAACATTAATTTAAGGTTTGGCTTCTCCGAAGCCTTGAAATTATCCCCTTATTAATTGCTACAAATGTTAAACCTCTCCGAGGTAATCTATTAACCTAACAGCTATGACCGCTACCTCATTATATAAAATTCCCTTTCACCCTTAACCTTTTGACCTCTCCCATGCAAACCCTCAAAAACCAAACCCTCACCATAAAAATAAACCCCAAAGGTGCAGAACTAATCAGCGTTTTCAGTAAAGAGACTCAAACTGAATATATATGGTCGGCGGATGCTAATTTTTGGGGGAAATCATCACCCATTTTGTTTCCCATTGTGGGTGCTTTAAAGGATAATTTGTATCGTTTTGAAGGTCAGGAATACCATTTACCTCGTCACGGATTCGCACGTGAGTGTGAGTTTACGATGGAAAACGTCAATGATGAAAGCGTAACATTTCTCCTTATCCACAATGAAGAAAGCCTAAAAGTTTATCCCTTCGCTTTTGAATTTCGTTTGAAATATGAGCTTCACGAAAACCGTCTTTCAGTAACGTATTCCGTGAAAAATATGGACGATAAAGAAATGTACTTTTCCGTAGGTGGGCATCCCGCTTTTGCCCTGCCTTTATCGCCAAATACTGATTATGAGGACTATTATTTGGAGTTCAATAAAACCGAAAATTTCCAACGCTGGGGCTTGGTTGAAGGAGGATTAATAGCCAGTAATTCCACAGATTTCTTGCTCAATACCAACCGTTTAGCCCTCACAAAAGAGTTATTTTATGAGGATGCTATCGTGTTTAAAAACCTTCAATCGACTGAGGTGATTTTAAAATCTGACAAAACAAATCGTCAATTAAAATTCGATTTCAGAGGTTTTCCTTATCTGGGTATTTGGGCGGCAAAAGATGCCAATCTTGTGTGTATTGAGCCGTGGTGTGGCATTGCCGATAGCGAAAATCATAATCAAAATTTAACTGAAAAAGAGGGAATTATCACATTGGGAATTGATGAGATCTTTGAACAAACTTGGAGCATTGAAGTGGATTAAGATTTCAATTTACCGCAAAGACGTGAAAAACGCAACAAGAGAAAACATAGCGTCTTTTTGCGTCTTTACGGTAAATTCATATAAATTATTGTGGTATCTTTGAAGACAATTTCTGTATTAAATAAAACCACCCATCAATTCCTAATTAGGATACCATGGGATCAATTATGAGTCAAAAACCAATCCGAAAACAAGATGCTTTGGACTACCATTCCAAAGGTCGTCCAGGTAAAATTGCGGTCATTTCGACCAAAGAAACTGAAAGCCAAAGAGACCTCTCTCTTGCCTATTCCCCAGGCGTTGCCGAACCTTGTTTGGAAATCGCTGCCAATCCCGAAGACGTTTATAAATACACTGCCAAGGGCAATTTAGTGGCGGTTATTTCCAATGGAACCGCCGTTTTGGGCTTGGGAAATATCGGGGCGGCAGCCTCGAAACCCGTTATGGAAGGCAAGGCAGTTTTGTTCAAAATCTTTGCCGATATTGACGTTTTCGACATTGAACTCAACACCGAAGACCCCGAAGAAATTATCCGAACTGTCAAGATTTTAGAACCCACTTTTGGGGGCGTAAACTTAGAGGATATTAAATCGCCCGAATGTTTTGAGATTGAGGAACGCCTCCGCAAAGAGTTGAATATCCCCATCATGCACGATGACCAACACGGAACCGCCATCATTTCGGGGGCTGCTTTGTTGAATGCATTAGAAATTGTAAACAAAGACATCGCAACTTGCCGTTTCGTGATTTCGGGTGCGGGTGCGGCGGCTCTTTCTTGCGTGAAATTATACCAATTATTAGGGGCAAAAACTGAGAATATTTTGATGTTCGATAAGGACGGATTAGTCTCCGTTCAACGAGCAGATTTGAACAAATACGTTCAACCTTTTGCTACGCAACGCACTGATATTCATAGCCTTAGCGATGCAATGGTGGGGGCGGATGTATTTTTAGGATTATCAGTTGGTAATATCGTTTCGCAAGACATGATTAAGGCAATGGCAACTGATGCAATCGTTTTTGCGATGGCAAATCCAACCCCCGAAATCTCTTACGAAGATGCCGTTGCCGCCCGTGAAGATATTATTATGGCAACGGGTCGTTCCGATTTTCCCAATCAGGTAAACAACGTTTTGGGCTTCCCGTACATATTTAGGGGTGCGTTGGACGTGCGAGCCACCGAGATTGACGAAAATATGAAAATGGCAGCCGCCAAAGCCCTGGCAGAGTTAGCAAAAAAGCCCGTTCCCGACATCGTGAATTTGGCGTATAACGAAAAAAATCTTTCGTTTGGTAGAACGTATATCATCCCAAAACCCGTTGACCCTCGCCTAATTACCACCGTTGCCCCCGCCGTTGCCCGTGCCGCCATGGAGTCTGGTTTAGCTCAAAAACCGATTTTGGATTGGGATGCTTATGAGTTGGAACTGAGCAAACGTTTGGGCTTAGATAATCAATTAACCAAGTACATCATCAACCGTGCGAAGCGAAATCCTAAACGAGTAGTTTTTGCCGATGCGGAGAATTTGAAGGTTTTGAAAGCTGTTCAACAGTCGAAAGATGAAGGAATCTGTGAGCCAATTTTATTGGGCGATGCCGTAAAAATTAGAAACATTATTAGAACTAATAATCTGGAAATCAATGATATAGAAATAATTGATACTCGTGCCAATGAAACGGCAGAACGCTTGCGACAATACGGAGATTTATTTTTCGAGAAAAGAAAACGTCGTGGTTATAATCAATACGAAGCCCACAAACAGATGCAAGTTCGTAGTTATTTTGCCTCCATGATGGTAGAAACTGGCGATGCCGACTGTGTAATTTCGGGTTTGACTCGTAATTATCCCGATGCCATTCGCCCTGCTTTGCAAATTATTGGTCGTGAAGATGGCGTGAAAAAAGTGGCGGGAATGTACATTCTTTTGACGAAAAAAGGTCCTGTGTTTTTCTCCGATACAACGGTAAATTTCAACCCAACGGTAGAAGATATTGTGGAAATTACGGAGCTAACCGCCAAAGCCGTTGAACAATTTAACCTAAAACCAAGAATTGCCCTTTTGACGTATTCAAACTTTGGAACCGCCGATGGCGATGATGCCGTGAAGATGCGTGAGGCAACGGCAATTTTGCAGAAAAAACACCCCGAAATGATTGTAGAAGGTGAAATGCAAGCCCACTTAGCCTTCGATAATGAGTTGATTAAGGAAAATTATCCCTTTTCAAAATTAGCAGAAGAAGGAGCCAATACGCTCATCTTCCCAAATTTATCTGCCGCCAATATTGCCTATAATTTATTAAAAGAAACCTCCGATATTGAATACATCGGACCGATATTATTGGGTCTTCGCAAACCCGTACACGTATTGCAATTAGGGTCATCCGTCCGTGAGATTGTGAATATGGTAGCGATTGCGGTTGTGGAGGCACAGGGGAAGTGATATGGGTTTTAGTAGCTCGCATCTTGCGAGTTACGTCTATTGACAGGATTCCAGCCTATATTTGAAATTAGGTTGGGAGCCTGTTAATAGTTATCACTGGCAAAATGCGAGTAATTGATGGGGATTTCAAATCCTCTACCCCAACACCCTCAAATCCAACAAAAATCCATTCAAAATTTCCTCCCCATTTAGTTTATTTTCAAAACCATAAATCGTCTCAACGGCTTGGTTTGGGCGATAGATAAATGCCTTTTTGTCGTATGGATTAATTAACCAAGCTAATTTACAGCCGTTTGCCATCCATTCATCGGTCATTTTGCTTTTGACATCGGTTTCATTATCGGTAATTGACATCAATTCAATGACAAAATCAGGACAAATCGGTGGAAATTTCTCTTGTTCTGAATCTGAAAGCATATTCCAACGCTCATTAGAAACCCAAGCCACATCAGGCGAACGCACAGCAGAACTTGGCAAACGAAAGGCTGTTGAGGAATCAAAAACGAGTCCCGATTCTAAAATTTCATTCCAAATTACGAGCCTTGCATTTAATTTAGAATTTAAGTACCCAGTTTTTCCTCCTGTATTTGGCATGACGATAATATTTCCGATTGAATCCCTTTCAAATTTTAGATTGTCATTTTGCAGACAGAAATCATAAAATTCATCGTCATCAAAGCGAAATTTTCGATAATGCAACTCAAATGGAACTTCTAACATAATTGTCTATTTTTTCTACTAATTTAAAGGATATTTACTGAAAAATAAAAAGCGAACAATAAAACCTAAAAATGCTCCTAATAAACGACTCAAATTCCCCCAACCAAACCCTTGACGAAAGTAAATTAAACTTCAGTTTTCAAAGATACTTTTTCAATGAAAAGGAACATTTACAAAATCAAGGTGGAGAACGTCTATTAACTTTTTACTGGCAAAATACTGATAATCAATCCATTGAAGCTCGATTTTCGGTGATTATTCAAAATGGAATGGTATATAGTCCGTTGCGGGCAACCTTTGGGGGAATTGAATTTAGTGAGGAGATTTCAAAAGAGAAATTATTGGAATTCTTGACGCTAATCGTATCACAGGCTTTAGCCTGTACTTCTCCCTCCACAAAACATCCAAATATTTCTCCCACTATAAAACAGGCTAAAGCCTGTGGTACAATTATCATTAATTCTTACCCCGAAGGATACCTCCCTCCCACTCAAATCCAAAAGCTGGAAAATTGCCTTTTCAAATTGGGCTTTGAAATAAGTGTTATTGAACAGAATTATGACATTACGATTACTAAAAAGTCATTCTACGAAACCATCACCTCAATCCGTACGAAGCAATTATTAAGAAAAGCTATCAAAAAAGGTTTTGTATTTCAAGAGATTTTAAACCCAAATTTTCCAGAAATTCATGCCTTTATTGCTCATTCACGAGAACGTAAAAATCGCCCAATGACGATGAATTTGGAGCAATTTGAAAATCATTTTACCTTATTTTTCAAAAACTTTCAAATCTTTTCTGTTACCGATTTTGGGCAAATAATTGCCGTGGGTGTTACCATCAAAATCAATGAGAAAATTGTTTATACTTTCTATCTCGCCGATGATGAAGAATACTTGAAAAATAGCCCCACAATATTCTTATTATCAGGAATTTATGAATATTTCCAATATCAAGATTACACAATCTTAGATTTAGGAATTGCCACTGCTAATGGTATTTTAAATGAAGGATTAGCCAATTTTAAACGAAACATAGGAGGAAAACTATTCCTTAAAAAAACTTATGTCAAGCATTTTGAAACGCTTTTAAATTAGGCATTCAAAAATAATAATAAAAAAATGTAAAGCCTCCGTGACTTTCAAAAGGAATTATCGTTACACTAATAAGAAATACATTTTTTGTTTCGAGAGGAACATGAAATTATATTTTGGTGTGTTAGTGATATTTTTAGGCGAACCTTCATGAGGCTCGCCTATTTTGTTGATAATCAGTTAGTTATGTAATTTTTAGTTAGTTAGTAACAAAATAGTAACAAAATTAAACCCTTTTGTATGGTATAAACGGTTCATCATAATTACTAAATCCTACTAATTCTCTTGATATATAAACATACATCAACGCATCAAATACCATGCTCCTAACTTCTGAAAATGTTTTACCTTCATTCTCGGGGAGTCTTTTATTAAATTCGTCTGTGGCTCTTATAATCACGATTTGAAGAAACTTGTTTTCTTCGTATTCGTTGGGGAAAGTATCAACGCTAATACTTCCACCGCCTGTTAAAACTCCGTGCGTGTGTCCCATGATTATATCTTCTTACTGTTTTCATTTACTTGCATCATAAATACACTATGTAACGCAAATTCAAATTTTGGCATATCAATATTAACCATACTGTTTTGAGTAGCTAAATTTTTATCCCCTGCCTTTTCCTCCAAAAACTTAACCCAATCAACAAACCAATTATGTTTACAAATCTCAATTGATTTCGTGCCAGGATTAGAATTAATTTCTATCAAATATGCCTTACCGTCTTTATTTGAAATCATAATATCAGTGCCCGAAAAATCTAAACCAATTGCGTTACTTGCCTTTACACAAAAATCTTGATGCTCCTGAGATAATGTAACTTTCTTTCCTGTTCCCGACTGTGAAAGATTAGCCTTAAATCCATCATTAGAACTACGCTCCATTGCACAAATAACTTTATTTCCTACTACAATAACTCTATAATCTTTACCACCCCCTTCTACATATTGTTGTAAAAGTGTGTCTATCCCTCTACTATGAAGTAATTCCAATGTAGCTTTTGTTTGTTGGTAATTTTCCATCTTGATAACGCCCGTACCTTGCGAACCGTAAGGCGTTTTAACAACACAAGGTAAACCTCCTACCTTATCAATTAGGAACGAAATATTCTCTGGATTCTTAGCAAAAACAGTAATAGGACTTCTAACCCCTGCCGTACTTACTTTCATAGAAGTAGCCATCTTGTTAGATGCAATACGAATGCCGTTGGGTGATTGTGCGGAATAGATACCCAAATTTTCGGATAAATGTTGTAACGCAAGTAAACCATATTCACCCCCGCCTCCTAATCTTGTCATTACTGCGTGAAAGTCTTTTAGGTGTAAGCGTTTGGGCTTTTCTTCACTGTTTTCTTGATAGATCCTATCATACCCATTTACACTATCAGAAATTAAAATATAGAGTTCATTAGGCATATAACACTCGTAAGTGTGTCCTCTTGATTCTATTGCATCAGTCAAATGTTTTGACGGTTTGCCCGTGCTTAAAATTAGAATGTTCATTTTCATTATTTTATAATTTAGTGATTAAAAATTTATTAAAATTCATATACCGCTCCGAAAATCATGTGCAATTACTTAGACGATTCAGGGCGTGTAACGGCTGAAGTTATGAAAACAAATAAATAATTTATTGAAAAATGGTTTAACTTACTGATTATCAGTATTTTATGGAAAATTTTACTTAAAAGGTTTGCAAAATTCGATTAAAAAGTGCCATTTTTCTACATATAAAAGTGGGAATTGTAATTTTTAAGGAGGTTTTTTAATTAAAAAGTCGTTAAAGTCATTATAATCTGAATAAATAAAGGAGGTATCAACCACATTTAAACCTGCTTGTTTTATTTTGTCGAGTGCCTTCCATCCTGCATTGTCATTGTCCAAATAGCAAAACACTTTTTCGTATTGGCTAATGATTGGTAGGGCTTTATTCAGATTGCTGGTCGAGTTCAAAATGATTGCCGTCATGGTCGGACTGCCTTTATAAAATTCACACGCTGATAGGAAATCAAACATCCCCTCGAATATTGCTACGTTCTTAGAATTTGGTACGGCAAAGGTTTTGATTCCTGCCTTTCCTAAGTTGATAGGTTTTTTCATAATCTCACTTCGTACCACGTAACTATCATTATCAGTTTGATAACCTATTCCAAAAAATTTCCCTTTCGAGTTCGTATAATGGATTTCATTGAGATACTTAAAAGCGTTCTGAAAACTTATCTTTCGGCTCTCCACATAGCGAAGTAACGCTGGGTGTTTTAAGTCCTTAACGGCTGTAACTTGGTAACTTTAGGGGGTGCTTTCAAACGTTTGACTTTGTGAAAGAAAAGGAGTTTTTAAATTCTCATTTTCTTTCACAAAGTCCACACTTTCAAGAACTTTACAAGCATCGACAAAACCTATATTTTCTAACTTCATTACTAACTCAATGATATTTCCTTTATCTCCGCTCCCTAAATCATTAAAAATATTCTTGGTAGGATTTACCCCAAATGATGCCGTATGTTCTTCACGCAAAGGAGAATGATACATTAACCAAGCATTACTTTTTGATATTGGATTTATGCCTTTATTTGCTAAATATCCTATTATAGATACCTGCTTCAATTCCCTTACTTCAGATTTCGTTTTCATTATTAAAAATTGTATTAATCTAATTTTATACCTCAATCTTTCATTTGTTCGTGCCTGTATCTCAAAAAAAAGTTAATTGTTAAATCCACCACTTCCACCACTTCCACCACCTTTTTGTATTTTTTCAATAAATTAAATCTAAAAATATTCATATTTAGTGGTGGAAGTGGTGGATAGTGGTGGATTTTTACTTAACTTTTTTTTAATACTTTGCGTGCGTTGAATTATAATATAGGGGTCTTAACAACATTTACAAACTTGCCTTTATTGTTTACTACAATATGTAACTTGTTAGATTGTAACCTAATACCGAAATTTTTTATATTATTTGGGAAGTAACCAAATGTATTACAATAGGCTTTATATTCTCCATAAAGTTCTGCTATGCCTTTAAGCCCTCCATTAAAACAAGGCTTATAATCTTGGTCTTCCAAAAACATAAAAACCGTATCAGATTCATTTTTGTATTTTTCCAAGAAACTTTGAGAGGTTTTTGAATTGGTGAAACCCTTTTTTTCTAACACTCTATTCAGTCCTGACAATATCCAATTAAACACGCCTGACAACTCATTAGCTATTATCTTTTTAGGTAGCTCGGGGTCTCTTTCTTCTTGTGGTATCGTTACCAAGAAAGGTACAATTAAGAACCTTCTAAAATACGCTTCGTTGTGTTCTACGTCCTTCGGTAATTCATTAGCGTTAAACATCAACTTAGCATAGTCAAACATTGTGAATGGGTCTTTATAAAGCCGCTTGGCCCCTATTGGTTCACCGCTTGCAAGTTGCTTGAAAATATCACTTTCTAAACTGCCTTTAATCTCACTACCATAATTCAAAAGTTTGTCCTCTAAATTCGAGCGATAAGTTTCATTGTTGAGTGATGTAAGAGAAAAATTACTCACGTTTTCACGCCCTAATATTGCATTGACTATTTCAAAAAATACTGATTTACCATTAGCACCCGAACCAAAAAGCAAAAGGACTTTTTCTAATTTCAGATTCTTAACAAACACATAACCAATGTATTCCGCCAAAATATCTTGCAATTCCTTTTCAGGTAAAACCCTCTGCAAATACTTCTCAAATAGTGGTGCGGTTGCTTTGGTATCATAAGAGAATGATAATTGATACCTTAAAAAATCCTTGTCTTTAAATGGTCTTAAACCTTGTTTGTCGATACTTACTTCAAACGTTCCATTGCGTAAATTAATCAGCACTTTATCTTGCGAGCTTTCGGGTTTTGCAAAATATGCAGACGAAAAAAACTGACTTAATAGGCTTTCTCTAAACCTAAAATATTTAGAATCAATCAACTCCACGCCCATCTTTTTAGCACATTCGCCCAATAGAATTTCTAATTTTGATTCATGGATTGATACCCAATAATTTCCGTTAAAAATGTAGGTTACACCATTATTTTGGGCCAAACGATAGCCTAACTTTTCGGCTTTTTCCAAGACAATTTGAGTTACCAAAACGATATAATGTTTTTGTTCTAACTTCTTAGTGTCGTCTGAAATATTTGCCAATTCTCTAAATTTTACTTCTGTAACACTTTCGAGTATTTTATCAAAAATTTCATCTTGACTATGTTGATTTATTAGGATAGTTAAATCCTCTAATATTGTTTGCGTTTCTGTGGTCTTTTTCATATCTTTGCCCTTGTCGTTAGGGTTATTTAGAACGTGAAAGTTTTAGATTTTAAGCGGTAAAACTCTGCTAAGTTTTACCGCTTTTTTGTGCCTGTAATTTTGGGCCCAATGTTTCGTTTCTTTTCTCCAAGCGTGCGTTTACGGCTGATAAAAGTACATTTTGACTTGAATACAGTTCCAATGTTTCGTTAGCAATCAGTAGCATATCAACTACTTGTGATTTGCTGTATCTCTCCATCATATCTTTTATTATTTATTGCCTCAATCAAGGCTTTTAAAATTGGAAAATGTGAATTTCTAAACTTTGCAGAATAAGCAATTAGATAAATATCCTCCTCCGCTCCTGCACGTCTAAACACTTCATTAAATAGTTCTGGAAGTTTCCAAAATTGAATTGTGTTTTTCATTTTTTTAGTGGTTATAACTGTAAAAAAAAGCCTTTCCCCTCAATGCTATTGAGCACTAAGCGGAAAGACGTTGGGGAATTTTTGATTTAATTCTGATTGAAGAAAGTAAATTTTCTTGGTGTTGGGGTCGGGTTTGATTTTTTGGATAAATCCCGTATTTGCCCATTCGTCCAACTTGGAACGACCTATTCCTAAACGAAGCATAATTTCTTTTGGAGAAACATATCGTTCGTTGGTCGTGGCTGTGGCGGAGTTCCCGCCTAACATTGACTTTAATGATTTTACCTCAATCATTAAATCCTGCAATAGTTTAGTTTGCTGTTCCATTTGAAAATGAATTTTGTTTTTAATTTATGTAGCAATATTATAGTAAAATGTTTATATAAAAAAATAATATATAAACATTTTATTCAAAAAAAATGATTTGGCTTATTATTCGGTTACATACCATGAGATTTCTGGATTTACAGTTAGTAAATCTTCTATTTGAGTTATACAAATGTCTCCCATTAAAGAATCTTCTTTTTTATAAATATCTCTAATTGTGGCTTGAATAAAATTTGATTCAAACCAATCTATTGGAGTAGGTTCAATTATACTAAAATAACTAAAATGACGGCTTAAAAATTGTTCATACTCATTCTTGAAATCCCATAAAAACCAATATTTATTTTGTAATTCTATGAATCCTTTAAGACTATCTTTTTCAATACTTCTTTCATAATCTGCGAAGGTTTCAATCAATTTTTTAGAGGTTAAATTTGCCCAATCGGTGCTGGAAAACAATCTAATATTAATGGATTGGAATTTATCAGACTGCGTATATTCATTTTTGATTAACCTCTCATTTAATGCGTCATATTTATCAATCAATGCTTTATCCACATTAGTTAATAATAATTTTTGAATTTCAATTTTAAGACGGTTTTCAATGACTATATCTAAACGTATGGTAGAATTATTATAAACACAACTTACTATTTTAATATCAAAGTTTTTTCTATTAAAAGGGCCTTGCCGTTTAATTATTTCTGTTATTCGTCTAATTTCATTGTTTATTATTAGCTTATTATCAAGTTCAAAAGAATTAAATTCGTCAATGGCAACAGGAATTAGAATCTTACTTTTTATCTGCAAACTTTGTCTTACAACCCCTATTTGAATGTAAACAGGAAACCTATCTTTACCATCCTTTACAGTTTTTTTATTGTAAACAGGCTTTAATTTAGTATTAAGATAATGCTTCACCGTAATTTTCCCCTCGGTGATTTTCTTGTCATATTTTCGTTTAATTGTTTCCATTACCAATCTGTATTTTTAAATGCTTGTATAACCATGTCAGGCTCATGTTTTGTATAAATCTGGGTTGTGGATAAATATTTATGTTGCATTTCAGACTGCACAATACTTATTGGTATTTTCTTAGTCAGTAGGTAACTCGCAAACGTATTTCTTGAATCCTTAAACCGTAATTTTTTATTTATTTGGGCCCGCTCCGCCAATATTTTAAGATTTTCGTTTACACGTTGTTGTTGCAATCCCTTAAATAAAGTGTCGTTATTTTTTGGCATATATTTCAAAGCAAGTCTTTCTGGTTTACCACCAAATAAAACAAAAAGGTGTTTTACTCCAAACTTCATCGTTTTATTGGCTTGGTAATCAAGTATTAATCCCTCTTTGGATTGTTGAAAGTGTTTGGCCCCTACCTTCTCCGTATCGCTGTATCTTAGCCCTGTATATGCTGAAAATAAAAACATATCACGGCATCGCTCCAAAACTCTTTCTTTCCTATTCTCTTTATCAAAGGTTAAATTTTCAAGTCGTTTCAATTCGTCCACAGTACAAAAGCTGGAATACGCTTCCGCTTTTTTTATTGGAAAATCATCATAGGGACTACTTACAGAAATACCGCTTTTTATAGCTTGCTTAATGTACTTTTTAAAGTGTTGATGGTGCTTTGATATGGTGTTAGTATGTAGTTTCCTACCTATCAAAAACAGGTCAAAATCTTTTACCATTTGATAATTAATATCATTAAATCCAATATCCAGACGAAATTTTTTGAGATATTCTAAGGTTAATTTTCTGCTCCTCAAAGATGTTTGATTCAACACTTTTTCGGCTTGGAGTTGTTCCGCAACATATTTTGTAAATGATATATTTATAGGCTTTGGTACGGGTTCAGGTGTACGTTGAAATTTAAAATCTTGAACGGTAAACCGTCCGTTCTTTTGCCTAAATTCCAATTCAAAAACCTTTAACTCTGAAATAATTGTTTCACATTTTCGATTGATAAAATTATCCTTTGGTCGGTTTTTAGATTTATTCCAACCGTCAGGTGTGATACTTATTCCTGTACCCTTATAGCTTGCTTTTCCATTCAAATACATTCGTATTTCAATAGGTGCATTATCGTTGGTATCAAGCCTTTTTTTACGATTGAACCGTAAAGAATATTCAATAAACTTTTCCATTGTTTGTCTGTTTTTAAAATACAGTAGCAAACGTAGGAATAAAAGCCGTGAGCCTATTGGTAACAAAAAAGGTAACAAATAAAGCAATATACAACGTTATGTTACGGGTATAAATACTTTTATTTTTCCTCTCCATTGAATCCATAAAAAAGGTTAAAACCTTGATTTGGCTAAATTACACAAAAATAGGCAAGCCTTCATGAGGCTCGCCTATTTTGTTTGTTAGAATTTGAAGCCTAAACCAACATTCCCCGTGTATTGCCCGACTTCCAAATTGAGGGACACTTTTTTAGTTACGTAATATCTTGCTCCTGCGTAGGGGCTGACGAAAAAAGTAGAGTTTGTTATTGTCCGAGACTCACTGATGTCTGTTTTAATTAATTGTTGATTAGGAAATTTGAGCGTCCCCTTGTAATATTCAGAAGTAGATTTTCCAAATTCCGATATCGTGGTTCTGTTACCAATCATTAATCCAGCGTATAAATCCCATTTTCGAGTAGAATAATGAATTCCGAAGCGAACACCTGTGGTGAAACTACTTCTTTTCACGCCACCAAAGCTTGAACTTACAAAGAGAGTATCAGAAGGCACGTTCAACATATAACTATAACTACCAGAACCATCATACCCACTTGTATTAGAACGGGAATAACTTGCAAAACCTCCAATACTTAATAAACCCCGAGTACCTTTTAAGCCATAATCAAAACTGACAGCAGGACTAAGGCGTGAACCATAGAAATTATTCACACCACCTGAAACAACCGAACCAATATCACCACCTGTTACCCCAAACGTAATCACCTTATCACCTTCATTGAAAGCCTTTCGCTCGCCCTGAGCATGGATAGAACCGTAATTTACACAGAAAAAAATCATAGTTGCACACATAAAGCGTGCAGGAGAGAGTTTTGTTAAATTTTGCATGGTTTGTAAGTTTTAGTGAAAAAATAAATTGCTTTCTCTTCTTACGAAAACCCCTAACTTATTATTGAACAGCCCCTTACAGTTTTAACATCTCTTAACAGTTTTAACAAAAAACAGCAATATTTTAACATTTGGATTAACTTTGTAATTCGTAGTCGAAAGTATTTCAGTCGTATGTCGTAAGTATATCCTTACACCTTGATAAACTTACGACCTGCGACTTAACAACTTATGACTTAATATTTACCCCATGCAACATTTTTTATCAGTCAAAGATGCCATTGATGTTCAGGCTTTGGTCAAAGAAGCCTTATTGATTAAAAAAACGCCTTATGCCGATAAACACTTGGGCAAACACCGAACGATGGGACTTTTGTTCTTTAATTCGAGTCTTCGTACTCGTTTAAGTACGCAAAGAGCCGCCCAGAATTTGGGTTTGGAACTCATCGTGATGAACGTTGGGCAAGACGGTTGGGGATTGGAATTTGAGGACGGAGCAATTATGGATGGCACAAAGGCAGAACACATCAAGGAAGCCGCCCCCGTGATTGGGCAATACTGCGACATTGTGGGCATTCGGAGTTTCCCGACTTTGGAGAATCGTGAGGAAGATTATTCCGAAAAGGTATTAAACCAATTCGTTAAAAATACGGGACGCCCCATCATCAGTTTGGAGTCGGCAACTCGCCATCCTTTACAGTCATTGGCGGATTTAATTACGATTGAAGAGTTAAAAACGAAGCCTCGCCCGAAGGTTGTATTGTCGTGGGCTCCTCACGTAAAAGCACTTCCACAAGCCGTTCCCAACTCATTTGCGGAGTGGATGAATGCCGCCGATGTGGATTTTGTCATTACCCATCCCGAAGGCTACGAACTCGCTCCTGAGTTTGTTGGTAATGCAACATTAACTCATAATCAGGCGGAAGCGTTTAAGGATGCTGATTTTATTTATGCCAAAAACTGGTCATCTTACAATGATTACGGTAAAATTTTGAGCCAAGACCCCGCTTGGAAAGTCACGATGGAGAAAATGGCTTTGACCAACAACGCCAAGTTTATGCACTGTTTGCCCGTGAGAAGAAATATCGTGGTGGATGATGCCGTGTTGGATTCTCCCAATTCAGTAGTAGTGCAACAAGCGGGCAACAGAATCTGGTCGGCACAGGTGGTATTGAAACAGATTTTAATGAAAATAATCAGAGAAGAAAGCCCGTATTTGTTTTAGGTATTGATAGCACACAGTTAAAGCACAATCATGAAATTAACCATCATAAAAATAGGCGGAAATGTGGTGGATAATCCTACGCTCCGTGAGAATTTCTTGAATGATTTTGCCCAAATTCCTTCGCCCAAAATATTGGTGCATGGTGGCGGAAAAATCGCTACGCAAGTTGCCGTAAAATTGGACGTTGAAACCGTGATGGTGGAAGGCAGAAGAATTACTGATAAAGCCATGCTGGATGTTGTTACGATGGTTTACGGCGGTTTGGTCAATAAAAATTTGGTGGCACAATTACAAAGTAGAGGCGTAAATACTATTGGTCTCACTGGGGCAGATGCGGGCGTGATTTTATCCAAAAAACGCCCCGTTGCAGCAATTGATTATGGTTTTGTGGGAGATATTGAAAAAGTTAATGCCGTGTTTATTGATAGTCTTTTAAAACAAAATCTAACACCTATTTTTGCCCCACTTACTTTTGACAAAGAAGGCAATATGCTCAATACCAATGCCGATACCATTGCTCAAGCTTTGGCAATTGCGATGTCGAGAAACTATGAAGTAAATTTGGTTTATTGTTTTGAGAAAAAAGGCGTTTTAACGGATGTAGATGATGATAATTCCGTGATTCCAATATTGCAAAAACCTGATTACGAACAACTTAAAGCCAATGGAGCAATTCATACAGGTATGATTCCGAAATTAGATAATGCCTTCAAAGCGATTGCCGAAGGCGTAAATCAAGTAACGATTTGCCATGCGGCGGAAGTGAAAGAGGCGGTGAATGAGGGGACGGGGGGAACGAAAGTTGTTTAGGATTATCGTATCATTTTGGGTTGTAAATTGATAAAATGGAAAATAAAGTACATACATTATTGCTAAGACAAGACTTACAATTATATTTTAATAGCGTTTATCCATACGCTAAAATTGCTACGGAACATACTATTTTAGGGCAAATTCATATCAGACTTGACCTTGGAGGTGAACATAAGAATGGAACTATAAAAAGCGTAAAACAAGCAACAGATAGAGCAGTAACACTTTTTAATGATACATTTCCCAACCAAGAAAATGAGATTTGGGTATTAATTTATGAATATCCAGAGTCAAATTTTTATAATGCTTCCAATGAATATTTGCATCGACAATTTCCATCAGAACTATTTGATAAATTTTACAATCAATTGGAAGAGGCAAATGAAGATGAAGTTCAAAAAAGGATAATTATTGGTAAACTACCCGTTAAAGACATTGAGATTAAGAATATATTAAATGCCATTGCAAATACGGAAATGGGATTTGAACCAAAGATAGACCAACAAATATTTTTCATTAACCCGTTAACTAATACAGCATTTCAGATGTACAACGATAGAGGTTGTTTTATTTGGAGTAACAATGCTGACAAGATTAGAGATATTTATGTCAAACGGAATAAATGGATAGTCGATTACCATAGATTAGAAATTGATAGCTATTTTGAGTAGAATCATTTCAAATCAATAACGAACAAAAACCCCAAAATGCACATCAAAGGATTACTTTTTGGCATAGCCATCGGCGACGCACTCGGCGTTCCTGTGGAATTTATGAGTCGCAAGCACTTACAGGCGAACCCCGTAACGTCTATGCGAGCATTCGGCACACATCACCAACCTGCGGGTACATGGTCGGATGATACTGCCATGTCTATGCTTTTGGTGGAACAATTAATTGAGGGTTATGACGTACAAAAATTGGCCGACCGTTTTTGTCATTGGTATCAATATAATGACTGGACTCCTCATGGGCAGATTTTTGATATGGGCGTAGCTACTCGCAATGCGATGGACAAAATCGCAAAGGGAGTATCAGCCTTACAATCAGGTGAATACGATGATTATTCCAACGGAAATGGTTCATTAATGCGGATTTTACCCTTGGCTATTCACCTCCAAAATCGCCCGATTGAAGAACGTTTTAGAGTGGTTAAAGAAGTTTCCGCCATCACTCATGCCCACATTCGCTCTATTATCGGCTGTTTCTTTGCAGTAGAATTTGTGATAAATCTTTTGAAGGAAAAAGACAAATGTGATGCCTATTACGAAACCCAGAATTTAGTCAGAGATTACCTTCATTTAATTGACGTAAAGACCTCAGAAATAGAACTTTACAATCGTATTTTATTCGATGATATTTCCTGTATTCCGCAAGATGATATTTATGCTTCGGGCTATGTCCTCCACACCCTCGAAGCCAGCTTATGGGCATTTCTTACCACCGATAATTTTAAAGATGCAGTCTTGAAAGCGGTAAATTTGGGCGATGATACCGATACCGTTGGTTCAGTAACGGGCGGTTTTGCGGGGCTTTTTTATGGTTTCGAGCAAATCCCGAGTGAGTGGGTGGAGGTATTGGCAAAGCGAGAAAAAATAGAAGATTTAACTACCAAATTTGACGGAAGTCGTCCTTTTGGAGGACGACTTCCCTATGTTCAAAACCTAAAAAAATGACTTTACAACTACAGATTACCCAAGATGCTATTATTCTATTAAAGCAACTCATTGCTAATCAATCATTTAGTCGTGAAGAAAACATAACTGGCGATATATTAGAAGAGTTTTTTAGAGAAAGAAATATGCCTTTCCGAAGAAAAATCAATAACCTTTGGGCAAAAAATAAATACTTCAATAAAGACCTCCCAACGGTACTTTTGAACTCGCACCACGATACCGTAAAACCCAATCCTTCGTGGACATTAAACCCTTTCGAACCCTTTGAAAAAGAGGGCAGACTATACGGCTTAGGCAGTAATGATGCGGGTGGATGCTTGGTAAGTTTATTAGCTACTTTCTGTTATTTTTATTATCGCTCCGACCTTACTTTCAACGTTTTATTTGTGGCTTCGGCAGAAGAAGAAATCTCTGGGGCGAACGGTTTGGAGTTATTATTAAAAGAAAACGATTTGCCCGAAATCTCCTTTGCCATCGTGGGCGAACCGACTGAAATGCACTTGGCAATTGCTGAAAAAGGCTTGCTGGTAGTTGATTGCACCGCCCACGGAAAGGCGGGACACGCCGCCCGTGAGGAAGGCGAAAATGCTATTTACAAAGCCCTCAAAGATATCAATTGGATTCAGAATTATGAGTTTCCGAAGGTTTCGGAAATGTTAGGAAAAATGAAAATGTCGGTAACAATCATCAATGCGGGTAAGCACCACAATGTAGTTCCAGACACCTGTACTTTCACGATTGACTGCCGAGTTACGGAACAATATACTTTGGAAGAAACATTTGAAATAATTCAACAAAATATTGAATCTGAGGCTTCTGCAAGGTCAATTCGCTTAAAACCATCATCCATTCCCATCACACACCCCATCGTACAAGCGGGAATATCTATGGGCAGAAAAACCTACGGCTCACCCACCACTTCCGACCAAGCCGTACTAAATTGTCAGTCTCTAAAAATGGGTCCAGGGCATTCTGAACGCTCGCATACGGCAGATGAATTTATCTATCTTTCGGAGATTGAAGAGGGGATTGATTTGTATATTAAGATGTTATCAAAAGTGATTATTTAGTTATCTTTGAATAGAATTAAACAGATTAAAATCATGGAATTATTAATCGAACAAGAGAAATATACTGTTGAAGATTTCCACAAAATGGAAAACTTGGATGAAAACCACTATTATGAACTTATTGAAGGCGAAATTGTGAAAAAGTTAGCACCCCACTATGAACATCAGAGAACGTCACGTAAGTTGACAGTTGCTCTCGACAAATTAGTTACAGAGAAAAAATTAGGTGAGGTTTTTTACGCTCCTATTGATGTTTATTTAGATGATTTAAATTTTTATCAGCCTGATTTAGTATTTGTTTCAGAAGCTCAAAAAGATATTTTATCAGAAGAAGGCTTAATTGAGGGAGTACCCGATTTAGTGATTGAAATTCTCTCGCCCAGCACGGGAAAGTATGACAGAGGTGGGAAAATGCGAGTTTATGAACAACATGGCGTAAAGGAGTATTGGATTGTTGATTTAGCTAATAAGCTAATTGAAGTGTATATATTTGAAAATCAACGATTTGATTTGTATTCTTACGCTTTAAGTAATGAAAAAATTAAGTCCAAACTCTTTGTTGAGTTGGATTTATTGGTGGGGAATATTTTTTAGGAATAAAGAAGAAAACTTTTCAAACCACTTTCGAGTGGTTTTTTTTATATGTGGGTATCTTTGCAGAGTAAACCAAATAGAACAAACAAACGTGAGCAAACTCTGGCAAAAAGATAATGTTTCGGTAAACGAAAAAATTGAAAAATTCACCGTTGGGCGAGACCCTGAGTTCGACCTTCTCTTGGCTCCTTTTGATGTATTGGGTTCATTGGCTCATACACAGATGTTGGAGAGTATCGGACTGTTGGAATCTTCGGAACTGTCTGATATTCAGGCAGAACTGAAAAACATTTACCAAAAAATCCAATCAGGAGAGTTTGAAATTGAGGCGGGTATTGAGGATGTTCATTCACAAGTTGAACTCCTTTTGACTCGTACTTTGGGCGAAGCGGGTAAGAAAATCCACTCGGGACGTTCACGCAATGACCAGGTTTTGGTGGACTTAAAACTCTTCACTCGTTCAAGCTTACAAGAAGTGGCAGAGGCAACTAATCAACTTTTCACGCTCCTGATTTCATTGAGTGAGAAATTTAAAGAGGTGCTTTTACCAGGTTATACGCACCTCCAAATTGCTATGCCTTCGAGTTTTGGGTTATGGTTTGGGGCGTATGCCGAAGGATTAGTGGATGATATGGAAATGCTCCAAACGGCGTATAAAATTGCCAATAAAAATCCTTTGGGTTCGGGTGCGGGTTATGGTTCATCATTTCCTTTGAACCGCACTATGACTACGCAATTACTTGGTTTTCAAGAACTTCACTACAATGTAGTCTATGCCCAAATGTCTCGGGGAAAAACGGAATTGTTCGCCACTACTGCCATCGCCCAAATTGCCTCAACGATTTCACGCTTGGCAATGGACATTTGTTTGTATAATTCCCAGAACTTTGACTTCATCAAATTACCCGATGAAATGACTACGGGAAGTTCAATTATGCCCCACAAAAAGAACCCTGATGTGGCGGAATTATTGAGAGGAAAAAGCAATCGCTTGAAAGGCTTACCCAATGAAATTCAGTTAGTTATGGGAAATTTGCCATCGGGCTATCACCGTGAAATGCAGATTTTAAAGGAGATTTTGATGCCCGCTTTTGATGAGATTCTAAACTGTTTAGACATAACTTATTTCATGCTTTCAAATATTCAAGTGAAAGAAGGTATTTTGGAAGATGAAAAATACGATATGTTGTTTTCGGTGGAACGAGTAAACGAATTGGTTTTGCAAGGAACGCCTTTCCGAGAGGCTTATAAAATCATTGGCAACGAAATCAATTCAGGTATATATTCACCCAATCGCAACCTCAATCATACCCATGAAGGAAGCATTGGTAATCTCTGTAATGACAAGATTATCAACATGATGCAAGAAATAATGGGCAGATTTGGCTTTGAAAAAGTGGCGTTGGCGATTGAGGATTTGTTGAGATAGTGAAACTATTTACCCTCAAAAATTATTATAGATTTAGAACATCAACTCCTCATAATCACCCTTGGAAAACAATCAATCAACGCAAACAAAAATCATAAAATGGTTCAAACGACTTGGTTGGGCTGGCTTTTTCTTTTTCTTGATAAAAGGGGTAACGTTGTATATTGTACTTCCTTATTTGATTGCAAAGGGCGTAATTAGTTGTAAAAATTGAGCTATGAATGATATGGTTTTTCGATACCGAATCCAATTTATCATTCATAACTCATCATTAATAATTACTCTGATACAATTGGTTTCGCCTCAGTAGTTGTGCCTCCACCCATGAAATCCTGCATAAACTTCTCAATGCCAGGAAATTGCTCTATCAAAGCGGCTGCTCCTTCGGTTTTCAATTTCTGAAAATATTCGGGTGCTTTGTCAATAGCTCCTTCGGCTTCCGTCTTCAAGTTTGAAGCCTTTTCTTTCAAATCCGCCAAGGTTTTTTCTCCTTCTTCGGTTTGTAAATATTTGTTCAAAGCAACGCCAGCGGCGGCTCCAAGAATAAAGGTTGCGAGATGTTTTGCGTTTACTGCCATTGTTTTGATTTGTTAAATTGTTAAATTTTAATTTATTAGTTATTTGACGATTAAGGTATTAAGCTAATAATTGTTAACTTAACAACTTGAAACTTATCAACTCAAATTAACTCCTAATTTTTCTAAATATTGTGAAACGTTAAATTTAACTCCATCTATTATTTCAATATCTTTCGACCAATCTACAATCAACCAGTCTTTCCCTTGTTCTGCAATGATTACTTTTTTAGAGACACTCAAAACCCAAATAACTTTTTCCACTCCCCAAGATAACAACTTATCCGTTTTTCGATAAATATAGGTCTGTTCTGTAAAATATGTTGTGTCAATATTTACATCTATTTCAACATCAATCTTGGGAGGAAGATTGATGTAGTGTGTATCAATCATTGAGTTAGGCAAAGTTTTTCGGTCATAGACAACAATGTCTCCTGAAAGGTTATTTCTTATATCAAGATGAAGTCCTGTTTCACCCGCAAATACATGGTATATATCATCACTTAATTGACGAACTAATAACTTATAAATGTATGATACAATAAGTACCTGTAAACCGCTTGCACCCATAATACTTTCTGAATCTTTTTCTTTGCGTAAAACTGCCTTATACCCATTGTAATAAATAGGAATTCCGTCCAAAACCTCTTTGATAAGATGTTCTGGCACTTTACGAGGTACTTTTCGTTGCGTTGCGGTAGTCATAAAATTGCTCGTTTAATTGTGCTGTAAACTTACCGATTTTTCTCTAATCTTGTTAATAATTTTCTCGGCATGAACTCTCGAATTTTCAATAAATAATGAGTGCGTATCCATGCCTCCGCAAATCACGCCCGCCAAGTAAACGTTGGGTAAATTTGTTTCTTGTGTTTCGTTATCATAAGTTGGTTTCATAATTTCGTCTTCCGATAAAGTGATGCCCATTCGTCTCAGAAAATCAAGATTTGGTTGATAACCCGTCATGGCGATAACATAGTCATTTTCAAGGGTTACGATGCCTTCGGGCGTGCGAATATCCACTTCATGCTCCCTAATCTCAACGACTTCCGAATTAAAATATCCTTTAATTGATTCCTCTTTGATACGATTTTCAATATCGGGTTTTGCCCAATATTTCACTCTCCGTCCAATCTCACCATCACGAATCACCATTGAAACTTCCGCCCCCTTTCGCCAAGTTTCCAAGGCAGCATCAACCGCAGAATTATTTGCTCCCACCACCAAAACCTTCTGCAAAGCGTAGAAATGCGGTTCTTGATAGTAATGGGTTACTTTTGGTAAGTCTTCACCCTTCACATTCATCAAAAAAGGAATGTCATAAAAACCCGTGGAGATAATAATGTTTTGAGTTTCGTATTCTGATTTTGAAGTTTTGATTATATAAGTAGAGTTATCATTTTGTTGAACTCCTTTTACCTCTTCAAACAAATTCACCTTCAATTTCCGATGTAAAGTAACTCTCCGATAATACTCCAACGCCTCGGCACGAGTAGGTTTTGCATTATTAGAGACGAAAGGAACATCGCCAATTTCCAGGCGGTCTGACGTACTGAAAAAAGTCATGTTAGCGGGATAATTATAGAGCGAATTGACCAAACAGCCCTTTTCCAAAATGACATAACTGAGTCCCTCTGACTGGGCTTCCAGTCCGCAAGCCAAACCGATGGGTCCAGCACCAATAATGATTAAATCGTAATGTTGCATATTTTCGGGATATGATATACACTTACAACAAAGCAAAAAGCCTATCAGTTCTTAAAACGGATAGGCTTCCTATTAGTTTTTACACTCATATCTCACTCCTCAAACCTAAAGACTGGAAAGCTACTCACTCTTCACCGAACTCGCCCCCGACACATCCGATTTCACCGAAGGCTGACCACGATAACGCAATGACGATGCCCCACTGGCTTCAACATTTAGCGTTTTTGACACGGCAACTTTCACCGAACTCGCTCCTGAAATATCCGCATCCACATCACGAGCCGAGAAATTATAACAGTTGATATTACTTGCTCCAGACACGTCAAAGTCCATTTTTGAAGTACTACCATTCATTTTGATTGACGATGCACCCGAACAATCCAGTTTCACTTTGTCAGCTTTGATGTTGATTTCTGAATTGGCAGCTCCCGAAAATTTTAAGGTAACGTCTTCCAAATCATTAAACCCAGAAATTTTAGATTTCGTAGCCCCCGAAAAATCTACCTGTCGTAAAGACGGCATCACAATCGTGAAAGACACTTTTTTACGATTGTTATTCCATTTCCAGCCACCTTTCCCATTACTATATTTGGCGATTAAAGTTCCACCACTGATACGCACTTCCAAATCTTCCAAATCTTCCGAACGCTCAGCATCTACCATAACTTTAAAAGATGAACCCTGCGAAACATCAATCTGAAAGGCACTCGACATATCTAATTTATCAAAGCCCTTCAAAGGAAAATCCTTTTTGTTCTGTCCCATCAAGACAGTAGTTAAAAGCATTAATACACTCATTATCAGTACATTAAAAAGAGCGGTCATGTTTTTCATCGTATTTGTTTTTAAGTTTATTATTAAGATGCAAGTTTAACATGAAAAGTTGCAAGGTGTACAAAAATATTATGAGTGGTTGAAATAGAGAATAATTGTTAGAGAATAGAGGATAGTTTTACCTACGTTTGTACCTTTATAATTCAAATCCATTTTATAACAATGTCTAAATATTTCCGCCCATATTTACTATTTTTCCTATTTTACTTCACCTACATTTGTACGCACGCCCAAGATTTAGGTAATGAATGGATAAATTATAATCAGGCTTATTTCAAAATCGAAATTACGCAAAAGGGAATCTATCATTTATCTTTTCAAGAATTAAAATCTGCGAGCTTTCCCTTAAATATTAATCCTCAAAAAATACAATTATTCAGAAGTGGACAAGAACAAGCCATTTATGTTAAAGGAGAAGAAGATAAAACCTTGGATGAAACCGATTTTATAGAATTTTATGCCGAAGGGAATGACGGTTCTTTGGACTCTTTACTGTATTCGCCGATTTCATCACAACCTCATCAATATTATAGTTTATATTCAGATACGGCTTCCTACTTTCTGACGTATAGAATTGATAATAAAGTGACTAAACGAATAAAAATACTTTCAAAAACCAATACTCAAAACCTCAAAGAAGAGCCATTTCATTTGGAAGAATCATTGCAATTATTTACCTCTTCCTATAATATTGGACAGCCTTTGCCAATTGGAGCAACCCAGAATACAGGAGTTTTGTTGAGTGATTATTCTTTTGGCAAAGGCTGGACGGGGGATATTTTAAATAAAAATGTATTCGTAAATTTTGACTTAAATCTTAGAAATATTATAAAAAATAACTCGCCAAAACCCAAATTAGAAGTATTGATTACTGGACGTTCAGCGGGAGAACATTTTTTGGAAACTTATGTAGGCGAAGGTTCAAATCAACGTTTTTTAGATTCTACTTTTTATGAAAATTATTTGAATAAGAAAATTAATAAAATTGTAGAATTCCAAGATATTGTTAATGATAAAATCAGGTTTTCTACTCGTTCCGTTGGCGTTCTAAATGATCAATATTCTGTTTCATATCTCAAACTTATTTATCCACAAATTTTTAATATGTTGGGCGTTTCAGAGAAGTATTTTAATCTTACTCCCAATACCCAAAATAACTATTTTATCAAGATTCCAAATGCTCCTTCGGGTGTAAATTTATACGATATTTCTGATAAAACTCATGTTCAGAAAATTAACTTTACCCAAAATATAAATGAAATAAATGCTATAGTTGATGGTACAAAATTATTGGTTACTAATCAGTTCAGAAAAGTTAATTCAATAGAATCCGTTTCATTCAGAAATATCAGTAATTCAAAAGCTAATTATTTGATTATCAGTCATAAAAATTTGTTTCAGAACGTTAAAGAATATGCTAATTATCGTGCTTCGGTGGCAGGAGGAAAGTATGATACGCTTACGGTAGATGTTGATTTATTGTATAATTTATTTACTTACGGCGATAAAAATCCTTTGGCAATTAAGCGTTTTTTGAACTTGATATCTCGTAATGGACAACAACAATTTTTGTTCATTATCGGCACGTCAAGTTATCCGCAAAAAGCCCGAAAAAGTGCCTTAGATTATCAAATTGATTTAGTGCCAAACGTTGGCTATCCTGGGGCAGATATTCCTTTTGGGATGGGATTAAATGGTAGTTCTGACCCTAATTTTCTGAGCATCCCCGTAGGCAGATTGGCAACCAATAATCCGCAGACCATTTTAGATTATTTGAATAAAGTAAAAGAGTATGAATCCACTCCGATGGATGGACTTTGGCGAAAAAACACGCTCCAAATGTCGGGTGGAAGAGTGGCGAGTGAACATGTTACTTTGAGGGATTATACCGTTGGACTAAAAGAGATTTGCGAGAATGGTTTATTGGGGCAAAAGGTAGATTTATTGACTAAAAAAACCGATAACCCCGTTGAATTTATCAACGTAACCGAGCGAATAAACCAAGGCGTGGGCATGATTATGATGTTCGGACATTCAGCACCAGGACAGACGGATATGGACATTGGTTACGCCTCCAATGACCTTCTGGGCTATAAAAATAAAGGCAAGTATCCGTTGGTGATGGTAAATGGTTGCGATGCAGGCGATCTTTTTGCTACTCAAAAATCCTTTGGCACGGACTGGATAAATACGCCAAATCGGGGAGCGATTTTGTTTTTGGCACACAGTAATTTGGGTTATCCCTATTATCTCAAAACGTATTCCGATGAATTGTATAATACGCAATTTGCCGACAGTTTATTTTCGGATAAACCCTTCGGAACGGTGATGATGGAGACCGTAAATCGGTATTTAAAGAAAAATCCAAATGGTATTTTTGAATTGGCAAATGCTCAACAATTCATCCTCCAAGGCGACCCTGGAGTGGCACTTTTCCCAACCCAAAAGCCTGATTTTGAAGTAAATAATTCGTCTATTTTTCTGAGAAATGTGGATAAAAATAATTTACTCAACACACTTACTGATTCTGTGAAAGTGGGCGTAATTATTAGCAATTTAGGGCGAATTTCTAAGCAAAAATTGAAGCTAAATCTGAAAAGAATTTATCCAAATGGCACAACGGATTCATTCGATAAAATCATCGAAAAACCTATCACCTATCAAGATACTATTTACATAAAAATACCCAACAGTAGAAGTTTAAGTTTAGGAAATAATCTTTTTAAAATAGCCTTAGACATTGATAATCAGATACTTGAATTTAGAGAAAATAATAATCAGGCGAATTTGACTTACAATTTTCCAAGTGCAAATATTGCTATTCTTTCACCCCGAGAATTTTCGATTGTGAATCAAAATATCGTAAAATTAGTGCTTCAAATTCCTATTTCTACTACCCAAAATTCTTTGGTAATCGTTGAAATAGATTCGAGCAAAAATTTTAATTCTTCCTTCAAAAAAACGCTCACAAAAACTGCTTCTCTGCTGTTTTATTGGCAAGCAAATTTGGTAGAAAAAGATAGTACCGTTTATTACGTCAGAGCTCAGATTTCAGGAGATAAAAATTGGATAGAATCCTCTTTTATTTATGTCAAAAATGGGTCGGAAGGTTTTGCTCAATATAGTTTTCCGCAACTTTTAAAAACTACGACTGATAATCAAATTTTATTGAATGAAAAAGGCTGGTTTTTTCCAGAAAATACAATAAAAATCTCGGCAAAAATTCATGGGGGAAATAGTGGTGGATTGCCCACTCCTTATCGTGCCACTTCGGTGATTTTGAATGATAAAGTTCTCTTGGGGGATGGTGTTTGTTACCCCTGGTCAAATTTCAATGCTGTGTCCTTTAATCGTGCCTTGCGACCGTACTCGGTTTTACCATTGTTGGTGTGTGGATATACGCCCTATTCGGTTAATTATCTCGACCCAACGTCCAACGATTTTGAGGAGTATATCAACGCTACACTTACAGGAAATCATGTGATGATGTGGAGTTCGTATTATGCTAATTACGCAGGAATGTCGCCCGAGAACAAGCAACGTTTTGCAGAAATTGGTGCGGATGTATCTAAAATTCAGCGACTTACGAATGGATCGCCATTCTTTATCATTGGCAGAAAAGGAGCGAAAAAAGCCTTATTAGAGGTTTATCCAGACTTTAACAAAAACACAGAATCACAAATTTTGAGCATTGATAATGTAGAAATTAAAGACAGTTTCAACGAAGGACAAATTACTTCGCCCTTGATTGGTCCAGCGAGTGAATGGGACGATATTTCCTTGAAAATTAATAAATCTGACCCAAAAAATCAAACCTTTTTCTATGAAATTATTGGTATAAATCAACGAGGTGATGAGGAAATTTTACAGAAAAATGTTACGGCAAATTCTCTAAAAATTAATACGATTGACGCAAAAAAATATCCATTTTTAAAGTTAAAATTGACGCTAAAAACCGAAGAAATATTTGGCAAATCTCCTCAATTATCCTCGTGGATTATATCGTACAAAGGCGTTCCCGAAGGTGTGGTGGATATGGCTCAATCTTCTAAAATTACGGATAAACAAGAGTACGAAGATTTTACGGCAAACGTTTGGTTCAAGAATATTTCGGATAAAAATTTCAAGGATTCTATCACGGTAAGGCAGGTTTTGACGAATCGAATTTTGAATAAAAATAGGTTTAAATTATTTAGAATCAGGGCTTTATCTACTAATGACTCTATAAAAATTAGTGTACCCATTCAAACGGCAAGTTGGGCGGGAGAAAACACTTTGAGCTTATTTTTTAATCCAGAAATTCAGCCTGAACAAATTTATACCAACAATTCAATTGATTATACTTACCACGTAAATCCTGATAAAACTAACCCGATTTTGTCGGTAAAATTCGATGGTCGGCAGATAAAAAATAATGAAGTGGTTTCTACAAAACCTTTGATTGAAATTAGCCTAAAAGATGAAAATTTATTCCGTATCAAAACCGATACGCTGGGCATGGATTTATGGTTGAAATCTTGCAAGAAATGTGCTTTCAAACGACTTTATTTCAGCAATCCAGAATTGACTTGGCAAGCTGATAAAGTTTCTAATAATTTCACGATTAAATACTTACCGAAAAGCCTACTCGAAGATACCCTTACGCTACAAGTTCAAGGGCGAGACGTGGCGGGTAATCAGGCAGGTACGCAACCCTACACCGTTTCATTCATCATCAAACAGAAACAAGAATTGAAATCATGGGTGGTTTATCCCAATCCTTTTATTGCTTTCACCAAGTTTTCATTTACGCTCACGGGTGCGGAAATCCCCGAAGAATTTAGCATTGAAATCTTTGATGCACAAGGCAGAATTTTGAAAACCATCAACCAACAAAAACAGGCATTACACATTGGAATCAATGAATTTATTTGGGAAGGCGTTGATAATTCGGGGGCGAATTTGCCCGTTGGGACGTATTTTTATCGGTTTATTTTAAGAAATAAAAATAATGGGCTTTCGTTGGAGAATGGTGGGAAGCTGACTATTTTGCACTAAACAACAATCATAATGATTCTATCCGTTGATATTTATAGCCGCAATACTTGGTGGAAAGTTGCCTTTTTGGGCTTCTGCTTGCTGATTGGGGCTTTTTCGCTCTATTTTACCGATAAATTAGTAACCAAATTGGAGGAACGTGAAAAGCAACAAATTATACTCTACGCCGAATCCATCAAATACCAAATGACCAACGACCTAAACAAGGACGTTAATTTTTTCTTTGATAAATTTAAGGAAACCAACAAAAATAATACTATTCCTATCATTCAAAAAGATGGTGAAGGCTACCTTATTTCTAACAATATTGAACTGCCAAAAAATGTTTCTTCTGATGAAATACAAATTTTTCTACAAAAGAAATTAGCCGAAATCGTTAAAGATGATAACCCGCCTATTGAGATGGACATGGGCTTGCATAAGGAATACATTTATTACGGTAACTCACAGTTACTCAATCTCTTACGCTATTATCCAATCTTTCAACTTATTGTGGTTTTAGTGTTTGGTTTGGCGGCATTTTTATTTTTTAATGCCTCTCGAAAATCGGAACAAAATCGGGTTTGGGTGGGCTTGGCGAAGGAAACTGCCCATCAGTTGGGAACGCCCCTTTCGTCCCTAACGGCTTGGGTGGAATACTTCAAAACGAACCCCAATATTGACCCCGAAATTGTGAAGGAATTGGAAAAAGATGTGTATCGTTTAGACGTTATCACGACTCGTTTTTCCAACATCGGTTCGATACCTGTTTTGAAAGATGAAGACATTGTGGAGACCATTGAAACGTTTATGTCATACCTACAAAAGCGAATTTCTACCAAAGTTTCTTTCAGTCTGGATAATCAGTTGGCGGCGGCTAAAACCCTCAAAATCAATCGTTATTTGTTTGAATGGGTGATCGAAAACATCTGCAAAAATGCCGTTGATGCGATGGAAGGCGTGGGGGCTTTGAAGGTGGTTTTGAAGGAATTAAAAAATAATCAAATTGCGATTGACATATCGGATACGGGCAAGGGCATTGCCAAAAAGAATTTGAGTAAAGTTTTCAACCCAGGATTCAGTACCAAAAAACGAGGTTGGGGCTTGGGGCTAACTTTGGCAAAAAGAATCATCGAAAATTACCATAATGGCAAACTCATCGTAAAAAACTCGGAGGTGAACAAAGGGACAACTTTTCGGATTTTGTTGGAGGGGTAATATCAAGAATTTGAATTAAATAAAACCTTATCTTTGCGGTAATCAAATTTATTCAGATGACCAGATTTTTAGATTCCCTAAATCTCAAAAATATCCTCTTTATTGGGCTATTTTTCAGAGTATTAGCCATTATTTTTTCCAAAGGTTACGCCTTTACCGACGACCATTTTGAAGTAATAGAAATTGCTCAAAACCACTTGGATAAGATTCAAAATCCCTTTCCATACCTTGCCAAAGGGGAAGTTTATCTCTTCAATCTCATTTACCCATTCATCCATTACGTTATATTTTGGGTTTGCGAATTCTTCGGCAGTACCAATCCAGAGGTCAAAATGTTTTTTACTCGGGCAGTACATGGCTTGTTTTCTTTATTAACAATTTACTTCGGATTTCGCCTGACCGAACGCTTGAGTTCTCGCCCAAATGATGCCAAAATTGTGGGGCTTTTATTGGCAGTTTTCTGGGTTTTCCCGTTCATGTCCGTCCGTAATCTGCGTGAATTTGCTTGTATTCCTCCGCTGATGATGGGTTGTTTTTATGCTTGTGAAAAGTATCTTGGCACAAAACAAATCTTGTTGATGGCTTGGTGGTTTTGCATTGCCTTTGTTTTTCGTTATCAAATCATATTTATACCCTTCGTTATTGGTTTAATGTGGCTTTTTAGTAAACAGAATTGGAAAAGTGCCCTTATTTTTGGTGTAGCTTTTGGCGGGTTTTTCATGCTAACTCAAGGTTTATGCGATTATTTATATTGGGGAAATCCTTTCGCCTCGCTCCAGGCATATTCAGATTATAACGCCAAACCCGAAAATATCGCCGCCTATCCCAACGGACCTTGGCATCGCTACATTGGCACGATGGCGGGCTTATTTTTGGTATTTCCATTTTTGTTGATGTTAGCGGGATATTTCAAAACGGCTACTCAGGTGGGCAATCGCAGGATATTATTTTTGGCTTCCCTCCTATTTTTTGCTTTCCATTCCTATTATGCCAACAAACAAGAACGTTTTGTTTTACCATTTTTACCCTTGTTTATCATCTTGGGAATCGTGGGTTTTAAGGATATTTACGAACAATATCAGGATCAAAAATGGCTTCGGGGTTTTACTAAATTTTCTATAATTTGGTTTCTGATTTTGAATACGGCATTGGTGTTTCTCTTGTCCGTAACCTATACCAAACGTTCACGAGTAGAAAGTATGAATTACCTCCGTGAACAAGGCGATTTGCAGAATTTTGTGATTCAAAACTATGAATCTCCACAACCCGAAGCCCCTTTTTATCTCCAAAAACGATACGATTATTATTCGGTGGATAACCACGAAAAAATGGCAGATTTGCCCAATCAATTGAAATTGGGACAGAAAATAAAACCTAATTACGTAATTTTAGTCGGTAATTCAGACCTTCCGAGTCGTTTGGCAGAAATGAAAAAGGTATTTCCCACTATGCAACACGCAACGGATATTGAACCAAGTTTGGTCGATAATATTGCCTACATTATGAATCCTTCTCACAATCATAATGAGACTTTTTATATTTATCGGGTGCGGTAGAATACCTAACCTATAAACGAAACCCTCACGTGCGAACCATCACAATAGGGTTTATTGCCAGATTGTCCACAGCGACAAAATGCCGTGGTTTGAGATTTTTGCGTCTCGTTGCCGTCCTTATCTTTTACCTTCAAATCACCGTAAATCAAGAGAGGTCCATTTTCCAGAACCTCCACTACGGTATTCACCAGAGCTTGGCTTTCTTGATTATCTTCATCACTCATAAAATAACTTAAAGCTCCTGATGGACAGGATTTTACCTGTTCAATAATCTGCGAGGTTTCACCGTCTTCCAGCGTTACCCATGGACGTTTACGTGGGTCAAAAACCTGCGGAAGCCCTTTGAAACAGATGGCAGAGTGAATACATTTGGAAGGTTGCCAAACAACCGTTACTTCATGGTTAGTATATTTCTTGGTAATTTCCATAATTTTCGATGTTTGTTAGTCGATGTTCGATGTTCATTTTTGGGTTTTAATGTTCGGCTTTTGACTCTAACATCGAACATCAAACATCGAAAAACGTAAAAATAATTAACTATTAACTCAATTTTCCCGACCTTTACCTTGAAATTACGAAAAGAACTCGAAAAATGGAAGTCGAAACCTTAGAAATCGAAACCTTGAACCGCTCAAAAACAATTTTACCACTTTTAGCACGAACCCACGCAGCTTCTGCCGAAGTTAGACGTTTAACGGATGCCCAAAAGAAGGGAATTCTCAACCGTTTAGCAATCGTTTTAGTAGAAAATACTGAGCAAATTCTCCTCGAAAATCAGAAAGATTTAATCAGGATGGATGTGAAAGACCCCAAATATGACCGCCTAAAACTGACCGAAAGCCGCATTAAAGATTTGGCAGAAAGTATGCAAGAAGTAGCAGAATTAACCGACCCTTCGGGACAGATTTTATTAGAAAGAGAATTAAGTAATGAATTGAAAATCAGAAAGATAGCTGTACCAATGGGCGTTATTGGGGTGATTTTTGAAGCCCGCCCCAACGTTACGGTTGATGTTACCGCCCTGTGTTTACGTTCGGGAAATGCCGTGGTTTTACGGGGCGGTTCAGATGCTTTTGATAGTAATACGTTCTTGGTTTCACTCATTCATGTTGTCCTCCGTGAATTTGGCGTAAATACAGATTGTATCACGTTGCTCCCACCCGACCGTGCGTTAGTCAAGGAACTTTTAACCGCTACTCGCTACGTTGATTTAATCATTCCTCGTGGTTCGGAATCTTTGATTCAGTTTGTGCGTAAACATTCACTCGTGCCAACGATTGAGACGGGTGCAGGCGTGTGTCATACCTACGTGGAGACTTCGGCAGACTTGCAAAAAGCGGTGAATATTGTCATAAATGCCAAAGTTACCAAACCTTCCGTTTGTAATTCTTTGGACACCGTTATTGTGGATAAAGCCATTGCCGAAACCTTTTTACCGATGCTTTGCGAAGGCTTTAAGCAGTGGAATGTAGAGATTTTTGCCGATGAAATTACCTATCCCATTTTATCAGAAATCAATTACCCTTACCTCCAAAAAGCCTCTCCTAATGATTTTGGTAGAGAATTTTTAGATTATAAATGTTCCATAAAAGTGGTTTCGGGCATTACGGAAGCCATTGAACACATCAGTAAATATTCGTCCAGACATTCCGAAGCCATTGTTTCTCAAAATCAAAACTATTGTGACCAGTTTATTCAGGAAGTGGATGCGGCGGCGGTTTATACCAATGCCTCCACTCGTTTTACGGATGGCGGACAGTTTGGCTTAGGAGCAGAAATCGGAATTTCAACCCAAAAACTCCACGCCCGAGGTCCATTCGCCTTAGAAAAATTAGTTACCGAAAAATGGATAATTACAGGGGATGGGCAGGTGAGATAGTTTTTCGTTATTCGATGCTCGCTCGGAATTTTACTGATAACTGTTTACTGCTAACTGATAACTGTCCATGAAAATAGAAGCCTACCAAATATCGGAAGTCATTAATCTGAAAAAACTTCGGAATGAATATGCCAGTCAAGCCTTGCTATTCAACAATTCTGAACTTTTTTACAAACGTGAAAATGGCACGTATTGTTATATATTGAGTTACGGAATCGTGGTTTTTGCCGATTTCACGGACTTAGAAAAAAGCGAGTTTTTGAAATTCGTCAAAGGCTATATTGAGGATGAAGTCGAGGGAAAATATGATGATAATTTCGACCTCCAAACTGATTCTTCGGTTTCGGTGGTATTGAAATACAATTCCATTACCGTTTCAGAAATTACGGATGATTCCATCAGAATTGTGATGTTGAATATTGGTCAATCCGTTGCCTTAGACCATTACGAGGAACTTACTTTTGAAATCTTTAAAGATACCAAAATCATTACCGATGAATTGGAAAAAACGGGGACTTTCAAATATGCCAAGAAGGATTTGCTGAAATTTATTGGCAGAACCCTCAACATTAAAAACAGCATTATTGATAATCTCTATATTTTTGATGCCCCCGATATTGTGTGGGATAATGAGCATTTGGAGCGAATCGACAAAGGTTTAAAGAAAAATCTTGACCTCAAAATGCGTTACCAAGACATTGATTACAAACTAAAAATCGTTCAAGATAATCTAACACTTTTCACTGACTTACTCCAAAACCGAGAATCCACCCGCCTCGAATGGATTGTCATTATTTTGATTTTGATTGAGGTTTTTGATATTATGATTAAGAAGTTCTTTGAGTAGTTTTCAATTCCCCACCTTAAATATACTCCCACTCAAAACCTTCAATTGTCCCTCCAAATTCAAAGATTTTACTTGAATCATTTGGTTGGTGGGTAGCGTAATGATGTGGGTACAATGCCTGAAAACCAAGTAGTTATACTTTGCCAATTCCCCGATTGAACACTTTAAAACGGTACTCCACAGGTGCTTACTTAAAAAGTAGTCAAACTAAAATTCTTCACAAAATTCCAAATCCCATTTTGCGGAATTACTGCCGTTAAACAGCCATTCGTGAAAACCCCTGCGAAGGTTATAGCTCAAAATTTGCCGAAAAAGCTGGAGATGGATTGCTTTGTTTTACGCTAAAAAGCTAAATTATTTTTATTATCTTTGAACTATCGTCAAAAGCAAAGAATATGGAAACTTCAACCAAAACAGAAAGATTTTATTTCAAGAAGTTCAAGTCATGCAGTGCCAAAAAAATTGTTGCAACAGGTGCCAGCAATACGGTATTTGCCCGTATTGACAAGATATAACCCTAAAAAACTAAATCATTTGTCTTGAAAACCTTTGACAGAAGAAGAGTATCGAAAAGCTCCTAAAATGTCGAGAAAGTAATATGAATTTATTATTTGATACCAGTTTACAACTGATACTGATTTCGACTATATACTCGCTGAGATATTCTCAAAGCAACAATTCCGAGTTCGCTCGCCATGACGGCAATTCCAACCAATCGAAACGGCTCATTTGGCTGCCAGCATTGCTCACCTCGGTAATATTTCTTACGTTTTTACTGTTTGGAAAGAACCTCACAATTTGACCCGACCAAAGAAGTTTTTGTGGGCGATAAAGAAGCGAATGTCATGCTTACCCACAAGTATAGAGCACCATTTGCTGTGCCTGATAAAGTATAATTTGAAAATAAACTTTATAGGTTTTGAAACCTATGAAGTTTTAATTTTTTATAAAACGTCTCATAATGTTGTCTGTGAAGATACCATAGCCGTCAGGTTACGGTCAAAAATTAGCAGAAATGTAGAGATAAGGCATTGCCTTGACTAATCTCCGTCTGTTTTTACCAACAATTTGGACGTTAATTAGACAAGGCAGTGGCTTGTCTCTACGTTACCCTAACGGCTATGGTGAAGACACAGACTACGGCGGTTGATTATACAAAATGCCGATTAAGAATTTGTAATTCTCAATCGGTATTTTGCATAAATAAAGGCTATTTCAAATCAATTCCAACCACCCCCAAGAGCTTTATACGTATTCACCAAAGCATTCATTTGTTTCATACGAATTTCAATCAATTCCATTCTTGATTCCAACACATCCCGTTGCGTTAATAAAACTTCCATATAGTCCGCCCTTGCTGATTTGAATAATTTTAAGGAAATTTCCGTGGATTGCGTAAGTGCTTGAACTTGATTATTTTTCATGTCATAATTCTTCGTCAAATTATCCGTATTTGATAATTGATTTGCCACCTCAATATAAGCATTCAAAATGGTTTTTTCATAGTCATAAACCGCTTGAATTTGCTTGGCATTGGCATTTTTATACATCGCAGTTATCGCATTTTTATTAATTAAAGGACCCATTAAATCACCCGCTATTGACGACATAATTGACTCTGGAATGTGAGCCAACAATAAGGGATTAAACGACTTAAAACCCAATGCCGCACCAAGCCGCAGAGAAGGATAGAAATTAGCTTTGGCAACGGTTATATCCAATTTTGCTGCCTCTAATTTTAATTCTGCTTGTCTAATATCAGGACGCATCTCCAATAATTGAGCGGGAATACCCGTGTAAACTTTATTAGGCATCAATTCATTAAAACGCTCTGAACTCCTTTGAATATGTTGCGGAAATCTACCCAACAAAAAGTTAATTTTATTTTCAGTAATGGTAATTTTTTGCTGAATATCGTATTGAAGACTTTGGGTTTTATAAACCTCCGCCTCAAACCTCCGAACTGCCAATTCTGTTACTTTTGCCGCATCTTTTTCTTGCTTAATGATTGATAGAGCATTCGTAAGAATCACAATGTTCTTTTTGATAATATCCAACTGATTATCAAGAGCCATCAATTCATTGTAGGAATTGGCAATCTCGGCAACGATATTGGTTACCAAGAAATTTTTCCCCTCTACCGAAGCTAAATAATTAGTAACTGCCACTTTACGAGCATTGCGGAGTTTATGCCAAATATCCACTTCCCAGCTCGCAAAAGCCCCAAAATAGGTATTGGGTAGAATTTCGGGCGTTCTGACATCAGGTTTAATCTCGGTGATGTCATCGCTGGCACCTTGACTGGTATATCTCGAAACTTTTTCTACGCCTGCTCCGCCTCCCAAGGTTACGAAGGGTAAATATTCCCCTTTTCTGGCTTGAATTTCATTGCGGGACATTTCAATTTCTTGTAAAGTAATATTCAACTCCTGATTATTACGCAAAGCCGTATCAATCAATCCCAACAAATTTGGGTCGGTGAAATATTGCTTCCAAATGGTCTTTGCCGTGTTGGTACTGTCCTGATTGTTATTGAAACGTTCAGGAACAGCCTTATTTTCAGTTTTATTAATCAGAACCAACGATTTTGGCATACAGGATGCCATTGTTAATAATATTCCGAATATTGCTAACTTATTTTTCATGCTTTTATTTTTCATATACTGGTTGTGGAAAAGAATCTATTGCATGAACGAAGTTTTCGGTCAAAGGATCGCCCTCTTCATCTTTAATTAGGTTTCGACCATCGGCTAATTTGGCAAATATGTAGTATAATCCAGGGATGATAATAACGCCAAAAATGGTTCCGAAAAGCATACCACCCAAAGCACAAGCCCCAATTGTGTGATTACCGATTGCTCCCGCACCACTTGCCGTAATTAGGGGAATCAATCCTGCCACAAAAGCGAATGAAGTCATTAAGATAGGGCGAAAACGAACTCTGGCACCTTCAATGGCGGCATCCAAAATGGTTTCTCCTTGTTGGCGTTTCTGCACGGCAAATTCCACGATTAATACGGCATTTTTACCTAATAGACCAACTAACATAATCAGTCCGATTTGGGCATAAATATTATTTTCTAATCCCATCAATTTCAACAATAAAAACGAACCAAACACCCCTACTGGTAGCGATAGTACTACTGAAAAAGGAAGAATGAAACTTTCATATTGGGCAGCTAACACAAAGTAAACGAATGCCAATACAATCAAGAATACGTAAAGGGCTTCATTTCCACGACTGGCTTCGTCATAAGAGAGTCCTTCAAAAGCAATATCGTACCCTTTTGGTAGTGTTTTTGCAGCAACTTCTCGGATGGATTGTATCGCATCGGCATTGGTAAATCCTTTGGCAGGAAGTCCTTGAATAGCCGCTGAATTGTATAAATTAAAACGGGTGATTTCATTGGGACCTTGACCCTTTTTAAGGGTCATAAATGATGAATAAGGCACCATTTCTCCCGCTTCGTTTTTAACATAAAGATTTAAAAGGTCAGTGGGAAGTCTTCTAAAAGCGGGGTCAGATTGGACATATACTTTGAAAAACTGATTGAATTTAGTAAATCCTTGTTCATACGTACTACCAATCAAAATATTGAGGTTATCCATCGCCTTACCGATTGATACGCCTTTTTGCATGGCTAACTTATTGTCAATTTCAAGTTCATACTGTGGATAATTTGCCGCAAAGAAGGTGAATAAGCCCGTGAGTTCTTTACGTTTACCCAAATTAGCCATAAATTCCTTGTTGATTTTATCAAATTCACGATAGTCAGTATCGGTTGTTTTATCCAGTAAACGCATGGAGAAACCGCCCGAAGTACCAAATCCAGGAATGGCTGGTGGTTCAAAGAATTCAACCGTAGCCCCCAAATTTTTCGATTTCTCTTCCAATTCTTCCATGATTTCCTTCACGTTTTTATCACGGTCTCCCCAAGTTTTAAGGTTGATAAGACACGTTCCCGCATTGGAACCACGACCTTCCGTCATAATCTCGTAACCCGCCAAAGAAGATACCGATTCTATTCCCTTTACTTCCTCACAAATCTTTTGAAGCCGTTGAGAAACCTCATTGGTTTTTTCAAGGGTTGAGCCTGGTGGCGTTTGGATGATGGCGTAAATGGTGCTCTGGTCTTCGTTGGGGATAAATCCTACGGGTAAGATTTTATTGATAAAGACAATTGCTACACAGAAAAGGATTAATATACCAAAAGTTAGCACTCGTCGGCTCACAATCATTTTCAACAGACTCACATATCTTCCCGTGAGTTTGTTGAATCCTTCGTTGAATTTATCAAGAGCTTTGGTTAGAAAATTTTTCTTCTGTTGATGTCCATAGTGATTTTTCAACAATATGGCACATAAAACAGGGGTCAGGGTCAAGGCAGTTATCGCTGAAATGACGATTGAACTCGCCATCGTAATGGAAAATTGTCGATAAAAAGTACCCACGGGTCCCGACATAAATGAAATAGGAAGGAATACCGAAACCATAACCGCCGTGATGGCGATAATGGCTCCACTAATCTCTTCAAGCACTTTTTTTACCGCATTATAAGGCGTTATATTATGGTCTTCCTCAAATTTGGCATGGACGGCTTCCACCACCACAATCGCATTATCAACCACAATTCCGATTGCCAATACCAAGGCAAAAAGCGTAATTAAGTTGATGGATATACCAAAAAATTGAATCACGAAAAACGCTCCAATCAAAGATACGGGAACCGCCAAAATCGGGATTAATGTAGAACGCCAATCGCCCAAAAATAAGAAAACCACTAAGGCTACTAAGATGAAAGCATCCCTCAAAGTATCAATTACTTGGTCAATAGAGGCATCCAAGAAATTAGACACATCATAACTGATTTTATAGTCCACCCCTGGCGGAAAAGACTGTTTCATGATGTCCAGCTTTGCTTTTACCTCTTTAATTACATCCGTGGCATTACTGCCAAAGTTTTGCCGCAATACGAGAGCCGCCGAAGGTTTACCGTCCAGATTAGAATAAATATCAAAAAATTCACTACCCAACTCAACCCTGCCAATATCCTTTAAATGGATACTTTCCCCTTGGGCGTTGGCTCTGATAATAATATCTTCATACTCTTTCGGGTCGCTGTATCTTCCTTTATAGGTAAGCACGTATTCAAGTGATTGGGCGGCGATTCCCGAACTTTGACCAATCCGTCCTGGGCGACCAATAATACTTTGCTCGCCAATGGATTTCATCACTTCTTCCGAAGAAATACTGTAAGCACGCATTCGTTCTGGATTTAACCAAACCCGCATGGCATACCTCCGACTACCCAATATTTGAGCCCTCGCAACGCCTTTTGTTCGCTGCAATTCAGGAATCATTTTAACGGTGGCGTAGTTGAACAAGAACTTTTCATCAATACTTTTTTCCTTGGAATAGAGATTGACATACATCAACATACTGGGTTGAACGGGTGAAATGATAACCCCTTCCCGCTGCACTAATTCGGGCAAAAGTGGCATAACTTGGTCCACCCTTGTTTTTACTCGGATAACGGCAACGTTTGGGTCAGTGCCAGGTTCAAAAATAATCCTCAGCGTTGCTTCCCCCGCACTGGTTGCATCGGTGGCGATATATCGCATATCCTGCACTCCGTTAATTGCCTGTTCCAAGGTAATCAGCGTTGATTTGACTAATACATCGGCACTTGCCCCAGGATAGGCAATGAATATATTAACGGTTGTTGGGGCAATGTCAGGGAACTGGGAAATGGGTAATTTCGTGATTGCCAACAAACCCACAAAGACAATCATGACGGAAATCACAATGGCAAATACGGGTCTGCGGATGAATTGATTAAACATATCTTTTTATTTTTTTATTTAGAGAAGGAAGCCTTCGCTTGAAGCGAAGGCTTCCTTAATCAAAGCTTTATTTTATTATAAATTATTAATTATCAACGGGTTACTACCGAACATCGAGCATCGAAAAACGAACAACTATCTATTCAGCATACAAACTCAAATTTGATATAACAGATTCGGGTTGTAGGAATTTGTACTTTATTTTTTGTTTTTCATTTACCTGACGTAAGCCTTCCAACAGAATTTTATCATCCTTTTTTAGACCACTCTGAACAACAAATATGTTTGGAAGCTCGGCGGCAATCTTAATTTCTCTCGACTGAACCACATTGTTTTTGTCCACCACATAAACATACTTCTTTTCCAAAACCTCAAAAGTAGTTTTTTGCGGAATCATTAATGCTGACTTTAAAGGTTGCTTAATCACAATACTCCCCGTTTCTCCATGTCTCAAAAGTCCTTCTGGATTGGGGAAAGTGGCTCGGAAAGCGATGTTTCCCGTTTCATTATTAAAATCTGCCTCCACGGTTTGAACAATACCACCAAACTTAAACATCTGATTATTTGCCATCAAAAGTTTTACATTCAACATATCTTCTTTATTCTGATGGGTTTTAATATTCAAATATTCGGCTTCTGGTACGTTGAAATAAACCCACATTTTGCTGTTGTCCGACATCGTTGTTAATAAATCTCCTTCATTGACAAAACTCCCGAGTCTTACCTGAAAATGATCCATAATGCCACTAAATGGGGCTTTTATGGACGTAAAACTCAAATGAACTTGGGCAATTGACATTTCAGCTTTTGCTTTATTTAATTTTGCTTTCGCCAAAGCCAATTCATTTTTTGAAACAATATTACTATCAGCGAGTGATTTCGTATTGAGATATTCTCTTTCAACGAAGTTTACTTCTGCCTCCGCTTTATTGAACTCTGCGTTGTACATAGCGGGCATAATTTGAAACATTAACTGCCCTTGTTTTACGTATTTACCTTCATCCACATATATTTTTTGCAAGTACCCTTTTTCCAAAGCCCTCAGTTCTATGTGTTGAATGGCGTGAATTTGACATACGTAGTTAGCCAAAATCGTGGTGTCTTTCGTTAGAGGACTGGTAACAAGGAATGTAACTTCTTCTTGTTTTTCTTCCTTTTTTGATTCACAACTGGTATTGCACAACATCGTTGCACCCACAACCAACAGGATGAAAATTTTTCTCATGATAAAGTTTGATTAATAAAAAATGAAATTCAGCCCTAACAAAAAGTGTGGCTTATTGACTGAAAAATATAAAAATTGCTTATCGAATAATAAGACGGAAATAAAATTGAAGTGTAATAATTTAAAATTCATGTAAAAAATAATTACGTACAATAAGATTATTTTCGAAGCATTTGGGGATTTACAAAATCACCTTTAAAAAGGATACTTTGAAAATTATACCGAATGAGTTTTTGAAGTAATTTTTTCAGTAAAGTTTAAATCCATTATGTCTATTTACTGTATCTTCTTCTATTATTTATATAATATCTTTTTTATATGATAAACTCCATCAATTTAATTTGTAACCACATAGAGAGGATAAGCAGATTAGGTTTTTAAAATATTCCCTAAAAAACCTAAGTTTCTATCCTAACCTATATGGTTAAGAATTTTTTTCATAGTTTTGCGTTAGTTATAAAATTATAACCAACGCAAAACTATTTTTTTGTTACGTCAAGCAATCATATTATTCATCTTTTTTGCCTTCACCTTTTCCACGATTGAAGAGTTGGTGAAACTTTGTTTTGACAAGATTGAGTGTGCCCAAGAACTTATCGATTTAGACGATTCTGAATCGGATGACTTTGAAAAAGATGCTGATTTAGACAAAATTTTTCAAGGTAACACTCATTTTCATTTCCAAGAAATATTCATTTCTCCAAAACTTTCATTTATTCTAAATCACGCCCAAAACTGCTACAAACAGGTAATTTACTCCATTATTTGCCCCCCTCCTGAAGTATAATTTTCTTTTCTTCATTAACCCTACTAAGGGTTGTTTCGACTTGAAGTATGTAATTCCGAAAATTATGTACTATCTACCTTTTTTTGTGAATCATTCATAAAAATCTTATCATGAAAGAGAAATTAAACAGTTACCTCGGCAACGACCTTATGGCAGGTTTGGTCGTATTTTTAGTGGCTTTGCCCTTGTGTTTGGGAATTTCCTTGGCTTCGGGAGCCCCACTTTTTGCGGGAGTCATTGCAGGAATTATAGGCGGAATCATCGTAGGGGCAATGTCTGGCTCTTCGCTGGGCGTAAGTGGACCAGCGGCAGGGCTTACACTTATTGTCTTGGTTGCCATCCAAGATTTAGGGCAACGGTTCGATTTATTTTTGGTTTCAGTCGTTCTGGCAGGTATTTTTCAGGTGGTTCTCTCTTACATAGGAGCGGGTAAAATTGCCTTTTATTTTCCTTCCTCAGTTATCAAAGGAATGTTGGCAGCCATCGGAATTATTATTATTCTGAAACAATTTTCCCACGCTTTCGGTATTGATAAAGACTATGAAGGTGATTTCAGTTTCTTCCAGCCCGATGGCGAAAATACCTTTACCGAACTATTGAAAGTCTTTGATTACATTAATTTTAGTGCATTTTTAATTGGTATAGTTTGCTTATCAATTTTGATATTGTGGGAACAAAAATTTATCAAGAATATAAAATTTTTAAGTCAAATTCCCGCTTCCTTAATTTGCGTTGCGGTTGGAATAATCATTAACGAATTTTTGCCCTCTGATGTCAAATTACAACAAGAACATTTAGTAAAATTACCTGTAAGTAACTCAGCAAGCGACTTTTTGGGTTTCTTCACCTTCCCTGATTGGAAAGGATTGAGCAATCCCATTGTTTGGAAAACAGCCTTAGTTTTGGCAGTAATTGCCAGTTTAGAAACTCTCCTTTGCGTGGATGCTACGGATAAACTCGACCCTCAAAAAAGAAATACCCCTACAAATCAAGAGTTATTAGCCCAAGGAGTTGGTAATATTGTATCAGGATTGATTGGTGGAATTCCCGTTACGCAAGTAGTTGTACGGACATCTGCCAACATTGGGGCGGGAGGAAAAACCAAAATGTCCACCATTTTTCATGGCATTCTGTTATTAGTTTCAGTAGCATTTTTGCCTAATATTCTGAATAAAATTCCGCTCTCGGCTTTGGCTGCCGTGTTAATTTTAGTGGGATATAAATTAGCAAAACCGTCCGTTTTCAAAGCAATTTATAAAGATGGACAAGACCAATTTATCCCATTTTTAATTACGGTTGTTGCCATTGTTTTCACTGATTTGTTAAAGGGAATAGGCATCGGATTGGTAATCGGATTAGGTTATGTCATTTATAATAACTTCAAATCGTCTATTTCATTTTTTCGGGAAGGAAAAAATATTTTGATAAAATTTAATAAAGATGTGTTCTTTTATAATCGAGCGGCATTAGTCAAAATATTTACCTCAATAAAAGAAAATGATTCAGTTTACATTGATGGCTCATCCGTAGATTTTATTGATCATGATATTTTTATGGTAATCGAAGATTTTGCTGATTCAGCAAAAAATAAGAATATTAAAGTTGAATTAAACGGAATTACTCACAGAAAATTAAATTATCGCAAAAGTAATGGAATCATATCAAAAACTATTGCTAGCCAACAAGAATTGGGCTGCTCAAAAATTACAGGTAAACCCTGAATATTTTGAAAAATTATCCGAAACCCAAACCCCTGAATTCCTCTGGATTGGTTGTGCCGATAGCCGTGTCCCTGCCGACCAAGTTACAGGAACGCAACCAGGTGAAATTTTCGTGCATCGTAACGTAGCAAATTTAGTGATTCATACCGACCTGAATATGCTCTCGGTATTACAATATGCCGTGGAGGTTTTGAAGGTAAAACACATCTTGGTCGTGGGGCATTATCAGTGCGGAGGCGTAAAAGCATCAATGACCAATAAAGATTACGGGCTGATTAACAAGTGGTTACGGAACATTAAAGACGTTTATGTGAAGCACCAGCCCGAACTGGATGAAATTGTGGACGAAGACCGAAAATTTGACCGAATGGTTGAACTCAATGTGATTGAACAAGTTTCTAATTTAGCCAAAACTACTATTGTTCAGAAGGCTTGGGCAAAGGGTGAAAATTACCCCCATTTGCACGGCTGGGTTTTGGATTTGCACACGGGATTAATAAAGTCTATGCTTGAAATTGAACCAGGAGAAGTTGATAAAATTGAAGAAATTTATCGGTATAAATTTGATACGCCCCAAGAAAAGGAAGAATTGATTAAAGTAATGAAAGCACACTGATTTTTATAAAATTACTGATTATCAAACCTATAAGGTTTTAAAACCTTATAGGTTTAACTGAAAGCCTTTTATGCTTAAAAATGACTGACAATGGCAAAATAAATGGGCATTCCAATGGTGATATTGAATGGAAAAGTCAATCCCAATGCCATCGGAATAAAAAGTCCCGGGTCGGCTTTGGGTGCTGCCAAACGCATAGCGGCTGGCACGGCAATGTAGGAGGCACTTGCGGCAAGGATGGCAAAAATGAATCTGTTACCGATGTTTTCCGTAACTAAACTACTGGCAAATGCCACAATACAACCATTGAGGGCAGGAATCAAAATGGCAAATACGGAAAGAAAAAGTCCGTATTTTCGGAAGGATGAAAATCTTTTTGCCGTAACCATTCCCATTTCTAAAAGGAACAAAGCTAAAAACCCTTTGAAAATATCGGTTGTAAAAGGCTTAATTCCTTCGGCTTGTTTGGAGTCGGCAATGAAGCCAATAATCAAACTTCCAAAAATCAATAATACACTTCCATTCGTAAATGAATGTTGTACAATACTCTTCATACTACCTTCTTTTTTTGCTTCTTTATCGTACTGCATCATCAAAATAACGCCGACAATGATGGCAGGAGATTCCATTAGTGCCATTACTGCAACCATGTGTCCGCCAAAAGGAATTTGTTGAGCTTCCAAAAATGAAACCGCTGATACAAACGTTACCGCACTCACTGAACCATACGTTGCTGCCACTGCCCCCGCATCGCTGATACTCACTCTTCGTTTCAAGATAAAAAAAGTGTAAATCGGAATCAGAGAAGCAATCAAAAGCCCCATGATGATTGAGTAAAAAATTTCACTACTGAAATGGCTATGGGCTAATTCTTGTCCGCCCTTGAAACCAATGGCAAAAAGCAAATACAAAGAAATAAATTTGCTGGAAGATTCTGGGATTTCTAAATCACTTTTTACGGTGGTGGCAATAATACCGAGCAAGAAAAATAATAAAGTAGGATTAGTTAAATTTGAAATCAATATCTGAAAATCCATTTTCTGTTTTTTATATATGTGAGATGGAAGTCGTCCTTCAAAAGGACGACTTCCATAAATTTCTGTTGCACTGTTATTTTAATCCAAAAATACCAACTCGCCTTTAGTAAGCATATAAAATGCTCCAACGATTTTTATTTCGCCCTTTTGTTCCATTTCTCTAAGTATTGGACTTTTTTTCCTAATATTTTCGATGGTCAGTCGTACATTGTTTTGAGCCACTAATCTTACGAATACTTCATTTTTAGTGGTTTTATCTCCTTTATAATCCTGACTTTTTTCTACGGCGGGTTTAATTTTAGCCAATAAACCCGTCAAATTTCCTAATTTCACATCATCAATTGCCCCCTTAATAGCTCCGCAGTGCTGATGTCCCATGACCAAAATCAGTTTTGCCCCCGCTAATTTACAGGCAAATTCCATACTTCCCAAAAGGTCTTTATTGACAAAATTTCCAGCCACCCGTCCCACGAAAACATCACCCAAACCTTGGTCAAAAACGTCTTCTACTGGAACACGACTATCCACGCAACTCAACACCATCGCTTTCGGAAATTGCCCCACTACCGACTCCCTTATTTGGGCGGTGTGGTCTCTTTTAGTGGAATTATTTGTTCTGAAACGTTCATTACCATCTTTAAATTGTTGCAAAATTTGGTTGGGCGTGAGTTTAGCTCTTTCTTCGAGCGTCAATACTTTTTGAACCAGCAAGTCTTGATATTTAAGACTATCAGTTGATTGAGAAAATCCTTTTTTTATGCTAAAAGTAGCCCAAAAAAGCAATCCTAATAGCATTAATCCATTTTTTTTCATTTTCATAAAAAGGGGTTTTAATTATTACGATGCAAAGTTGCGTATTAGAGTTTATAAATTTTTATTTAACTTTACTATATTAATTATAAAATAAATTTATGAACTTTACCCTTAGTCAACTCAATATCTTTCTGAAAGTAACCCAGACCCAAAGCATTACGAAGGCTTCCGAAGAACTCCATTTGACCCAACCAGCGGTATCCATTCAGTTGAAAAACTTCCAACAACAATTTGATATTCCCTTAACCGAAATCATCAATCAACGGATTTTTATTACTGACTTTGGAAAGGAAATTGCCTTGGTAGCGGAAAAAATCTTACAGGAAGTATATGCCATTAATTACAAAACATCGGCTTTTAAAGGTCAATTGGCAGGGAAATTGAAGATTTCGGCGGTTTCTACGGGGACATACGTGATTCCGTATTTTTTATCAGCTTTTTTGAAATCACATCACGAAATAGAATTACTCTTGGACGTAACCAATAAAGCCAAAGTGGTTGAAAGTTTAGAAAAAAATGAAGTCGATTTTTCGCTGGTTTCTGTCATACCAGAAAATTTGAGCTTGAATAATTTAGAGCTAATTCAGAATAAATTGTTTGCGGTGGGAAATATGGAGGAAAAATATGGAAAGAAGTCTTATGATAATTCAATTTTTGAGAAAATCCCTCTCATTTATCGTGAACAGGGTTCGGGGACTCGTTACGTGATGGAAAAATTTATCAAAGCCAATAGATTACCCGTAAAAAAGAAGATGGAATTGACCTCCAATGAAGCCGTAAAACAAGCCGTAATTGCTGGATTAGGTTACTCAATTATGCCTTTAATTGGTATCAAAAATGAACTCAATAACCACGAACTCCAAATAATTCCCGTGAAAGGTTTTCCCATAAAATCAGTTTGGAATTTGATTTGGCTGCAAAATAAAAATTTGTCGCCCGTTGCTTCTGCATTTTTGGAATATTTAAAGCAAGAAAAGGAGAACATTATTAATCAACATTTTCATTGGTTTGAGGCGTATTGAATGAGTTAAATCTTAATAAATATCTTCTTCTTATACATCCAATTCAGTATCAACCATTCAAAGAGTAATACAAAACCGCCATGTACGAGGGTTTTGTAAGATAGCCCGAAAATAGTGTTATAATCACTGCCTAAATGCGTAAATAATTGCTTTGAAATGTAGCTATCAACCGTATGTGTTATCACGTAGGCGGCGATGGAATTCATCCCGATAACCATCAACCACGTAGTATATTTTCCTTTTTGCAAAACGTCAATTGTCCAGTAGAAAAAAGCTAATAATAAATAACACATCCCACCGCTAAAAATTACCCAAGTGGGTGTCCAGATGCGTTTTACGTTGGGACAAATTCCTGCATAATTTAGTAATAATCCCAAAATAATTCCTCCGATTCCGTAAGTTAAAAACAATTTCAGTTTCTCAGAATCTACCTTATCGGAATGTAAAATATTACCCGCAAAAAGCCCTAAAATCATGGTGCCGAGGGTGGGGATAAAACTCAACGTTGCATAGCCCCCACCATTAGCGATAAATGGATTTTCTCTTGGAAATAAGTTCAGAAACCAAGTATCAAACGCCCAAGCAAAGTTGGAGTTTTTGTTCCAGTGAACTGAGAAACCACTCATTAAATGTTGCCAGTTTTTATCAATGCCCACCAATTCGTAATTAAAATTGGCATTGGGCAAAGGATATAAAACAAAGGCGAGCCAATAACCTAACAATATAATAATCAGAGCAATAAGTTGAATTTTCTGAGAACGAAAACCTAATAAAAACAAAAATCCGTAACCTAATCCTATCTGCGTAAGCGTGTCTTCAAAAGTATAATTAGTCTGGGTATGTCCCTGCGAGCGGAGGAATATTCCCAAAACAATCAACAAAAAAGAACGCCAAAAAGCATGACGAGTCATCTGGGCAGAATCCTCCCCTTTGGCAATACGGCTGGCAATGGAATAGGGCAAAACAACGCCCACCAAAAAGGTAAACGAAGGCTGAATCAAATCATGCAGCGAGCAACCAATCCATGCCACATGGTCTTGATTAAAAGCCATAAACTGCCAAAAATCACTTTCGGGCAAAGCCACATGAATCGACTGAAAACTTAGCACTTCTGCCATCATCAAGAGCATCACGAAGCCTCTGTAAACGTCGGCAGATTTTAGTCGGATTGTGTTTGTGGTCATGTGTATTTGACGTTGATTTTTAAGAATTTTATCAGATGCATATTCATTAGTCAGCATATAGTAAATACTTTATTCTCATGATTTTGTAATCCGATAACTTTGGCTCCCAAGAATCTTGAATTTGCTTGATAGCCTTTTCAACTCTAATTTGTTCTCTAAAATCGGATACCCCTACAAGTACGTTGATGTCGTTCATTTGATTACTCAGTGAGTTATCAAAAAACTTACTTTTTTCTGGAAATGATTTATAGAGGTCAATAAGCCATGTGATGTTTATTCGTTTGGTCTTCCTTAGAGAGTCTATATTAACATTTTGCAAATTTAACCCATAGCAAATTTCATTGGCAAATATTGGTGTCTCGCTCATCCCATTTATACTTTTGGGTGTGAATGAAAATTTGTATTTTCCTTTCAACAAAGGACTGCCGATAACCGTAAACGGTGTATAAGTTCCTCGCCCGTGGTTGAGATAAGTGCCTTCAAACAAGCAAGTTGAAGGATAAAGCATGATACTTTGTTGAGTATTCAAGTTTGGCGAAGGACTAATTGGTAAGTTATATTCCATGTTATGTGCATAGTTTTTTACGGGAATAATTTTCAGTTTACACTTCAACTTATTCGACATCCATTGCTCGCCATTAATCATCTGAGCAAATTCTGCGATGGTCATACCGTGGGCAATCGGAATAGGAAATTGCCCAATCCCTGATTTGTATTTCATATCCAAAATGGGTCCGTCAATCAGGTATCCATTGGGGTTTGGTCTATCCAAAATCAATAATTCTTTGTTGTTCTCGGCACAAGCCTCCATCACATCACGTAGCACATTGATATAAGTATAAAAGCGGCAACCAACGTCTTGAATATCAAAAATCATAATATCCACATCCGATAAATCTTCAACCGTTGGCTTTCTTTTTGAACCATATAATGAAACAATTTTGATACCCGTTATTAAGTCTTTTTCATCAGAAACCACTACGCCAGCACTTGCTTTACCTCTAAAACCATGTTCAGGTCCGAAGGCTTTGACGATGTTTACACCCCTTTTGAGTAAACTATCTACTAAATGTTTTTTACCGATAATTGTGGTAGGATTAGCCAATACAGCCACTCGCTTATTTTGTAAGTAGCCCAAATATTTATCGGTTTGGTCTGCACCAGTCAAAATATTCACTCCACTATTTTGTGCAAAAATAGAAAGTGTTGAGGAAAGGGAAATGGCTAAAATTAGTAGTTTCATGGATGAAATAGTAAAAGTATTACTGATATTTTAAAAATTTGAGATACTTTTCAAATTCACTTCAACAACCCCATCACCGCCTCATCACCCATTACCGCATTCTTAGGTAAAGGATATTTCTCCGTAAAAATCTGTAAATCTTTATCTTCCAGTAACACATTTTGACTTTCATCAAAAACGCCATTTTTCAATACTTTTTCCGTATTTAATTTTAAATGTTTCGCTAAAAAAAGATAGACGGCTTGTCTTTTATTTTTGCCATAATCATGCTTTTCATCGACAAGATGGACGTTTTCGATATTGCTTTTTGCTCCATAGAATCCATAAATTCTTTGGATAAAAGGATATTCATTTTGTGGAGTATTCTTCGTCCAATCGTCACCATCTGACACCAAAAGCATCGGTCTGGGAGCTGTCAAAGCGGCAATTTCAGCATTACTGGTCTGATTATCAGGACGTTTGTGTACGGGCATTCCACTTTCGCAAACGCAACCACCAAAGAAATATTCCGACACCATCACCACTGGAACGCTGACCTTTATACGCTCATCCAAAGCCGTAAGCATAAACGATTGCGTTCCCCCGCCCGACTCGCCCGTGATGGCAATTCTGTCAGCATTAACATCGGGCAAAGAACTTAAAAAATCCAGAGCCTGCATACTATTTATAGTCTGTAATTTAAAGGCTTTCGGAATGGCGTGTTTGCACTGTTTTGAGTCGCTATACCCAACCATATCATACACAAAAACAACCGCACCCATCCGTGCGAGTGTAATACAACGTTGTTGAGTTTGTTGTAAAAAACGCCCTTTGAAGCCCTCCCAATGCCCGTGCGTACAGAGAATACCCGCTTTTTTGCCTTTTATATTCGTTGGACGATACAAATTTCCAGTAACATAAAAACCAGGCAAACTCTCAAAAGCTACGTTTTCAACGGTATAACCATCCATCATTTTTAAGCTATTGATGATGGGTTTCAAAGGTGTTTTGTTGGTAAAATTATTCAATTCAGCACCTTCTAAAATACCCTGTTTAATCAATATTCTACGCTTTGCCCAAGCCAAAGAATCGGGCGTTTTTTGGGTTAATTCCTCATGAAATTTCAGACCTGCTTCCACCGTAAAAAAAGCTCCCTGACATAAATCAGGCTTTTGCGGATTGAATTGGGCAAAAAGATTTTGACTGAGGAAAACTAAAAAAATAAGGCTTTATTTTTCATGAATTTTATTAATTTTATTTGGTGAAAAATCACCTTTTCACCATCTTAATTTGTTCCACTGATACGCCATCAGCTTGATAATCAACAATATACGTTCCAGCTTTCAGGTTTTCACTGTTGAAAGAAATCTTATAAGTCTGAACTGGTTTATCTTCATCAGCAAGCGTTTTGATGAGCCTTCCCGTGAGGTCATATACGTTAATCGTAACCCTTGCTTTTCGCAAAACATCATATTCAATCATGGTTTGATTTTCGGCAGGGTTGGGGAATACTCGCAAAGGAGATTCCTTTACGATTTCTTGTTCATTTGCCAAAACAACACCGTAGGTAGCAAATTGACCATCCAACCACGCTACTCTTTGGCGAATCCATGATTTCATCCAATTTACTTCTTCCTGATATGTATTACCCACGTAATAATTGGGCCATACTTTTTTACCCAAAACACCTTGCCAACGGCTAAAATTTCTGACTGTAATAGGTTGTAAAATAGTAGCAGTCGAATCTATCCACTTATCAATTCGGTCTGGACTAAAAACCGATGTCTTCATTACTTTCCAACGAGTGGCAACTTTTTTCGCAAAAGTGGAATCCGTTACCAACCTTTCCCACCAAAAAGGTGCTAAAAAGTAGGTATCATTCGCAGGAATCAACAAATCATTTTCTTTGTACTGGAAACCAGAAGTTTTATACCCCTCGGCATAATCGGCATTGCCAAAAGACAAATTATAGTCCCAAGCGGGTCCCATTTTCAATTTGCCGCCTTTACTATCCTTCTCTTTATAAAAATACGTACTGAGCCGATACCCGTCCACATTTTTGGTCATTTCTGTTAATAAAAAATAGTCCACAAAACTATCAATATCACTCATTGAACGCCATTTTGCGGTGGGACTCAGGAAATCATTTGCCTTTAAACTGGTTTCAAACTCAGTTACATAATTTTTGATATAAGTGTATTGTTGTTCCGTAATATCTGCCAACTTAGGGTATTCAATCTGTATAGGAATAATATATTTTTTAGAATTTACGGTTAATTCCGTATTCCAGAGCCTAGACTTTGTGCCTTCGGTTTTATCAATTTTTAAAATATAACCGCCCGTAACATCGTCCCCAGTATTGTCAGTTGTCTTCAAGGTAGAAATATCAACTCTATTTTTATCCTTTTTGATTTTTTCCATCAGAATATAAATCCCCTCGTAACTACCATTAATCACCATTTCGCAGTAGCGGGTACGAGTAGCATAACGACCCATCCGATTAGCCAAATCATACGCCAACACGTCACGCATGAAGGTTTTATCATTATAAGAAGTATTCAAAACCCAATCCGATTCTGAGGGCATACCCAAAAGAGCAACTTTCCGAGATACCTGCGTAGAGTCCACCCAAAGTTCAAATCCATAAGGTTTTTTAGGGAAAAAAGTTTGCGAAGTTGAGCCTCTAAATTCAATACCCGTTTTGCCAAGATAGACATTAGGTTTATCAGTAATCTTGTTTAGTTTGCCAAAACCATTATCAATTAGCTGTAAATCCGCCAAAATCTTAGGTTCGTTTACAATGGTATTGCCGTTAGTATTTACTTTCAGAATGGGTAAGACTGATTCTGTAAAATTAACAGCTTGTCCATAACTACTTGAAAACAAGAAGTTTAATAATAAAAATGTTGATAGTATTATTTTTTTCATGGTATTTTAGAGATTAATTACCGTAAAATTTATCCAATAATTATATAGTGAAATAGCGAAGGCTTCGTGCAGAACGAAGCCTTCCCTTGGAAATCAACCATTACGAGGATTATAGAAGAAAATTACTTAAAAATCATACCCCACCGTAACATACGAAATTGGAGCTTTGATTTCCTTGTTTTCTAAACCCCAACCAATGTCATATTTTACAAAGTAGCCTAAAAGGGTAGTCCTTACTCCCACCCCGTAACCTATCAAAAAAGGATTACGAAAATCGGTAACAGTGGCTACGAAAGGCAAGTTTCCACCTCCCAAAACGCTGGTATTAAACCCATTCTTACGAGCAAAAGGACCCACACCCGTCCAAGCCGTACCAATATCAGTAAAAGCTACAAACTGTAAATTTTTAAAGAAACTACTGTTCACGGGAGCATCCGTAAGATATTTTGCTACGGGAACTCTCACTTCAATATTCATCGCTAAATGACTTGTCCCCGATAATTTATTAATATTGAATCCTCGCATGGGGGTAGCATAATCCAAGAAAAATATATCCTTATTGTCATATTTGGCACTGCTGAAAGGATTATTGTTGTCCGTTCTATTCTCATAATTACATTCCAACCAATTATCCATACCGCCCATAACGGTCTGTTTTGGTGAATTTCCAAAGGAATGACCTCCCGAAAGACGACCCGCCAAAGTGATACCTTTTCCAAATCTGAGATAATAACGGAGGTCAGCATAAAAGCGATTAAAGCCATCTTGGGCATTATTCAGTCCCGTATAATTATCAAAACGAACCCTAAAACGAGTGCCTTCCAACTGATTTACCCCGTGGCTTATGGTGTTGTCATACACAAATTCTGCCCGAGCCCCTGCATAGTTGGCAAAACCATCGGGAGAAGCTAAATTATTCAAATCCAAAAAGCGATTTGAGGTATAGGAAGGAGAAAACGCCACTCGCATATTTGTATTAATTGGATACGATGCCGAGAACGTCAGTTTGTTGAAATGGTATTTTTTCTGAGAATTCTCATTATCCTCCGTAATCGAACGGCGGTCGAAACGAACGCTATAATCAATGCGTTTTGCCAAATAGGAATATTGTCCCCAAATATCGGTATTTTTAAGATTTGGCGTAATAAAAATTCCTCCCTGTAAATGATGGTTTTCCAATAAATCATTCATATTTATCGTCCCTTTCAGTCCAAAACCTCTTTGGGGCAAAGGGTCTATGATAAAATCAAGGTCGGTACTGTTCACCACAAAAGGATTATTATACTCAACGGGTCCTCTAATTTTGATATTCTCTTTGCGATTTTGTTTTGCCAAAATAATTTTTTCAACCTTATTTTTCTTATCATTTTTAGGGGTAAAAATGGAGGGTTCAGCAAGTTTTCGTGCGGTTGCTCCTGCTTCAAACTGATAATTATCCGTATCAACTTCCCCAGGTTCCAAAACAATTTTAGATTTCGTAACGGGTATTTCCAATGCCACCGCAGGAGTCTGATTATCTCCCGTTTTTGGCTTATCGCTTGGGGTATTAATGTTTTGAATAATACCAAATAATTTTATATTACGTCCCGTATATAGCGTGTTATTTTTTACAGTAAAATCTGCCTTTTGTTTCAAACCAATTACCTCAGCATTTCCCTCTATTAGCTTCATTATCAGAGCATTAGTATTAGTAGAAAAATCAAATTCTTCAATATCATTACGACAGTTACTCACCTGAACAATGGTTGAATCACTTGCTGTGAGGCGATAAATATTTCTGATTCCCTTTTCATCACTCAAAAAATAAACCGTATTTCCATCCACTACGATGGGTTTGGAAACCGAACCCAAATTATCCACCAAACGCCTGACTACTTCTTGCTTTCCTTTGCCATCGTGCAGGAACAAATTGAATTTATTGGTCAAGGTTTTATACGAACCCTTATCAACCTCCAACGAATCTTTCAAACGGTTTGAGGTAAAAATCATCTTGCCCGCCGCACCCACAAATTGCGGGTCGAGGTCGTCATATACGTCATTGGTGAGGGCTTGAACCCGTCCACGAGCCATATCATACGTAAACAAATCGTTCTGCCCTTTGCTCATGGCACTCATCACGATGGACGTTCCATTATCTGAAATATCAAAGTTTTGTACTTGGTCAAAATCTTTCAAGACCTTGCGAGAAGCAAACTTGCCCGATAAATCTTTCTCCGTAATATCCGTATAAACATTCAAGATAACTTCTCCCTGATTTTCATAAATAACGGCTAATGTACCGCCTTTTGTCCATGAAAGAAGGGGCGTATTATAGTCAATAGATTGATTAAGCGTTTTATATCCCGACGTCAAAATCGTCACTGTATGCTTCGTTTTCAAATCCATCACCTCCACACTCGACTTACCCAATTCGTTTTTAGAAATTGCCAAAAATGCGCCTTCTGGACTGATTTTAAACTTATTTATCCTTTCGGCACTATTAAATTTTACCTCCGCAATTTTTGAATCGTAGTTTGGAGCAATGTAGGAAGCATTTGTATTTTCAGCCATCACGGTATAATATTCACGCCATTCTTTCAAAAATTTACTGTATGGAACTCCGATGGTGCTGGAAATGGAAGTTTGTTCATTTCGGATAATACGGGTGAGGTTCAAAATATTTGAGATATTGTCTTTACCGTATTTTTCAGCCACAAAATTCCAGATAGACTGCCCCACCAAAGCCGATTCCTTGCCCGAGGTCAGAGATGGTCTTTTCAGGTATTTATTCAAAATGGCATCACGCACATACGAGTCCATTTCCGTACTCCAACCCTCTGAAATATAAGTGGTTATACCATTCATAAACCAGTCTGGCACACTCAAAAGAAGGGAGTTTTGAAGAGATTCTTTGATGCTTCCGCCGTATAACATATCGTGGATAAATACGTGTGAAATTTCGTTCACAAGGTTTTTCCGAAACGATGAAGAACTACCCGAATAGGCAATCTCAATGCGTGATTTTGCCAGATTTTCCTCTTTGATTTCCCTTTCAGAAGCCAAGTTCAAGCCCACATTGCTCTGATTGAGGTCTTGGGTGGAAGTATAGACGAATATCTTGGTGCGACTAAAAGGCGAGTAACCTAAAAGCTCAGTAATACGGTCAAAATCTGACTCCGCCAACTGAATCGCCAAAGTAGCCGATTGTTGCCCACCTTCATAGAAATACACCTCAAAATTTTGAGAAGTAAGTACCTGCCATTTGAAAGGACGAAATTGGATTCTGTTCTTCCCAAAAGGTTCTTGGGTAGGAAAAAAGTTTTGAGCCTGAGCAACGCAAGCCATCAAAAATAACGATATAAACAATAAACTTTTTTTCATTGGGGAGTATTAGGTTGGTGTTTCCAGCCTAAATATAACGAAGCAAAACGATTAATATTGACTTCTTGGGGAAGTTCTTTATTATAGACCAAAAAATCAACAAATTGTTTGGCAAAATAGGGGGCAAGTGATACTCCTTTTGAACCTAAGCCGTTAAAAATACCCAAATTGTCAAATTCAGGGTGCATTCCCACGAAGGGACGGCGGTCTTTGGTGGCAGGGCGAACACCAGCCCGATGAGATATAATTTTCATCTCAGGCTTCATTAATTTTTGGTATTTTTCTGTTAAATCCGCCCTGCCCTGTTCAGTTGGGAGGAAGTCTAATTCATGCCAACTGTACGTTGCCCCAAGTCGATAAACGTCATCGCCAAGGGGAATTACAAATGCCCCTTGATTGATAATTTCTTGAATGTCCATATTTTGTATTTCGACGTCCAATAATTCTCCTTTCACGGGACTGAATGGGAGGTAGTTGAAATAGGGATTATGGATGCCGTTGAAGCCTTCGCAGTAGATTAGGTCAGTTGCATTGCCACCGTGGTCTGACTGTGCGTCCCAGCGTTCTCCACAGACCACATTCAGCACTTCTTTATACAAAAAATACACTCGGAAAGCTTCCAACATCACCTTTAAATCTACCCAACCCGAATGTTTAGTCGTTACGCCACCTAATTGACTATTGACGGTATTTTGGTGATTAACATTCTCAAATTCGAGCGAAGCGAAATCCGAAAAATCATCAGGTACGTGGTCGCTTTTAAAGTATTTTTGAGAATCTTCATTCACAAATGGGCGATATATGGGAATGGGATGAAAGAATTTGGCATTCAATTCTTTTTCTAATTGAGGATAGAAATCTTCCAAAAAAGGGAAAATCTTGTCCGCTAACCAAGTCTTGACCAATTTTCTGCCCGTAACGGGATTATATATTCCAGCGGCAATCTTGGAAGATGAAGGAATCTCTTGGGAATCAAAAATTTGAACTTCTTGTCCCTCCTGCATAAGCATATACGCCAATACGGACCCCGCAAGTCCCTGCCCAATAATGGTGTATTTCTTAGGTGGTTGTTCCATTTGAAAAATTTTCTACTTTTTCTTGATAACCTCTGTAATCACCCGACTACCAACATTATACTGATAACTCAACGTAAATGTTTTGGTTGCTGAGTCGTACTTATTAACACCAGTTTGTTCAACTGCTCCTACCAAATTTGTTGTGGACTCCTGCGGAATAATCGTTACCGAATTATCCTTATTCACTTTTAACCGCATAAATGTTCCCAAATCCGCAAATTCAGTTTCGGAGGTTGTTTTGTCAATGGTTTTTAAGGTTTTTGTCCTGTTAATGTCCCTAGTGGACGTTGGCAGTGTAAAATTCCCGATTGCTTGATAAGTCCCATCGTATTTATTGGGCAAACCCTCAATGCTGATATTTACAAAGCTCAAAGCACTGTTTATTTTGGCATCACCCGCATTTGTTATTCCTACGGGAAGGAGATAATCATTGGCAAGGTCGATGGCAACGGGGATGCTCACTTTTACAGAAAATTTAGCGGTACGAGTTCCCGCTTTAATGATAACGGGATTGGGCGAAATAAAATAGGCTGTTGATGGCAAAACCATGAAATTAGCTTCCCCAGCGGCTTTTTGTTTATTATTTTGAAAGTCTAACCCAATCTGACTGATGTCTAAGGTGAGGGATAAATCTTTTTTTTGTACATCAGCAGAGGAAATATTGACGGCAAATGAATCCGTGCGAGCTACGTCCAATTTATAATTTTTCATCAATAATGCTCCTGCATCAGAACCCGCAATACTCACGGTGGCTTCGAGCGTGATAACATTGAGATTGTTATCATTGTCTTTTGAACAAGCAATGAACCCAATAGTTAAAATGGAAAACAATAACGTTTTCGGAGTAATTAGTTTCATGATATTATTTTCAAAGTATGGATTATGAACTTCTTTGAGATTTTATCCCTCGAAGATTTAACGAATTTACTATTTATTTGATACATATTCAACAAAAAAAGCTCATCTTTCGATGAGCCTTTTTTGCAATAACGATTACTTAACATTAATTATTTTCTACTGAGTACTTCCGTAATTACTCTATCTCCATTTCCCCCAACATATTTGTAGTTCAAGGTAAATTCTTTCTTAGCAGGGTCATATTTATTGGTACCTGACTGCTCCAACATATTCAATCCATCAGCTCCTGCCTTTGGTATCAATGTTACTGAATTATCCTTATTCACTTTCAACCACATTACAAAACCACCTAAGTCTGCAAATTGTGTTTCTACGGTAGTCTTATCTATTGACTTCAATGTTTTATCTAAATCAATGGCACGTGGTACAGTTGGATGTTGAAAATAACCTATTGAACGATAATTACCTTCATAAGCATTTGGCAAACCGCCAATTCCGATATTTACAAAACCTAAATTTCCACTGATTTTAACATCACCAGCATTGGTAATACCAACAGGCAAAAGATATTCATTGGCAAAGTCAAGTGTTGTGGGTACTGTAATTTTCACTTTAAATTCAGTATCACGAGTTCCTGCCTTAATCACTACAGGATTAGGTGAAATTGTGTATGTAGCGGCTGGTAAAACAGCATAATTAGGATCTCCTGCCGCTTTTCTCTTAGCATTTTGAAAGTCTAAGCCCGTCTGACTAACACCCAAAGTAACGGTAACATCTTTGTTCAAGACTTCTACTGAGCCTAAATTTACAGCATAAGTAATCTCCTTAGCTACGCCCAATTTGAAGTCTTGAACACGCAATGCTCCACCATCAGCACCGAAGATACTGACGATGGGTTCTGCTCCAACACTATTGACGATGTCTGTATAGCCTTTGTCGTCTAAACAAGAGCTGAGTCCGATAACCGAAGCGAATAATATCAGACCTGATTTTATAATTCTTTTCATTTGATTATTTTTTATAATTTATGATTATTTCTTAGCCCAAAAGATTTTGTTATCAAATTGGCTGGTTACGTTCTGGGCTGCCACGTTTTCTGAATTTGTTGCAATTTCAGAAGATGGATAAAACAAACGTGCTGGTGCTTTTGCTTGAATTGCCTTAGTTGCCAAAGGAACTTTTGGAAAGCCCGTTCTACGGAATTCACTCCAAGCCTCAAAACCCGTTAAGCTAAACATTGCCACCCATTTTTGGGTAATTATTGCCTCAATTTTATCTGTTGAAGCTGTCCATGAAGCATTATTTAAACTTCCACCATAGTAAGTAGCGGCATCGGCTGAGGTTAAACCTGCGGCAACGAAAGCCTCATTAATACCTGCTTCGTATAAGGTCTTAGCATCACCCGTAACATATCCTCTTTGAATTGCCTCTGCTTGCAAGAAAAATGCTTCTGCCGAAGTCATTAAATACATTGGTTGATCAAAAGACTTTATGATAGCTGGACCAAACCATGAACGCTTAGGAAAAAGATTGGCATCATTACCCTCTCCCAAAGGTACACCTACATAGATGCCTCCGTTATTCTTAGCAGCCAAACGTGCCAACCGTGGATCTTTTAATTTATCTTGAATCGTAGTAATAAAGAAATCAGAACATACATAAGCCTGTTTTTGCCCTGCATCACCACCTGCGGCATTTGCCACATAGCTCTCCCAGAATGGATTTTGCTTTCCTGACGATTTCAAATAACCTGGCGTTGAGGTTACTGATTCTCCTGACTTTAAGAATCCAGCACCTTCTGCTAAAATTTTAGCAATTTCAGCCTTAAAATCTTTACCAGAAATATTGCTCTGACGCATGATAATTCTCAAACGTAACGTATTGGCAAATCTTCTCCATTTGGTTACATCGCCTTTAAAAACAATATCCTGAGCTCCTGGGCTTGGATTTGAACCAGATATAGCCACTTTCAAATCAGCCGAAGCAGATTCTAAGGTTTTAACTAAATCATCATAAATCACTTGTGCATCATCATATTTTGGACGAATTGATGATGTACCTTTCAAAGCATCTGAATACGGAACATTACCATAAGCATCTACCAAGATTTGATAATTAAATACCGTCATTACTTTGGCAATTCCAGACACTGCACTCCATTTTTGTTCAGCAGCCTTATCCAAGATATACTTATAATCGTTCAGGTTATCGTAACAACTGCCCCATACTCCTGTTCCATAAGTTGCACTATAATCGTATTGTCTTTCAGGTGCAAATCCTGAATAACTCCCTGATGGAGCCCAGTACCCTCCAAAATAATTACCAATCTCATTGTGTCCCAAGCGACCTCCCGAAACATTAAGTGCATTTGAAAGCACCAATTCAGGAGTGGCTGAAACAGGTTGGTTAGGGTTATCATTTATATTTAGATAATCCCCCGTACAGCTACCCAAGAATAAGGTACTTGCTGTAAGTATTGAATATATTTTCAGTTTCATTTGAATTTCTTTTTATTGTTAAACTTTTGCTTTGAGTATTTTTAGAATCCTAAATTTACCGTGAACCCGTATGTACGAGTAGGAGGTGTTTGAGCATTAGAGTTCAATCCTACTGCATTGCTGGTAGTTGTTGAGAATTCTGGGTCTGTATAAATATTCTCTTTTGGTAATAATGTGATTAAATTACGACCTACCAAACCCACGGTTGCACTCTTAATAAACTTAGTTGTTGCCAAGATTTTTGTAGGTACTGTATATGAAAGTGCAATTTCACGAAGTTTCCAGAATGCTGCACTCGTTACGAAGTTTTCACCATAACGACGTAAGTTGCTATCCCAAGCACCTAAACCTCCGTCTTTAACAGTAATGTTTGTGTTTGGCGTAAACGAACCATCAGCATTAGCAATTACTGAATTGGGGAATATAAAACGCTCACGACCATAAGCAGCTGTTGCAGAGGCTACACCTGTAAACCATTCTGTACTTGCCAAACCATGATAAATATAGTTACCAGCACGATATTCAGCAACAGCGTTCAAACCAAAGCCTTTAAATTTAAAACTGGTTGTAAGTCCCAATCTGTATTTAGGGTTAGACTGTCCAATTGATTTTAAACCAGTTGCCTGTGAAGGATAACCCGTTTCAGCATTAACAATCACACGACCTGCAGGGTCACGCTTATAAGCGACAGCTTTGATTAATGGGAATTGTTCTCCAACAGTAGCAAATACTTGTCCCAATGAACCATCCGTTGTCAAACCATAATAGTTAGAAAGGTTCAATTCATTAATTCCTTGGTATAATTCAAGCACCTTATTATCAACTTGACTGAAATTGATGTTAAAATCCCAAATAAAACCATTCGCTAATTTTAATGGAGTAGTTTTCAAATCAACTTCAAATCCTTGATTTTGTACCACACCAGCATTGATTAAAGCATTACTATAACCAGTGGCTTGTGAAGTTGAGATAGCAACCGTTTGAGCAGAAGACTTTTGGGTATAATAAGCCAATTCTAAATTTACTCGGTTATTTAAGAAACTGAACTCTCCCCCCACTTCATAAGAAGTTGTAAACTCAGGAGTCAAGTTAGGATCAGCAAGTGTATTTCCTACGGAGAAACCCGCTAAACTACCGAAAGGAAAATTACCTGCTCCAAATGCAGTCTGTAATTGATAAGGACCAACACTAATACCTCCAACCTTGGTAGCAGCAACTCTAATTTTAGCAAAATTCAAGAACGTTAATTCTTTCATCGAAGGGATTGCCTCCGTCAATACAAAGGAAACATCGGCTCCTGGATAGAAGAAAGAGCGATTATTTACGCCTAATACTGAAGACCAGTCATTACGACCCGATACGTGCAAGTACAGATACTTGTCATACCCCAAAGTCAAATCTCCATAAGCACCGACTAAACGGGTTTTGAAATCAGATTCAGCAGCACCAGCCTCTCCAATACGATTTCCTACGTTATATACACCTGGAACAACCAAAGCATTAGCAGAAGTACTTACAAATTTCAAAGTAGTCTCTTTATTGTTGATACCTGCAATGAAAGTAGCATGGATTTTACCAAAAGTTTTATCAGCAGTTAAGAAAACGTCTGAACTCAAACGATTTTCCGCAAAATTATAATCAAAAGCACTACCATTTAGGTCATTCTGAGCTTCCGAGAAATCAGCTACTGATTTTGCATAAGCACTATACCTAAATTTCTCTTGATTAGCTTTTCCATTATAATCTTTCTTCGTAATACCAACACGAGCCAAGAAACTCAACCAACTTGTTGCTTTATAGGTCAATTCAACGTTACCCGTTAAAGTTGAGTTGAATTCTTTTCTACGGTTTACATCCTTATTAAAGAAAGGAGAATAGAAATAAGCATTAAAATAATTGTTTGGATTCGCATAATTTAATGTCGTTCCATCGGCATTTTTAAAACTTCTCCAATCTCTGTACTGGTCAAGTGGTACTTGTCCTGGTGTGTTCAAGATTGTGTTATAAAAATCTGAAGTTGTAAAGTCAACGTTATTAGTAGTGTAACCAACATTAAAAGCACCCTTAAATTTACTGTACTCATGCGAAGCATTCATACGAATAGAAGTTTGGTCTTTAATATCGCCAGGAACTACCCCTTTTGTATTATTTTGTTGAGCAGAAATAAAGAATGAACTTGCCTTATCACCTACTGATAACGAAACCGCACTTTGCGTGGTAGCACCTTTATCAAAAGAATTCAATTTGGCGTTATTCTTGTAGGTATAAGGAGTTTTTTGGAATGTACCATCTTCCAAAGGCATACCCAAATCTAAACTTGTTCCTTTTTGTACAGCATATCCATTAACGTCCACATCACCAGTTGTATATTCTGGACCGAAAGACTGATTTTCAAAGGGAATATAGACTCTGCTATAATTTTCAGTACCACCTCCAAAACGCTCTTGGAATTTAGGCATGAAGCTAATTTCTTCAATGTAAGTTGTGTTTGAAACTGATATTTTGGGTGCACCCGCCGAACCTTTTTTAGTTGTGATAATCAAGGCACCATTTGAAGCATCTGAACCATACAAAGCCGCTGCGTTTGCACCCTTCAATACCGTTACATCATCAATGTCATTCGGATTTAAGAAGTTCAAAGCATCTGCCGTTGAGACTGTACCGTCAATTACCACAAGAGCTTCGTTGTTTCCTAATAAAGATCGGTTACCACGAAGAATAATACGGTTACTTGGATTCACGCCATTATTAATAGTGTTGATTTGAAGACCAGACACTTTACCTTGCAAGGCAGTAGCTACTGAAACCGCCTTTCCTTGGTTGAGTTCTGAACCTTTAACGGTTGTGGCAGAATAACCTAATGATTCTTTTGAACGCTGGATACCAAGTGCTGTAACCACTACTTCTTGTAGCTCAGAATTATTATTAGACAACGCCACATTAATTGAAGTTTGCGTACCTACTAAAACAGTACGTGCATCAAAACCTACAAATGAAAATACCAGCGATGCTCCATTTCCAACGGCAATTTTATAGTTGCCATCTGCCCCAGTAGTTGTACCTTTTGAAGTACCTTTCACGGCAATACTCACACCTGGAAGCGGAGAGCCGTCTTCCGAAGAAGTTACCTTCCCCGAGACTTGTCTATCTTGGGCGAATGTCTGCATGGCGAGCCCAAAGGACAGAACTGTGATAATGAGTAAGAGTTTTCTCATTTTGTGTTGTGTTTTAGTTTTGTTAATTGAATAAAATATATTAAAAGTTGAAATGTAATCCGTAAAAATTAGTAACAAACCAAAACTCTCTCATTAAACTAATAATGATATAGGAGCTTATGGCAATTCAAAAGGAGGTTTTAAGAACGGTAGTTGGGATTGCTTATGGAAGCGTGCTATATGTTTTTCTCTTTATTTTGAAGTAAATGGAACATAAAAAGAATATGAAACAAACAGGAAAGTATATATTAGTCTGGTTTATTGTTATGATATGTGTTATTAATGAATTAATTGTATGTTAAAATTAGTCATAATTATTCCAATATCAAACCCGTAAATGAAATTCTTTTTCAATCATATAATTCTGAGTTTTAATCTTTGACTTCAACTTTGTCCCGTCTTGAAAAAACGATACAAGTTTTTTAGTAGTTAAAATTACATTATTTAGACAGGTAGTAGCACTTTTTTAACTACTGTTTTTTGTTTTATACGTTCTGATTTTAATTTTATTTTGGTGGTGCATCTGATTTGGTGTGAGTAGATAATTGGAAAAATGTGGTCTATCATTATTGTAAATTTTGGTTCTCTGACAGTTTTTGTGGAGTTATAAATTTTTCGTAATCTTGATAATGGAAAAGATTACTTTTTACGAAGAATTACTCAATTTGCCATCGGTTGAAATACTTGATATTAAAATTGATACTAAAATTATTACGATA